>JAUNGQ010000010.1:0-43308 GCA_030524285.1 Eubacteriales bacterium
CCATGATCTAACGAATCGTGCCAGCACGTTTCAGCTGGAGCGTCAGAATTACTATGTGCGTGCTGCGACGGAATTTATTCAGGAAAACTATGCGGATGATATCAAGGTACAGGACATTGCTGACCATGTAGGTATCAGCCGCAATTACCTTTCGACATTGTTCCAGAACATCTTACAGGTATCTCCGAATGCATATCTGGCAAATTTTCGCCTGACCCGTGCCAAGGAACAGCTGACGATTACAGATTTGTCCATTGGTGCAATTGCCGACATGTGCGGCTATCGTGACCCGTTGGTATTTTCCAAAGCCTTCAAGCTGAAAACAGGTATGACTCCGACGCAATACCGCAAGACAAACCGTGAGATCGAGCGTATGAGTATCGAGCAGCTACGTCACAAAAAGGGTTTGTGATTGTGAGAGACCGGCACAGTTTCCTGTGCCGGTTTCTGCATATTAGGATAAAATGGATAAAGGAATGGAATAGGCTGAATTATTGTGCGCGGAGCACGAAAATGCAGGAGTCAAAATCCTTGCTGATATGCTCAACACTTGTATCCGGCTCGCCGGAAGCGCCGTCTGTGGTGAGCAGGCCGACATGCATCAGCTCATCGCCATAGTGGCTGGTTGCCGGATTCTCGCGGTAACCAGTTACCGTGTAACACAGATCGGGCTCCAAGCCACACAGCTTGACACGGTGATAGCCGGCGTTGACCAGATTCAGAATCTTGTAGTAGCCAACCAGCGCGATTTTCTTATCCTCGCTGACAACCATCCATGCCGTGAAGTTGCTGTTTTCAAACGGGCTGATCAAACGATAGAAGGTACCGAACTGAATCACCTCGCGATACTCCTTCATGAACTTGATCTGTTCCCGAACCAGCTCGCGCTCTTCCTCCGACAGCTTGTTCAAATCCAGCTCATAGCCAAAGGTGCCGAAATGCGCGACATTAGCACGAGTTTCAATCGGAGTCGTGCGGAAAACCTGATGGTTCGGAACCGCGGATACGTGTGCGCCGATGCTGCTGATCGGGTAGCACATGGAGGTACCGTACTGAATTTTCAGACGCTCGATGGCATCGGAGTCATCACTTGCCCAGCCCTGCGGTGCATAATATAACAGGCCCGGATCAAAGCGTCCGCCGCCAGATGCACAGGACTCAAACAGAACCTGCGGGAAATTGGTGGTCAGGCGGTCATACAGCTGGTAGACACCGAGAATATATCGATGGAACAACTCACCCTGACGGTCAGCCGGCAGAGAAGCGGAAAATGCTTCGGTAATACAGCGGTTCATATCCCACTTGATGTAGGACACCTTTGCTTCGGACAGGATCTTTGCCATCATGTCGTAGATTGCATCCACAACCTCCTGACGGGTAAAGTCGAGTACGAACTGGTTGCGGCCATGGGAAGCGCGACGGTCCGGGGTGCAGATACGCCAGTCCGGATGTGCGCGGAACAGGTCAGAATCCTTGTTGACCATTTCCGGCTCGAACCAGAGGCCGAACTTCATGCCGAGCCTGTCGATGCGTTCTGCCAAACCAGTGATGCCGTTTGCCAGACGGTCCGGATTTGCAACCCAGTCACCCAGGCCGGCAAAGTCATTGCAGCGCGCACCGAACCAGCCGTCATCCAGAACAAACAGCTCTACGCCGTCGTTCTTTGCAGTTTCTGCAATCTTGACCAGCTTGTCTTCGGTAAAATCAAAATAGGTTGCTTCCCAGTTATTGATCAGGATCGGACGGGTGCGGTCACGCCAGTAACCGCGTGCCAGACGCTTCTGATACAGCTTGTGGAAGGTTTGGCTCATGCCGTTCAGCCCATCCACGGAGTAAACCATAACGGCTTCCGGAGTCTGGAAGCTTTCACCCGGCTCCAGCTTCCAATCAAACTGGAACGGGTTAATACCCATGGTCACGCGGGTGATATCCCAGCTGTCAACCTCAACCTGTGCGAGGAAGTTGCCGGAATAAACCAGACTAAAACCGATTGCCTCGCCGGAAAATTCTGTGGTTTCCGGACGCTTGAGGATCACAAACGGGTTATGGTTGTGTGAGGATGTGCCGCGGGTGGACTCAACGCTCTGAATACCAGCTTCCAGCTTACGAACCTTCATGTGGCGCTCACGGGACCATGCGCCGGAGAAGTGCACAAATTCATAGTTGGAATCCGGCAGATCAAGGTTCAGACTCATTGCGGTTGTCAGGTGCAGATCCATGCTGCCGTTGTTGGTGAAGCAGGCGCTGCGTGCGATGACCGGACGGTCCGCGAACAGGGTGTAATGCAGATCCAGCTCCACATCCAACAGCTCATCGCGCAGATGGAAGGTCAGGGTCTGTGCCTCGTCATCCCGTTCTGTATACGTAGCCGGCAAATCCTTCAGCGCCGGCTTGCCAGTGGAAATGGAATACGAAACATAAGTAAAGTTGGTGATACGGCTGCCATTCGGCTGCACGATCTCCAATGCGGGATGTCGGAAATCTGTCGTGCCATAAGAGGGATATTCCTGCTTGATATGATCAAGCGAAAACTTTTTGTTCCCTTCAAACACATATGAAGTCATCGGACGATGGTTCATCTCTACCAGATGGTCAAAGGATTCGCAATCACGGATGGCCTTGCCAAAATAAAGCTGACCGAGCTGGTCATTTGGCAGAACCTTGATGATATAGCTGATACTGTCGTTGCGCAAATGGAAGGTGCGGCTTGACTCGTGATATAGAATTTGCATGGTATCGCCTCTCTCTTTACGATGTGGGTTTTAGCCCGGGAAGGGCTGTCGCCCTTCCCGAACCGCATTGAGTTATAGATAGGAGTGGGTAGTAAACAAAATTACTCAGCAGCAGGCTGTGCAGCGTGTAGCGCGTTAACCTGTGCAGTCAGCTCAGTCAACCTGTCACCCTTCAGCTTGTAAACACACTTGAAGATGAGGAAGCTGATGACACACAGAACGATTGGGATAACAAACATCAGGACACGGATGCCGAGAATGGTACCAGCTGCCTGATGGCCAGCCAGATCAGCGCTGTAGCCAACGAGTGTCAGGCCAACACCGGACAGCAGACCGGTAACAGCCTGTGCAGCCTTCATCAGGAACGTCTGCGCAGAGCAGGTGATTGCTTCGTTGCGCTTGCCAAACTTTACTTCACCGTAGTCGATAACATCAGCGATGCAGCAGGTTGTGGTGCCCAGAGACAGTCCGGAACCGAAGAACAGGAATGCGCAGCATGCAATAACTGCACCGTAGCTGGTCGGGCAAACATAGCCGCAGATTGCCAGAGCGATCATAGCGATAATCGGCAGGCCGCAAGCCAGGAAGTAAACCTTTTCACGTGCCAGATGGCGTGCGATAACCGGGAACAGGAACAGGCCGATCATCTCGAAGATGATGGTGAAACCAAATACGGAGTACAGATCAGCAGCCAGGCAAACTTCCTTGAAGTAGTATACAGCGAAAGCCTTGAGCAGCTGGGTAGCCAGATTGAAGGTCAGCAGCAGGCCGATGAAGGCAACCAGCTGATCATTGTGGATAATAATGGAGAAAGTCTCCTTCAGGCCGGTCTTTTCTGCCGCAGCAGCACCAGTGGTCGGCTTTTCCTTTACGTTGAGAACCGTGATGCCGATGCACACGATGAACAGAACAACGATGCAAACAGCAACAGCGGTGAAGCCAGTCTCAGAAATATTCAACAGAGAACCATCTGCCTGCTCCTGCATAACGGTGTTGTCACCAAACTTGTTGTTAAAGAAGTTGATGAAGCGCAGGCCGAAGGTGCATACGATGAAACCGCCGAAGGAAGCGAAGATACGCGGAATAACTGAGATGCTCTCGCGCTCATGCGGGTTCGACGACAGGTTTGGCAGCCAGGACCAGTACGGTACGTCCATGATCGTGTAGGTCATGCCGTAGAGGATGTACATAACCGATACGTAAATATACATTGTGGTAGAGCCTTTTTCGATACCCAATGTTGTGAACAGCAGAATAAAGAATACAGAGTTGACCAAAGTACCGATTGTCAACCAGATACGGAATTTACCAAAACGGGTACGGGTGTTATCACAAATCATACCCATCATCGGGTCATTGACCGCATCCCAAATTCTTGCAACAGCGAACAGAACGCCGACAAACGCCGGATTCAAACCCAGTGTGTCTGTAAAATATAGCATCAGGAATGCGCCAACGAGGTTGCAGATCGCATCTTTGCCAATTGCGCCGATACCGAACGCGTACTTCTGCCGCGCTGGCAGTCTGGCGGTATTCATTTCATTTGCCATGATTTTTACCTCCATGTTTATGAACTTTTTGGTGCGAATGGAAGGAACTTCGTGCACGTTATCCCTTGTTTCTGACACTAATTATACGGTATCGTCAAAAAAAATAACAGCGTGTTTTGAACCAATCAACAGTCAAAATGTTAACTGCAATTAGAAAACTTTTTGCCGTTTTTCACTGTTTTCCATAAATTTAGTAAATTTTACTAGATTAAATGAATGTTTTACTTCGCTATTCGAGATCTTATTTGGTGAAAATGCCTTCAACTGGAGGAAATACGCCGTTTTGACGGTAAAAGGGAACAATTACATTTTACCTGATTTTATCCGTGATAAGTTCCACCAAGTTCGCTATTGTTTCCGCCGGTAATTTCGGCTATACTATGCCCGTAAACAAAAAAAGCGCGCTAAGTAACCCCATGAAATCCGAAAAGGAGGCTTATCATGATGAAAAAGAACACTTGGAATGAGATCGGTGCCCTGTGCATGTGCAGCACGATGCTGAACACCGGCATGAAGAAGGATCGCACTGCTACCGACAGCATCCGCAGCCTGCATAACGGCAGATAACACACCTACTACCTGTTTCCATATCTATAAAAAACCCGCCCGCTTCCCGAAACATGTCGAGAAGTGGGCGGGCTTTCCTTATTCTAAACCGTCATCAAACTCCGCTGTACTCTGTCGTACAATCAGGGAGGGCGGAATGACAACCTTTTGGGGGAAATGGCGTTCCGGCTGATGGGCCGGTGTCGATGCACGCTGCTGTACAAGGCGCACAGCAGTAGCCGCCATATAATCCAGATGCGGGCTGATACTGGTAAGCGCAGGTTCTACAACCGATGACATAACAGTATCATTGAAGCTGACGATGCTCATATCCTCCGGGATATGCTGCTGTAGCTTGCGCAGGGCATGAATGACGCCAATCGCGGATTCTTCATTCACTGCGACAACTGCCGTCGGAACAATACCGGGATTCCAGGTACGCATCCGCATGTAAAATTCTTCCTCAACCGCCAATTGATCGCGCATAGGCGCTTCTACAACCAGTTCCGCGCGATATAACCCGGCCTCACGCATATAGTGCTCATAGTACCGTCTGCGCGGCTCCAGTACAATATGCATATGTTCATCGCCCAGACGCTTCGGCCCGATAAAGCTGATACGGGAGTGGCCCAGTGCACGCAGGTAATCCAACGCCTGTTTGATTCCCAGCTCAAAATTCAGGATCACGGAATCATACAGCAGTTCGTTTGGGGAAGAATCCAAAAACGTAATATTGCTGCTCAACAGCTGCAAGGACGAGATCTGTGTATCCGTAAAGAAGCCAATGGCAATGATACCATCAATACCAGAAGCCGACAGGGCATGGTAGCCATCCGCGTCCGCACGCAGCATGACCGTTTGCAGCTTATGCTCATAGCACGATTGCTCGACAAAGTTTTTCAAATACAGGAAATATGGGTCTGTCATCTGCTCGGCAGGTGACAGCATTTCTGCGATACCAATGGTCATGGTGTCACTGACAATGCGTTGTGTCCGCCTACCGGAGCCGCCAGTATAGCCCAGCTTATGTGCAGCATCAAGAATACTTTGCCGCGTTTCCTCACTGACAGTCATGGTTGGATCGTTATTCAGGACACGCGAAATGGTTGTGAGTGAAAAGCCGGTATGCTCGGCAAGTGTTTTGAGTGTTACTCCCATAAAAAAGACCTCCGGGCAATCAAACTTGTCTGCGCTTTCCTTTATTCGCCTCCCTCTTTGAGGGAGGAAAACTGCCGCGTAGCGGTGGTGGTAGAAGGAGTGAAATATAACGATGCTGTCACATTAGTCCCGATAGCCGTTTGGATTGCTCTTCTGCCAGTTCCAGGAATCGCGGCACATATCCAGAATACCGTACTGTGCCTTCCAGCCCAATTCTTTTTCCGCCTTCGCCGGATCAGAATAACAGGTTGCAATATCACCTGCACGGCGCGGCTTGATAGAATACGGAATCTTGAGCTGATTTGCTTCCTCAAAGGCATGGACAACATCCAGAACCGAATACCCCTGACCGGTGCCCAGATTATAAATTTCCAGTCCGCATTTCTTTTCGATTGCAGACAATGCCTTGACATGTCCGTTTGCCAAATCGACAACATGGATATAATCACGCACGCCTGTGCCATCCGGGGTATCATAATCATCGCCAAAGACGCCCAGCTCTGCACGCTTGCCGACAGCAACCTGTGTGATATATGGCATCAGGTTATTCGGAATGCCATTGGGGTCCTCTCCGATTTTACCCGATGCGTGTGCGCCGATCGGGTTGAAGTAACGCAGCAGGACAACATTCCACTCCGGGTCAGCCTTCTGCATATCCATCATAATCTGTTCGATCATGCTCTTGGTCTGGCCATATGGATTGGTGCACTGTCCCTTCGGGCATTCCTCGGTAATCGGAATGACCGCCGGATTGCCGTATACCGTTGCGGAAGACGAGAAAATAATATTCTTGCAGCCATGGTTCCGCATCACATCCAGCAGAACCAGTGTGCCTGTAATATTGTTATCATAATATTCCAGCGGCTTTTCTACCGACTCGCCGACTGCCTTCAGACCTGCAAAATGAATGCAGCAGTCAAATGCATACTGCTCCATTACCTTTGTCATGCCCGCACGGTCACGGATATCTACCTGATAAAACGGAACCTTTTTGCCCGTAATTTCCTCGACGCGCTGCAATGACTTTTCGCTTGCATTCCACAGATTATCCACCACAACGACATCATGTCCTGCCTTCTGTAATTCAATGACAGTATGACTGCCAATATAACCGGCGCCTCCGGTAAGTAAAATCAACATTGTATCATTCGCCCCTTTATCATAATTCCCTCGTTTTTGTGCTTATATTGTTATTATACACGATAAACATGCATCCTGCAACGTACAAGCAGTTGGACAGCACCATATATAGCTTTCCTTGGATGAGATAGCCTTATGATCGTATGTATTGTTAAAAACTTTTAAACAAACACGATTTCCCTCTTGCAATTTTCCAGTAATTGCGTTATTCTATATTAGCACTCAAAAGATGAGAGTGCTAAAGTATGTACTCTAAAATCTGAAAGGATTGAATATAAGCTATGGCAAAGCAGCAGTTTCAGGCAGAATCCAAACGTCTGCTGGACATGATGATTAACTCGATCTACACACACAAGGAAATTTTCCTGCGTGAGTTAATCTCCAACGCAAGCGATGCAATTGACAAGCGTCATTTCCGTTCCCTGACAGATTCCTCCCTTGTACCGGAGGGCGGATTTGAAATCCATCTGGCAGTGGATGAGGACAACCGTACTCTGACCATTTCCGATAACGGTATCGGCATGACCAGAGAAGAGCTGGAGCAGAACCTCGGCACCATTGCGCAGAGCGGTTCTCTGGCATTTAAGAAGGAGAACCAGACGGAAGACACCGATATTATCGGTCAGTTTGGTGTCGGTTTCTACGCTTCCTTTATGGTAGCCTCCAATGTCAAGGTAATTTCCAAGGCATGTGGCAGTGATCAGGCATATGTCTGGGAATCCGACGGTGCAGATGGCTTCACCATTGAACCGACAGAAAAGGACTCCTATGGTACAGAAATTATTCTGACCATCAAGCAGAATCCGGAAGAAGAGGATGCGGACAGCTATGATGAATTCCTCCAGACCTATCGCCTGTCCGGACTGGTACGCAAGTATTCCGACTACATCCGTTACCCGATCAAGATGCTGATGCCGCATTCGCAGGCAAAGCCGAAGCCGGAGGATGCACCGGAGGATTACCAGCCGGAGTATGAAACCATTTATACCGAGGATACGCTGAATTCCATGGTTCCGCTGTGGAAGAAGGATAAGAAAGAAATCACACAGGATGAATACGATGAATTCTACCGCAACAAGTTCATGGATTACATGAAGCCGGCGCGTACCATCCATTCCCATTCCGAGGGCCTGACCGCGTCCTATGACGCCCTGTTGTATATCCCGTCGCAGGCACCATATGATTACTATTCCAAGGACTTCACCAAGGGCCTTGCACTGTATACCTCCGGCGTCCTGATTATGGACAAGTGTGCTGACCTGTTGCCGGATTATTTCGGCTTTGTCCGCGGCCTTGTCGATTCCTCTGACCTGTCACTGAACATCTCTCGTGAAATGCTCCAGCATGACCGCCAGCTCAAGGCAATTGCCATCAGCCTGGAAAAGAAAATCAAGTCCGAGCTGCTCAAGATGCAGAAGGATGAGCGTGAGGAATATGAGAAGTTCTGGACTGCCTTCGGCTATTCCATCAAGGTTGGCGCATATGCAAACTATGGTGCAGACAAGGAAAAGCTGCGTGATCTGATTCTGTTCTATTCCGCAAAGGAAAAGAAGATGATTACCCTGAAGGAATACCGCGCTGCCATGCCGGAAGGTCAGGAAGAAATCTATTATGCTTCCGGTTCCAGCATTGATCTGCTGGACAAGCTGCCGCAGGCTGAAATGGTACGCAAGCATGATTATGATATCCTGTATCTCACTGCTGATATTGATGAATTTGTCATCAACCTGCTGGAATCACAGGACGAAAAGAAATTCCGTTCCATCACCGCAGGTGATCTGAACCTGTCCTCTGAGGAGGAAAAGAAGGAAGCAGAAGAGAAGTCCACTGCCAACCGTGCGATGTTCGATATGATGAAGGAAGCGCTGGACGGCAAGGTAAAGGATGTCCGTGTATCCTCCCGTCTGGTAAGCAATCCGGTCTGCCTGACCTCTGACGGCAGCCTGTCCATTGAAATGGAACGTGTACTCAACAATGTTCAGAACAGCGGCGGACAGTTCAATGCAGAAAAGATTCTGGAAATCAATGCTTCCCATCCGATTTTTGAGACACTGATCAAGCTGTACGTCAATGATCCGGAAAAGCTCAAATCCTACACCTCCCTGCTGTACAATCAGGCACTGCTGATTGCAGGTATCCCGATTGAGGATCCGGCTGCATTCTCCAATGCAATCTGTGACCTGATGGCGCAGTAACCATATTCCCACAAAGGCTCCTTCGGATGAGGGAGCCTTTTTTCTGTACAGATAGATTGTCAGAAAAAGCGAAGAATCCACAGGCTGTGGATAAACCTGCGGATTCTTCTTCGCGATAAACGTATATCAATAAAGGTGGAATGGGTTTAGCGATAATCATAACGCTCATAGTGTACCGGAGCTACCGCAGTAGCCTTGGTCATATGAGCCGGAATGGTGCCGATTACCGGCAGTGCAACAAACAGTGCAGTGAGTGCAGTCATCATAGTAATTACCTCTTTCTCATATCAGTCTGGTCCGTTTTCGGACGTTATCTCATGTCGTATACTTCTTCTGCTTCCGGCTGGATATTCATCATGTGTACCGGAATAACTGCCAGAACCGGCAGGATTACAAACAATGCGGTCATCATAATCAATTACCTCTTTCTTATATCAGTCTGGTCCGTTTTCGGACGTTATCTCATGTCGTATACTTCTTCTGCTTCCGGCTGGATATTCATCATGTGTACCGGAATAACTGCCAGAACCGGCAGGATTACAAACAATGCGGTCATCATAATATCTCCCTCTTTTCTAATATATTAAAATGTCAGATAATCAAATTCGTCCTCAGTATAGGACAATCGGGCGGCCATGTGTGCCGGAATCATGCCGACACATGGGAGAATCAACAGTAAAAGTGTCATAACAGCAGTCATCATAAATCCCTCATTTCGTATCTGTTCGCTGTTGTTTTGAATGTGGAAAGAGGTTTCCTTTTCGGTTTTCCTCTTTGTTTTTATGGCTTTATTATAATCAGAAAGTATGAATTTGGCTTCCATTTTTTTGCGAAAGAATAGGCTTTTTTTCCGTCTTTTTCCGGTAGCTGCTCCAGTTTTTTTCAGTTTCTTGCGGTTACAAATCAGCAACCGGAAATCGATCGCTTTTTCCCTGTTATCCTGCCATAATCGATCGCCTTTTTTATGTTCATATGCTTGTTTTATTGTTGTAATATTTCGATGCTCCATGCACACATCTTTGTGATTTGTGTAACATTGCAGCGCAAAAAGACCTCCGGCAAAATACCGGAGGTCTAAAACTTTTTTCAAATTACTTTTTCAGATACACTGCTGTTGCAGTCTTCTTAAATTGATCTTCTGAGCCAATGCCCATCTGTCCATACAGATTAGAGCCAATGGTACGCAGTACACCATCAGAAGAACGGTACATGCTGTTGAAGCCGCCTGCTGCAATCGCTTCTACATTTTCAGCCAGCTTCTTTGGCTTAGCCTGATAGTAGATGGTTTCTTCGCCGACTGTATACGTACCATCGCCATATTTCAGTCCCAACTGGCAATAGTTGTTTACGCCCCACGTATATGCCGTGCCATCGCTCTTGAGCGCTACGGCATGTGCGCTGGCTGCTGCAATATCGGTTACATCCTCCATAATTTTCAGCGGGGTTTTCTGGATATTGTTCTTGGCATCATCAACCTTCGTTGTACCGACGGAACCAACCCGGTTATCGCCCCAGCCATACAGCACACCGTCCTCCGTCAGTGCAAATGCCATGTATCTGCTGCCGCAGGCAACCTTGGTGACACCTTCCATCACCTTTGCCGGCTTGGACTGGTATGCTTCACCGTTGCTGTTCTCGCTGTCAACCTTTTCCAAACCCAGCTGGTGATCAACATCATAGCCCCATGCATACAGCGTGCCATCTGTGGTAATTGCCATGGAATAATCTTCACCTGCGTCAATATAAGCGACATCGTCCATCAGCTTATACGGTGTAGACATACACGGATAACCACTTTCGTCGGTCTGGTCACACTCACTCTCGGAAATGCCCAGTGCGCCATCCTTGTTTCTTCCCCAGACATACAGTGCGCCATCCGTGCCGATTGCCATGGCGTGCTTGGAGCCTGCTGCTACCATAGCAACATCCTCCATCATTTTCTCCGGTTCCATACGACTGATGTTCATTCCATCACCCATCTGATAGCTGGTATTATCGCCCCATGCATACAGATCCCCACTCTTGTTGAGCGCAAAGGAAAGTTCATCGCCTGCTGCTACCTGTACCACTCTGCCCGGCACTTCAACCTTGACCGGGGCGGACTTATTATCACAGGTTACGTCACCGAGCTCACCCATCAGATTATGTCCCCACGCATAAACATTTCCGCCTGCATCAACAGCCAGCATATGGTCTTCACCAATTGCCATTTCCTGTGAGGTTATTTTTTCTGTTGAGCCGTTGCTGCTCAGCCCGATAAACATTGCCACCGCAATAACCACCACAACAATTGCCGTTCCCAGCAATGCTGCAATTGCTTTATTTCTTTCTCTTGACATGGATATTCCTCACTTTACCAGAAAATTCGATCATGAAATATCTTTCACCAAAGGCTCCCCATCCGAAGGAGGCTTATTTCTTTTGTTCTAATATTTCCATCGGAAGCACAGCATCCCCTTTGGGGATGCCATCCCATGAAAAATCTGCTGCCAGATCCTGTAATGTCACCGGCTGCGCTGTTGGACGCAGGCCAACAGCTGCGGCCAGCATACCGATAATCGGCTCGGGACGTCCGAACTTTGCCCGCAGTACACCCAAATCCAAATCGCCATCCCGCTTGGACAGGCGTCTGCCATCCGGCGCGGTCAGCAACGGGATATGATAAAACTTTGGTATCGGTAAACCAAGCTGTTCATATAAGTATAT
The DNA here is from genome assembly GCA_030524285.1 of Eubacteriales bacterium. Classification (GTDB taxonomy): domain Bacteria; phylum Bacillota; class Clostridia; order Oscillospirales; family Butyricicoccaceae; genus Butyricicoccus_A. The sequence goes on from JAUNGQ010000010.1 coordinate 12,028, forward strand.
CTGCCGCGGCGTCGATTCCAGAAGGTCACGCCCGCGTACTACCTCTGTAACACCCATTTCCGCATCGTCTACAACCACTGCCAGTTGATACGCATATACGCCGTCTGAACGCCGGAGAATAAAATCCCCGCAATCTTCTGCCAGATTCTGCGCATACACGCCCTGGCAGCCATCTATCAGGCTGACCTCCTGATTCGGTACTATGACGCGTACTGCCGGCGGTCTGCGCCTGCGTTTTTCCGCAATTTGCTGCGGTGTCAACCGTCTGCATGTCCCGGCATAGATATACGTGCCGTCTGAGCGGTGCGGTGCCTGCGCTGTATGCAGCTCAGCACGGCTGCAAAAGCAGGGATATAGCAGTCCTCTGCGCTCCAGCTGATCAAAATAGCGTTTATATACAGCAAAGCGGTTGCTCTGATACCATTGCTCGCCACCCTCGCTGCCGCCAGCATCCCAATCCATACCGAACCATTTCAAGTCATCCTCAATCTGGTCTGCAAGCGAACGCGGACAGCGCATGGCATCCAAATCCTCGATGCGCAATACATACTGCCCGCCAACTGACCGGACAGACAGCCACGACAGCATGGCACACAGGATATTGCCCAGATGCATCCGCCCACTGGGTGTCGGTGCAAACCGGCCGCATACTGTATGCATCTTACTGCAACGGCGCCGGACGGTCATGGCAGTCCGCCATACATTTTGCACAGTCATGCATACAATTCATTGGGTCATCCTCATCAACTTCCGGAATAACAATTTTAGAAGCATCGCCTACTTTTTCACCGGCTAACAGACCTGCAATGCATTCAATCGCATCTCCGGTACATCCCGGCAATACATGCATCCCCAGCATACGCAGGGTAGTCTGCAACGCTGTACCTACCTCGCCTGCCAGCAGGATATCAATATTCTGCTGGGACAGTTTAAACAGGACACTGGTAATCCCATCCTTGCCAAGTTCAACGGTGTCCTTTGCAACCGGTTTGCCATCCTCTTCTGTTACGATGAAAACCTCGGTGCTTTCTGCAATGGTATCGGCAATTTTGCCGTCCTTTACTGCTGCTGCTACTTTCATTTCTATCTCCTTCTCGCAAAAGCTTTGATTGCTTTGCATATGTCTTTTGTTTTATGATTCCTCATTATTATATCGTAAATACACCGCTTTCGCAACCGTGATATAAAAAGCCAAAAGCTCCCTCTGCGAAAGCAGAGGGAGCCATATCTATATAATACGTTGATCGGTTGGATCAGCAGCCAAGAAGCTCGTCCAAAATCTTCTGGCTGTTTACTGTAGTATCGGTGGAACGGATGGCAGAGCGCAGCGGTAATACTGCCGACGGGGAAACACTCAGCTCATCGATGCCAATAGCGAGGAATGTCTCTGTCAATGTTACATCCGCACCAAGCTCACCACAGATACCAATCCAGATACCTGCCTTATGCGCATTATCTGCTGCCATCTTGAGCATACGCAGCACGGCCGGATGATGGGAATCAAAGAACTTGTCCAGATTGTTGCCCTGACGGTCAACCGCCAGCGTATACTGTGTCAGGTCATTGGTACCAACGGAGAAGAAGTCAACCTCCTGCGCCAGACGGTCAGACATCATAACAGCAGCCGGCGTTTCGATCATGATACCCAGCTCCACGTTTTCATTGAACGGAATTTCTTCTTCACGCAACTCAGCCTTAACAGCCTGACAGATGCGCTTAATTTCCTGAACCTCCCAAACAGAGGTAATCATCGGGAACATGATTGCAATCTTGCCATAAGCTGATGCACGATACAGTGCGCGCAGCTGGGTCTTAAAGACCTCCGGACGGGTCAGGCAAATACGGATTGCACGCAGGCCCATTGCCGGATTTTCTTCCTTCTCAAGCTGGAAGTAATCTGCCTGCTTGTCCGCGCCGATATCCAATGTACGAATAATGACACGCTTGCCGCCCATGCGCTCAGCTACTGTCTTATATGCCTGGAACTGCTGCTCCTCAGACGGATAATCGTCGTTCTGCAGATACAGGAACTCGGAACGGAACAGGCCGATTCCGCCGCCGTCATTTGCCAGTACCGGATCAACGTCATCCGGGGATCCGATATTGCAGTATACCATGACCTTGCGTCCGTCTATGGTAACATTTTCCTGACCCTTCAGCTGATCGAGCAGCTCCTTAAGCGCACGTTCCTTTGCCTGCTTCTTGAGCAAACGCTCGCTGGTAGCATCATCCGGATCAATCGCAACCTCGCCGGTTTCGCCGTCAATGATCGCAGTCTTGCCCTCCAGACCTTCGCTCAGCGCCTCGCCAACACCGATGATTGCCGGGATACCCATGGTACGCGCCAGAATTGCCGTATGGCTGTTGCCGGAACCGCCGGAGGTAACGAAGCCCAGAATCTTGGACTTATCCAGCTGTACTGTCTCAGACGGAGCCAGATCGTCGGATGCCAGAATAACCGGAACATCGGAATCAATACCGCCTGCTACAACACCCTGTAAAATGCCAATGACACGGTTGGAAATATCCTTAACGTCAGCAGCACGAGCCTGCATATATGCATCATCCATTGCTGCCAGCATCGCTGCAAACTGCTCCGCTACCTGCGATACAGCATACTCTGCGTTGACGCTTTCCCCTTCAATCATATCATTGATGCCATCAATATAATCCAGGTCCTCGAGCATCATCTGATGTGCTTCAAACAGCGCAGCGCCCTCTTCGCCTACTTCCGCAACTGCCTTTTCATACAGTCCAGCCAGCTGCTCCATTGCAGTGGCACGCGCATCTTCAAAACGCTGCTTTTCTGCCGCCGTATCCGAAACTGCCGTCTTTACAACCTCTCCGCCGCCGCGGCGATAGAAATAAATCGGGCCATTGGCTACGCCCTTGGAAACACCTTTTCCCTGAATTGTGTACATAAGAATATATCCTCCCTTATCTCAAATATCCATCTGTCAAAAGGAACTTTTAACAGAGCTGTCTTTTTCCTGCAAACCAAGGGGATTCGTGGCTGTCTTTCCCCTATGCCTTTCCTTGTTTTCACTGTATCCACATGCCAACTATGGCAAAAAATAAAACACCAAATAAGCACAGCCGAAACATCCTTTTATTCCCTGTGTTATTTGGTTTTCGTACAGCCCGATAGACAGACCAACTACTCTATTCTATTGTATTTTATCTATTCCTTTTTTATCTTATCCGTTTTTGCCGAAATTGTCAAGAATTTCCGCTGCACCGCCGGATATTTTAGCAATATATCCAAATTATATCTATCGTTTTTATACAGCCTGCTATTTTTTTGTGTTTCATTTTCCAGTAATTTACTATGGTATACGAAAATCCGAACGCTATGTATAGAATATTTCCTTATAAACAGAGCATTTTTATTAAGAAAAACCAATATGTTTTATATATAGTTTACAAAATTCATTTCTTCATTTCAGTTATAATTGTCAGTTGTTCGGTTCCGTGTTATACTATGAACATAAAAAAATACGATTGAAATTCAGTCATTTATTTTTGAAAGAGGGTATTATCATGAGTGTTACACTTACCCCAATGGGAACTGCTACCATCCCTCAGGATGAAGTGAAGCGCGTAAAAGCGCTGGGTTGTTTACATTGCAAGGGGACGGATTTGTTCAACTGCCGCGTAATTACAAAAAACGGTAAGGTATCGGCGGATACCATGCAGCATATCATCGATGCTGCAAAAAAATTTGGTAATGGCGAGGTCTGTATGACGACCCGTCTAACTGTGGAAATCCAGCAGGTTCCGTTCGAGAAGATTGATGAACTGCGCGCGTATCTTGCGGAATACGGTCTGCAAACCGGCGGTACCGGCAGAAAGGTCCGCCCGGTTGTCTCCTGCAAGGGTACAACCTGCCAGTATGGGCTGCTGGACACCTATGGGCTTTCCGAGGAAATTCATGAACGCTTTTTTGTCGGCTATGGCAATGTGACACTGCCGCATAAATTTAAAATCGCTGTCGGCGGATGTCCGAACAACTGCATCAAACCCAATCTGAATGACGTCGGTATTTTCGGCCAGCGTATCCCGGATTTTGATGCAGACAAGTGCCGTGGCTGTAAAAAATGCCAGTGTGCAGTTGCCTGTCCGGTGCATGCTGTCTCAATTGTTGACGGAAAGATGTATGCCGATCCGGAAATCTGCACCCGCTGTGGACGTTGTGTCGGCAAATGCCCGTTCCATGCACGCGACAATTCTACCTATGGCTTCCGCGTATATGTCGGTGGACGCTGGGGCAAGAAAATTTCACATGGTATCATGCTGGATAAGATTTTCACCTCCAAGGAAGAGGTGCTGGATATTGTAGAGAAATGTATCCTGCTGTTCCGCGAGCAGGGTATTCCCGGCGAACGTTTTGCCGAAACCATCAAACGCATCGGTTTTGAAACGGTGCAGGCTCAGCTCATGTCGGATGACCTGCTTGCACGCAAGGCAGAAATTATTGCGGATTAACCGTTTTGCTTATCAGGCTCTCTCTTTGAGGGAGCCTTTTATTTCTCTGTGATGGCCATGCATAAAATTCCTCTGATAAGCCTTGCATATTCGCCCCAATTTATAGTAAGATAGGAACAGATATAAACTATTTCAACAACAACACGAGGAGGTTGTATTGGTATGTCTTTCCGTAAGATTGAACCGACTGAACTGCCGGGCAATGTAATTGACGAGATTTGCAACAAATGGATGCTGCTGTCAGCCGGCACAGAGGATGATTTTAATTTCATGACCATTAACTGGGGTATGATTGGTGAACTGTGGTTTAAACCGGCAATTACGGTATATGTCCGTCATTCCCGCCATACCTTCGGCTATATGGAGGAAAATGATCTGTTTACGGTAACATCCCTCAAGCCGGGTTATCAGAAGGCTTTACAGCTGGCCGGTTCCAAGTCTGGTCGCGATATCGATAAGCTGAAGGAATCCGGTCTGACCAAGGCAATCGTGGATGGCTGCCCGACTTTTGAAGAAGCTGCCTATACGCTGGTCTGCAAAAAGATGTATGCACAGGAGCTGCCGCCGGAAAACTGCACGGATATGCCGATTTTTGACAAGGCATATGAAGGCGCTGCTGATTACCACAAGATGTATATTGGCCAGATCGTTGCAGCTTATGTAAACGATTAAATTTCCACATAAACAACAAAAAGCTACCGCCGTTCTCTATCTCCGGAAACGGCGGTTTTTTGTGGAGTTTTTGTGATCAATCATTTCAAAAATAACATTTTTTACTTTTAACAAAGAATATACCGATATTTGTTTGAATTTGTGACAAATTTTTGGTATACTTAAGTCACAATTGTGCAAAAGAAGGGGGAAGATGTCGATGAAGGGAAAATCAAGCGGCCTGCTGGTAATCATCATTATGCTTTTGTTTGCACTCGCATTCAGTAAAAATGTACCGATAGCCACTGTCCCTGTTCAAACAGCAGTTGATATGAATACAACGACTGTCCCGTTTTCAGCTTCCTCCGGCGATGATAGTACCAGCATCCATTGTATCAATGTCGGGCAGGGGGATTCCACCCTGATTGTCAGCGGCGGCAGCGCCGTGCTGATTGATGGTGGGCCACAGTCCGCAGGCAGTACCGTTGTGGAATACCTCACCCGTCAGGGCATTGCAAAGCTGGATGCCGTGATCGCAAGCCATCCGCATGAAGACCATATCGGCGGTTTGGTTGCCGTATTACAGGCATTTCAGGTGGATGCTGTATACATGTCGGATGAAGGAACGGATACCGAAGCTTACAGAAAGCTTCTGGAGGCAATTACTGCGGAAAACCTTGTTCCACAATTCCCTAACATAGGGGATACCATTTCATTTGGCAATACAGGCGCTGTCCTGACAAACCTTGCTCCCGGCCCGGAAAGTTCAAAGATTTTTGATGCCGACAATCCGGATGGCTGGTCCCTGGTCTTCCGGCTGGACGCCGCGGATTGCAGCGCCTTATTTCCCGGAGATGCTACCTTCGGCATCGAACAGTTTATGCTGCAACAAAATGAATCCCAGCTCAACTGTGATATTCTAAAGGTTGCCCAGCATGGCGCAAAGGGCTCTTCCTGTCAGGCATTTATTGATGCGGTTTCCCCGGCCTATGCTGTCATTTCATACGGGGAAGGCTCAACGGAACAGGCGCCGGATTCAAAAATTTATACGTATCTGGAGCCTTACCAGACAACCATTTCTCAAACTGCAACAGATGGCACCATTGTATACCAGCTGCATAACGGTATCGTACATTTGGTTTCCTAAGCAAAGAAATCCTGCCATACGGCAGGATTTCTTTATTCGCCCATAACCTGGAACACGATTTCACGATGACGGTCACGGGTATCGCACTCAACGAGCGTCAGATTCTGCCATGGACCGACCGTAATACGCCCATCGATAAACGGGACAGTAATAAACGGACTCAGCAATGCAGCTTTGATATGGCTGGAACCGTTATCATCATGCCATGTATTGTGATGCTCATAATGAATCACCCGTCCACGCTCATCGGTATACGGTGAAAATACATCCATTGCTGCCTTGAGATCATGATTTACCATGCCCGGTTCAAATTCCAATGTTGTCAAACCAGCGACGCCGCCCGTTGTAAAGCCGGTAATTGTGCCGCTCTTAATGCCGTACGTGCGGCATGCTTCGGTGACTGCCTGCTGAAAATCCCCCGTCACATCAATCATACCCATATGTGCACGGGTATGGTATTCCTTCATAGAACTATAGACTGCCATAAGATCATTCCTCCATCTTTTCTATACTCATACAAACGTTTCCTGTACATCTTCGGTTTTATCTTCAACGGAATCTATTGTACCACGCGCCAATGTATTTTTCAAATCCTCTGACAAATCCTGCAATAAATCCACATCGGTATTCCGATCCTTCTGAATCTGTTCTACCTGTGCGGCAATCAGTTCAATTTTTTTCTCCAAACCACGCGCTGCTTCTTCCTTACGCAGCTGCCGGATCTCTTCCAGCAGCTCTGCAACATCCTCCTCCAGTTTGCGTTCATTGTGAAAGCGTTCTTTGTTGATCTCCTCCATAAATCCGGCTGTAATAATGCCAGCCGGCATGGCAATGACTGCCGTACCAAAAAAGGAGGAAAGAATGCTGACAAACCGGCCGGCCTCTGTCACAGGATAAATATCACCATAGCCGACCGTTGTGAGCATAGCGGTAGCCCAATAAATCGCATCAAAAAAGTTATCAAAGGTATTCGGCTCCACAGAGAACATAAATGCCGCAGAGCCAAATAAATATAACAAAGCAAGCACCATAACCATAACCAAAAGCCTGCTTTCCCTTTTAATTGCACGTAAGATATACAAAAAGCTTCTGGCATACCGCATGGTTTTAAAAAACCGTACACAGCGAAATACACGCATGATACGCAGAATCTGAATATACTGCGTCAACGGCATCATCGGTGTCCATGGCAGGGACAAAAACATCGGCGCCACTGCAAGCAGGTCAATAATTGCCATTGGTGTCAGCGGATACAATAAAAATGCCTGCCAGCTCGGACGTTTCTTTAAAATCGGGACAAAATCCGCAGTTGCCCATCGCAAACAATAATCAATCATGAACAGTATTGTAATGATCTGATCCAGTATCACAATCTCCTGCGTCCATAATTTTAACATCAGAGGAATTGCGCTGAGTATGACCAGAATCAAAATATAAATATCATACAGCCTGCTCAGGATATTCCGTTGTCTGTCTTTATCTATGATCTCATATACTTTCTTACGAAGATCATATACTCTGTTCTGTTTCATTTTCGCTAAAACACTTCCATGTGAAGACAGCCGCTGCCCGGAGAAACAGACAGCGGCTGTGCCGTTCATGATTGGATTGATTCGGAAAAAAAGCTTACTTCAAGCCTGCGGTGATGATTGCCATCTGATAAACCTCATCTGCATTGCAGCCGCGGGACAGGTCATTGATTGGGGCATTCAGACCCTGCAAAATCGGGCCATATGCCTCGAAACCGCCCAGACGCTGTGCAATCTTATAGCCGATATTGCCGGCATTGATGTCCGGGAAGATAAAGGTATTTGCCTGACCTGCAACCGGGGAGTCCTTTGCCTTGGTCTTTGCAACTACCGGGGAGAACGCAGCGTCAAACTGCAGCTCGCCGTCTACAGCCAGATTCGGATCCAGTTCCTTTGCAGCAGCAGTTGCTTCGCGCATCATGGTAACCGTCGGGCCCTTGCCGGAGCCCATGGTAGAATAGGACAGCATAGCAACCTTCGGATCAATACCAAAAGCAGCGGCAGTCTTTGCTGTTTCAATCGCAACCTCTGCAATCTTCTCAGAAGCCTTCAGCGTAACCTCGCCGGTCTTCTTGTCAACAGTATCCTCGTAGGAGATGTTGATTGCGCAGTCACCCATTGCATACATCTCTTCGCCGCCATCCTTGGCCGGACGGCTCAAAATAAAGCAGGAGCTTACCAGATGCGCACCCGGCTTGGTCTTAACCAGCTGAAGCGCCGGACGAACGGTATCAGCGGTAGAATAGGTAGCGCCGCCCAGCAGAGCGTCAGCCTTGCCCATCTTGACCAGCATGGTGCCGAAATAATTGCCCTTTGCCAGATTTGCCTTGACGGTATCCATGTCCATCTTGCCCTTGCGCAAATCATACATGGTCTGCGCCATCTCATCCAGCTCAGCATAGGTATCCGGATCGATGATGGTAGCGCCGGAAATATCAAATTTGCCAGCAGCAGCAGCACCGTTTACTTCGTCCTCGCTGCCAATCAGGATAACGTCCATCAGGTCATCCTTCAGCAGACGTGCGGTAGCTTCCAGAATACGTGCATCCGGACCCTCCGTGAAAACAATGGTTCTGCGATCTGCCTTCAGCGTGGCAATCAAATTCTCAAACATTGGTGATTCCCTCCAAAATAAAATATTACACAATTCTCTTCCGCAGGCTCGTCTCCTGCAATTGTTATTTTCATTATACAACCATTTACCAAAAATGTTCAAGGGATATTAGCAATTTTGTGAGATTCCGCACAAAAAAAGTGTAGCTATGAAAACCCATTCCTGTCATTCCTGCCTGCCAGACGGGCGCTGATAAGCCAGCCCCTTTTTTTGTATCCTGTGCAGGTCATAATAAAAGCATATCAGCTGAAAAATACCTGCCGCCGTCCATGCAAGTCCATCCATACAGAACAGGCCGGTAATGCCGATGAAATGCGGCAGCAGGACTGCGGCGCCGGAACGTGCTGCAAATTCAAAAAAGCCGGAAAGCATGGGGGATACACTGTCGCCCAACCCCTGTAAGGAATATCGATACAGGTTCATCAGATAGGCAGCTACGAGGAACAGGCTCATAATGAACAGATACTGATAGGCGGTATCAAGCACCTGCGCAGCATTTTCTGCATCTGCTGAGATAAACAGACCGACAGCCTGCCTGCCAAACAAAATCATAGCTGTCATAATCAAGAGGGCAAGCGCCACAGCAATGACAAAGCCGCGGCGGATACCGGATTTCACACGATCCAGACGGCCTGCGCCCCAATTCTGCCCAATATAGGTAGAGGACGCAAAACCAAGCGCAGTGGCCGAGCAGTCCAGCAGGCCGTGCAGCTTATTGGTAGCCGTAAAGCCTGCGACAACAACATAACCATATGTATTGATGACAGCCTGTGCAATAATGCCGCCAAGCACAACCACTGCCTGCTCCAACGCCAGCGGAAGCCCCAGCTTGCATAGTGTCCGCAGAACCCTCCTGTCCACTTTCCAGTCTTCTTTTTCCAGCTGAAACAGGTCTGATTTGCGCATAATGCGGAAGCAATACAAAAAGGCAATCATCTGCGCCAGCAGCGTTGCAAAGGCAGCGCCGATAATCCCCCAATGAAATACCAGCACAAACAGCAAGTCAAACAATACATTAAACGTACCGGCAAGCCCCATGGCAATCAGCGGACTTTTGCCATCGCCGACACTGCGCAGGATGGCAGCGGACATGTTATATGCCATAACGATCAGTGTGCCGGCATACATAGCGGTCAAATAGGTCTGCGCACCGGCAAAGATATTTTCTGGTGTATGTAATACCTGCAGCAGTGGCTTTGCCCAAAGCATGCTGGCAGCCGTCAGCAGGACGCCGAGGACCGTACACAGCAGTACTGACATGGCAACGGCTTTACGAAAATCCTTCTGATTGCCGGAACCAAAGGTCTGGGAAACCAATGCAGAAAAACCCTGCGTCATCGCAGTAATGGACCACAAAACCAGCCAGTATACCCAGTCTGTGGCGCCAAGAGATGCCAACGCCTCCACGCCAACACCCCTGCCAACAATGGCGGCATCCATAATACTGTACAGCTGCTGACCCAGATTGGTTAAAATCAACGGAAATGCCAGCCGAAGAATCAGCTTTGTCGGACTTCCGGTTGTCATATTCATGGAACGATCCATAGCTCTCCTACTCCCTTGTCTTTTTCTTCTTCTATCATAACAAAAAAGCAGCGCAATGAAAAGCTATCATTGCGCTGCAACACGGAAATCAATTTTCACTCCCTCCGTCAGAGAGGGAGAAAAAGGAAATGTAACATGCTTTGCGGTGTACAAACTTTTTTCTATTTTATCTATGGTTCGCGTGCTGCTTTTTCCAAAAAAGCTTATGTCTGCGGCAAGCTACAATTGCTCTTCCTGTCTGCAAGAGACGTTTATCCTGCTCTGGCTGTTTGTTAACAATATGAATCCGGTGAATCGGATGCAGGGAAATGCCCTTGTGCTTTGCTTCGCGGATATATTTCGGCACCCACACATCGCATACATAGAACAGGATGGAAATGGATGTACCAATCAGCCAGCCAATCGGATATGCATAGCAGACACCGGCAAAGCCCCATACCGGAACCAGCAGATATGCCAGTGCAACACGCAGCGCGAGGTCAGCTAATGTGGTAACCATAAACGGCCCCATCGCACCGCCGCCGCGCAGTACACTGTCACAGCAGTTTTTGATGCCAACCAGCGGATAAAACGGTGCGACAATCAGTAAATATTCCAAACCGATGCTGATAACAACACCATTGACTGTACTGCCAAGGAAGAGCTGCAAAACCTGGTCACCGGCAACGAAAAACAATACAATAATACTACTGATGACGGCTTCCGACATGAGAATACACGCACGTACACCCTGACGGACACGCTTGATATCCTGTGCCCCGATGTTCTGTGCCGCATAGCTGGACAGCGCATTCGGCAGTGCATTCATGACCATCAACGCGAAGGTGGAAATCTTCAATGCCGCAGAGAAGCCTGCCACCGTATTCGAGCCGAGCGGATTGATTAAGCCCTGCACGCAGAATACGCCAATGGAGACAAAAGATTGCTGGCAGATCGACGGAATCGCAATCATTGCCATACGGCGCAGCAGATGGCTGTCAAAACGTGCCGGCTTATGCTCTACCGGAATACGGGACAGACGGCGAACCAGCGTTACAATTGCCAGCAGGGAAGAAATACCCTGCGCAATCAGTGTCGCCCAGCTGACGCCGGCAATGCCCATATGCAGGTTGCTGACGAACATCACGTCCAGAATGACATTAAACGTCGTGGAAAATGCGAGGAAATACAACGGGGTACGGCTGTCACCCAGACCGTTAAAAATAGCCGTTGCTGTGTTATACAAAAACAGGAACAGAAGACCGGCAATATAAATGCGCAGGTAAACCATCGTCGGTTCAAAAATATTCTTCGGGGTGCTGATGAGCCGCATCAGCGCCGGGCAGGCAAGCTCGCCGATCACAGTCAGCGTCAATGCCAATGTTACCAACGTGATGACTGCGGTATTGACTGCGGCACGCATCCTTTCATGATCGTGCGCACCGAACAGCTGGGAAACCACAACAGAGCAGCCAACGCTGGCGCCGGTGGCAACTGCAATAAACAGCACGGTAATCGGATAGGCCGCGCCGGTGGCTGCCAGCGCTTCCACACCGAGAAAACGTCCGGCAATCACGCTGTCAGCCAGATTATACATCTGCTGGAATACCATGCTGAGCAGCAGCGGAATGACAAATTTCAGAAGAATTTTGAACGGAGACCCTTTGGTCATGTCAGTCATCATGATGGTTTACCTCGAATCTGATGTCAATCAAATAAAATTTCGTTGAAAATGCAGTTTTTGATATAAACTCCTGCATTTCCTTATGCCGTCTGAGATTTTAGCACACAGCATACCATTTGCCTAGCTGAAACATTCACAGCTTTTTTTGAAAATATGATGGGTAATTTATACAAATTTTTATGTTAAATTCTAGTCAATGTTACAAAAGAGCAAGGGATTTATCTATGCCTTTCCTAAGAAAATCAATATCCCTCTCTGCCACGGTCACAGAGAGGGATATGCAGGATAGATATGTATCATATTGTATATTGCTGCCGGACTATGTTAGCTGCAACACGACACTATCATCACCGACCGTAATATTCGTATACAACATAATAATACTAAATGTATAGAATATAAACTATTATACAAAAATATCGGCGTATATCCAAAACTTTATGATGCCTGGTTGCTGTCATCCTTTTCAACAATTACGGTCAGCCCCTTTGCAACTGCCTTACGATGCTGATCCGGCGCTGAAATCTCATCCTCTGTCGGGATATCAGAAGCAAGGTGGCTTTTGGATTTGAGCAGCGGCTTGATAAGCTTGAAATTCATTAAGATAAGCCATAGGGTTGGAATCGTCATCAGCAGTCCGCCCAGATTGAGCAGGCCCTTGACTGCATTGACACCGCCGGAAATGACCAGCAGATACGCAACAGCAGAAATTGCAATACCCAAACCAATCTTTAGCGGCTTTGGCGGCTCAGAATCGATCTCTTGTCCATGGACACACAATGTGGACAAAGCAGCACAATTCGGGTCAGCCAACGTAATAAAAGACAGACAAACTGTTATCAGGAAAGCAAACTGTACGATCTTACCAAACGGCATACTGCCAAGCACCTGATACAGTGTGGTCTGCATTCCTTCTTCCTGAATCATTGCCCAGACATCCGCCGCACCGCTGGTCTGCACACTGACAATCTGTCCTGCAAAAATGGCAACAAATAGACAGCAGAACAGAGACGGTACCAGTATCTCTACCAATAGGAATTCACGTACTGTCCTTCCCTTTCCCATACGTGCGAGGAACATGCCGATCACCGGTGCATAAATAAAGAATGAATTCCAGAAGGTAATCGGCCATTCGTTTGCCCATTGGTCCTGTGATACCATGGTATTGTTGATGGTGATTTTGCTCCAGAAATTATTCAGCAGATCACCGGTTGCCTCAGAGCCGATTTTTCCGATAAACATAGTATCTCCAGCAATCACCATATATATCATCAGTACAAAGAAACACACCATACATGCAGAGGATACATAGGTCAAGCCTTTGTTAATACCGGTTACACAGGAGAAAATAAAGAAAACTGCAACCAGAACGGTGATAATCAGATACATCAGAGCACCTTGCGGAATGCCAAATACTGCATTGATACCGCCGGAAATCTGCATCAATCCTGCTGCCATAGAATTGGATACGCCACATGCTACAGCATAGCCGCAGATGATATGCATGAATGTTGTCAGTTTCTTTGTTTTCTCACCTGCTGTCAGATCCAGCATCGGCCCCATAGACAATGATTTCTGATAGTTAAAACATAGCAACGCAAATGCCAGCGCCGGCAGAGAATAAATAAAATATTGGACAAAAGACCAGTCAAACATTGCCTGGCTGACCGCAAAAATAGCTGCCTCACGGCTGCCTGCTGCTGCCTGAATGGCTGCGGGTGGTGTCATAAAATGATACATCGGCTCTCCCATTGCCCAGAACATCAGACCACAGCCAATGCCACTGCAGATCGACATAGAAAACCACTGCCAATAGCTGAAATCCGGCTTTGCATCCTTACCGCCAATCTTTACATCCCCCCAACGGAATATCACAATTACAATACCGGCAATTACACAAAATACTGCAAGCAGATTAATCCACCAACCAAAATGATCTCCAACCCAATAAAGCATGTTGGACATTGCTGCACCGAACTGTTCTGTAAAGAAAATGCCAACAATAATCTCAATGAGAAGTGCTGCTACAATCACAATCAGCACCGGCTTATAAAGCTTAACCTTATTTGACATATGTTCCATCGTTCATCCACTTCCTTCTATCATACTTGCCAGAGGATCGCCTCCGGCCTCTGACTATGATTCATGCAATTTCTGTGCCAACATGCGACAAAAATCTTATTTTTTTTATTTCCACTTTATTTTTATGTACTTTGCAAAATTTTAAATAAGATTTTTTGTGTAACATCCCCATCAATCTGCGGCCTTCTCCAACAAAAAAGATACTGCAAAAAATCTCTGAAGTTCTGTCAACATTTAGATGTTTTTCATAAATAAAATATTATATATCCCCTATTAATCCGACAAATATATATAAACCGATATCAGATATATCGCCAATGTCTCTATTCTTCCCTGCAAAAATTTTTTACATCCGCAAAATCATTTTGCATGCTGGACTGCAAAATAATTTTGCGTGATTTATTTCGTAACAATTGAACTGCGGTATTTTGCACTGTATTTTTCCAAAGGAGAAATACAGTGCAAAATAATTTTTTGAAGTAAATTACCGCATGTCTGAATACATTTTGTATAAATCCTTATAAATTCCACCTTTTGCGATCAGTTCTTCATGTGTCCCCTGTTCCGCGATGCCATCCGAGGTCAAAACAAGGATTTCATCCGCACCGCGTATGGTAGTCAAACGGTGTGCAATCGTAAATACTGTTCGCCCGTGTGCCAGCTTGTCGAGCGACTGCTGGACGAGGCGTTCGCTTTCATTATCCAATGCGCTGGTGGCTTCATCCAAAATCAGCACCGGAGGGTCCTTCAAGAATACACGTGCAATCGAAATGCGCTGCTTTTGTCCGCCGGAAAGCTTGACGCCGCGCTCACCGATAAAGGTATCATAGCCATTCGGCAATGCAGAAATAAATTCATCTGCACCGGCAAGCTTTGCCGCCTCCACAATCTCCGCACGGGAAGCGCCCGGCTTTCCGTATTCAATATTATGCAGCACGGTGCCGGAAAACAGATAATTGTCCTGCTGCACCACACCGATGTGAGAACGCAGGGAATGCAGCTTGATATCCCGGACGTCAACGCCGTCCAAACGAACCGAGCCACTTGACACATCGTAAAATCTCGGTATTAAATTACTTAAAGTAGTTTTACCACCGCCCGACGGGCCGACAATCGCGATATTTTCACCTGCTTTGACATGCAGATTGATATTCGCCAGCACTTCGCCTGCGTCATCCTCGTAGGAGAAGGACACATGGTCAAAGTCAATTTCCCCGCGCACAGCATGGCATTCCACAGCATGGGGAGAATCCGTAATATCCGGCTTTTCATCCATAACCTCTAAAAACCGGTCAATTCCAGTCATGCCGCGCTGGAACTGCTCCATAAATTCCACAATACGGCGGATCGATGTCAGCAGGGTTTGGACATACAATAAATAGGCGACAAAATCCCCCGGCACAATCGCGCCGCGCAACAGGAACAAGCTGCCGAATACCAGCACAACCAGATTCATCAGGCCGTCAAAGGCACGGGTTGTGGCATTGAAGCCGCCCATCCAAAAATAATTTCGCTTTTTGATATCCAGCCAGCGGCGGTTGCCTTCATCAAATTTCTGCTGTTCGGTTTCCTCCTGTGCAAACGACTTTACGACACGGATACCGAGCAGGGAATCCTCCACCTGCGCATTGATTTCACCCACCTGCCAGCGCGATTCCTTAAACGTTTCACGCATCCGGCGGTTGAATTTATAGCAGCACACCAGCATAACCGGCAGGACAAGGAATGTGAGGAGTGTCAATGGAATGTTGACGCTCAGCAAAATCGCAAAGGCTACGACAATTTTTACACCGGCAATGAAGAATTCTTCCGGGCAATGATGGGCAAACTCAGTAACGTCAAACAAATCCGAGGTGATACGCGCCATCAGCTGTCCAACCTTTGCATCGGCATAATACCGGAACGACAGCTTCTGTAAATGTTCAAACAAATCCCGGCGCATATCGGTTTCAATTTTTGCGCCCATGACATGGCCCACATTCGCCATGAAATATGCGCCGGCGGTGTCAATCACACGCAGGACAAAATACAATACGCCCAACCGCACAACCAGTTCCACCGTCAGCTCAGACAGCCGATACTGCGCCAGATTGGTGACATACCGGACAATGACCGGCAGGGCCAGCTCACAGATGGTTGTCATTGCGGCGCAGAACAAATCCAAAAACAGTACTGGCAAATATGGCCGGAAATACGGTGCAAATCGATGGAACAGCTCCGCAGTGGAACGGGTGCGTCCATGTTCTTCAGACAAAACAATTTCCCCTTTCGACAGACTTTTCTTAACTTACTAAGCATACTGCAAATCCATGCCGTTTTGCAAGAGTATCTTGAAAAATGTTTGATATATGATATAATTGTACCACTTGAAAAACAAATCTGCGGCTTGATCGCCGCAAAATATGCAAGAAAATAAAAGGAGATGACTGAAATGGGCTGCAATCATGATTGCGAGAGCTGCGGCGGAAGCTGTGGCGAGCCGGAATCCCTTCTGAAAGAGCCACATCCGCTGTCTAAGGTGAAAAAGGTAATTGGTGTTGTCAGCGGTAAGGGCGGCGTAGGCAAGAGCATGTGCACCTCCCTGCTGGCAGTTGCCATGCAGCGCAAGGGCGCTCACTGCGGTATTCTGGATGCCGATATCACTGGCCCGTCGATTCCGAAGGGCTTCGGCCTGTCCGGTACGCTCGGCGCTACCGAAGAGGGCGTATTCCCAATGGCAACCAAAACCGGTATTGAGGTCTGTTCCATCAATCTGCTGTTGGAAAATGATACAGACCCGGTTGTATGGCGTGGCCCGATTATTGCCGGCGCTGTGCAGCAGTTCTGGACGGATATTATCTGGAAGGATATCGACTTTATGTTCGTGGATATGCCTCCCGGAACCGGCGATGTCCCACTGACTGTATTCCAGTCCCTGCCGGTTGACGGCATTGTCGTTATGACCTCCCCACAGGAGCTTGTCTCTCAGGTTGTAACCAAGGCCGTGAAGATGGCTGAGATGATGGAAATCCCGATCCTCGGCATTATTGAGAACTACAGCTATGTACAGTGCCCGGACTGCGGCAAAAAAATCCCGGTATTTGGCGAGAGCCATGTGGAAGAAATTGCACAGGAGCATAATCTGGAAGTACTGGCAAAGCTGCCGATTGACCCGGCTCTGGCTAAAGCATGTGATGCAGGCGCACTGGAGGATGTCACACTGCCGGATCTGTCGAAGGCATGTGAGAAGCTGGCTGCACTATAATTCCCGTCTGAAAACAAAGAAAAGACACGCTGAACCATCAGCGTGTCTTTGTTTATGCGAACAGGAATACGCCATAACATCCGAGAATCAAGAGTGGACAGACGATTTTCGTCACATGATTGCGGAATTTCATCATAATCCACATAAGCGGGAGTGCGACGGTGCCGCACAGCAGCAGCGTCACGGTCTGCGGGTCTGAGAAATCATATACGCTGCCGCGGTACAGGATATCGACAACTGCCATGATAATAAAATTGAAAATATTGCTGCCGACAATGTTGCCAAAGGCAATGTCCACATTTCCCATACGCAGCAGTGTTGCCGTAGAAGCGGCCTCCGGCAGGCTGGTTGCAATGCCAAGGAACAAGGCGCCTGCCATGCTCTGTCCCAGATGCAGGCGCACAGAAATGCCATCCGTAATATAGGTGATGAGAATACTCAGCGCAACAATACCAACACTGACTGCTACAAACCGTACAGCAACCTGCCGCACGGTTAATGGGCTGGTATCCTCCTGTGATTCCTCTTCGCTTTCCTCTGAGGACAAAAATTTTACACTGAGAATATACAACACCACAATACATACCGATGTCAGACTGACTGACAGAATATTGAGCCGCAAAATATCCAACCAATTCAGAATCAGCGCCACATAACAGACAAAGACAAAGGCTGTTACCACACGATGGCTGGAGGACAATGCTGCTTTGCCGAAGGTACGCGTAAATATCAGCAGGAAAAACGACAGCATCGCCATATTAAACAAATCGCTGCCCAAAATATTACCCAGACATAGGCCCGGCTGATGAAGCAATACCGTCGCGGAAATACTGGTAAACAGTTCGGGTAAACTGGTCACAGCGGACAGCATGATACCACCAATAAACGCGCCGGATAAGCTTGTCTTTTTGTCCAGCAGATCGACATAATCCGATGCCTTAACCGAAAACCACACAACACCGGCAGCAACAATCAAATAAGCCAAATAAATCATTTCTGTTTTCTCCTTCCTCTTCAGCCATGAAATGAAAGAGACCCATAGACAATCATGCCACGGGAAAATCCGGTTTTCCTGCAGCATCATCGTCTATGAGTCTCATTTTTTAAGAAAATACCAGCCAGCAGGGCTGACGCGATTGTTGGTATTCCCACGGCAAAGCAGCCGCAAACTACTCCCTCAACAGACAGCGTTTTCTTTTTTTCCTGTGTTACTGTATCATGGCCGGCATAGCTCTGTCAATAAAAACCTGAAAAAAGAGTCAAAATGAAAACAGCATCCAGCTCGGTGATGCCAGCAGCGCATAAACAGCAAATGCCAACAGGCAGCTTCCCCATCCCGCTATGGTTATTGTATCCGAAGTATCCGCCAGACATACAGTCACCCGACGGAAAAACAGCAGAAAAATCACATAACCCAGCAGAACGCCGATTGTATTCATGAGCAGGTCATTGATATCCGTGGCACGGAAATTGAACAGCTGAGAAAGTTCAATCAGTCCGGAGAGCAGAAAGCCTGTCCCAACAGTCTGTAGAAAGCCACAATTGTTCCACAGCAGCGGCAGCATGACCCCCAGTGGGATAAACAGCAGCACGTTGAGCAGCATTTCCGCTGTCAGCTGGTCAGATAGCTGCATATAAATTTCCTGCTTCTGTATCATGCTTGTCCCAAACCGTATAACATCATCCACCCCAGCGGTTCCGGTAACGGAAAACATAGCAGTCAATAGCAACGCCAGCAGCTGCCAGCCAATTACAAATCCGCGGCTGTATGCAATCCCCTGCCTGCGGTATATCCGGCAAAGTATCCATTCCAATAGCAAAAATACCGGACATACAATGAGATAATCCAACAGTATTTGTCCCAAATAAAAAACAGATATCATAAAAACAGCACATCCTTCCTCTCCTTTATGATACCTGTTACTTTTTAATTGTATATGACAAAATTCTTTCGTTTTTCTTACAAAAACAGCTCCAATACAAATACAACCACACAGGCTGCCACGGCAACCTGAAACAGACTTCCGCCCAACCATGCCAGCGCAATACCGACAAGTAAAGCCGCCAAACCAGCCCACATGCTGTTGGTTGCCTCCAAAATTGCCGGAAACGTCATCACAGCCAATGTGACATACGGTACATAATACAAAAAAGAACGTATGGTCTGGTTTTTGATTTCTTTTCGGATCAACGTCAGCGGCAGGACACGGATAAGATAGGTAACCCCTGCCATCACCAAAAGATAAAGCCATATATTATGCTGCATTTTGCTCCTCCTTTACCGGAAACAGGACAGCTGCAACACCTGCGATCACAACAGTCAGGATAATTGTCCGCATACCGGAGGAAATACCGGATACCAGCGGAAGCTTCGCCATGGCAAAGCTTGCCAGCATGGAAATCGCAACCAAACCGGCAATCACCCTATTTTTGCGTGCCGGTGGAATGATGATCGCAAGGAACATGCCATACAGCCCGACGCTCAGTGCGCTGACCGCGTGTGCCGGCAGAACATTGCCCACTGCAATGCCGACAAATGTTCCCAATGTCCAGCCCGGAATGGAAATCGCCATCATGCCATAGTTATACCATGGGTTCAGCTTATCCGGCACACTGGAGGCTACACCGAAAATTTCATCTGTAATACCCCAGCCAAGAATCAGACGATGGAAAAACGGCAAATCCGGGTCCAATTTCTGGCTCAGCGAACAGGACATCAGCATATACCGTGCATTGATGACCAGCATCATGACTGCCATTTCCAAATACGATGCGCCCGCTGCGATGACCTGAAAACCGGCAAATTCTCCGGCAGAAGCAACCGTTGTCACACTTGCGCATGCGCCCTGCCATGCAGTCATGCCGGCATTTTTTGCGGCAATCCCCAATGTAAAGGATACTGCCAGATATCCCAGTGCAATCGGTGTGCCATGATGGATGCCCTTTCGGAACCATGCGGTATTCTCCTGCTTCATACAAACATCCTCCCGACAAAATACATATCGCCGTTTATTGTACTCCAAACAACATTTTACGTCAAACCTTATTTTCCCATTATGATCCATGCAACGGCTCAAACCTCTGCGCTGCCGCTGCGCGGCGGTTCCCCTCCAGAAGGGAGACTTTTGCATAGACTGATAATAGGTTCCCCTTCTTAAGAAAGAGCCTTTAGAGGAAAAGACCACCCGCCGGATTTTGCTCCGGCAGGCGGCCTTATGTTCGTATGATATTGTTACCGTCCCATACTCAGTGTGTAGGTAATGAAGCCCTGCAGCATAACAGCAGCCTCTGCACGGCTGAGCGGATTACGCGGGCCGAGTTCACCGAGATCATTGCCGCTCATAATACCTGCTCCGACTGCCCACTGCATGGCAGGCTGCGCCCATGTGGAAACCGTTCCGCCATCGTTAAAGCTGCCAAGATCCGCGCTTGCACTCACATCATAACCCAAACGGCTGGAGAAGGCATACAGAACCTGTGCGAACTGCTGACGGGAAATGTTCTCCTTCGGTTCAAATACATTATATCCCAGGCCCTTGACAACCTCATTGCCGCCAGCCCAGCCAATCGGCTTTGCATACCATGCATCTGCCGGGACGTCGTCGAATGCTACTGTTGCACCAGAGTCCAGACCATACTGTTCCCAGTACGTCATGGACAGGGCATACATCAGCTGTACTGCCTCTGCACGGGTGATCTGTGCATTTGGTGCAAACTCTATCGTGCTTCTACCCATCATCAGTCCATGCTGATTGACATACTTTACATAATCCGTATACCACTTATCTGCCGCAACATCCTCAAAGCCATTCTGCCATTCCAGCCAGCTCTGATCTGCTGCCACAACAACATATCGATAGTTACGGTAATTGCTATCAAAATCCGTTACCTGTGCTGCATCCAGGCTGGAAATACCTGCGTGAGTATACAGTCCATTGGTAGAAACCACGCCGGAAGTCGTATTCAGCGCCGAAACCTGTGCATTGCGGCGTACCCGAGCTTCCACTGTTCCGCTGGAAATGGTCACATTCCCTGTACTGTTGATCGCGCCTGCGTCGCCATCCGCACTGACAAAGCCATTGGAATCCAGTCCGGCGCAGGAAATAGCCTGTCCGTTAGCTCCTGTCTCCGAATCTGCATACAGCGCTGCATACTCGGTCACGGTAAGCCAGCCGGAGCTGACACAGCAGCCCTTGGCTTCCGCTGCAAGCATACCACTGCCGGTTACGCTCAGCGCTCCCGGCGTACCTACGCCAGTTTTATCACAGTATACGCTGACAGAAACATCCTTAATCTCCATGGAGCTGTCACCGATGCGGTTGACAATACCGTCCGCTGTGCTGTGAATTTCCAGCATACCGTTCTCACTGTTTTCACCGCCGCGCAGCAGGATATTGCCGGCTGCGCTCTGGTTGCCATCTGCATTGAATACAACAGCTGCTGCATCGCCGCTTGTATTGATATAGTTTTCACCATTGATTTCAATGGTAATACTACCGTTTGGAATCGAAATTGCCGTTCCCTGCGTCTCAATATTCACACCGCTCAGATACAGTACGCCATCCGCAAAATAGATGTCATTATCTCTGGAGCCGCTGCCGGTTGTAGAACCGTCATTATTCCAGCCCATGCCATTGGTCAGTACTGTCCCCATAACGACAACCTGCTGGCTGTTTGCAGCGAATGCCGCCGGAAGCATGGCTATTGCCATACATAGGGCAAGCACTGCGCTTAAAAGTCGTTTTTTCATTGATGTCATCCCTTTCTACATCGGTTTGTAACCAAAATGTAATCTTTCCCTATTATGCCACAGATCATAGACTAATGCAACACCTTTTTGCGGAATCTATTTGAAAAAGTATCAAAAAAACGATTTTCTTACCTGTCCAGAGAGAAAAATCCCCGAAAAAACGCAGCAAAAGTGTCTGCTGTCCGAGCTGTTTTCGTTCGCTTGTGACACAAAAGCCTTTTGTACGATAAAAAATCTCCTGCCGCAGGATGCAGCAGGAGACAGTCTGTCAATCAGCCTATTGTATGTACAATGGTTGTTGAACAGCCTCTCTCTTCGAGGGAGGTGGATTCGACGTAGGCGAAGACGGACCTCGGTGCAGCGTATTCTGAAACAGATTATCATGCCGAAAGCTTGCTTCGATAAAGCAAGCCCGGAATGGTTTCGGAATACCTGTAGGGAGTGTAAACGTAGCTTTACCGTATCAATTGAAACCGTTGTGCGCAGAACTCCCTCCGTCAGCTTCGCTGACAGCTCCCTCAGCGAGGGAGCCTCTTTCCTAACATAATATGGGTTGATCCAAAGCCTCCCTCGTCTGAGGGAACCTTAGTCTGTATTTTTTCGACAAGCTGAGAAAATGGTTTCCAACCATTTTCTCTCCGCTTCATTGGGCTGGTACACTGTTTTTTTATCTTTTCCGAGCAGAACCATGCTGCGCGCCAGCTTTCCAACCCACATGCCGTCATGCAGCCGGCTGGCAAACAGCAGCTCCTCCTCGATTTTTACCGTGCGCTGGCCATGCTTATCCTCCAGCACGATACTGCCATAAACAGCGGTGTCCTCCGGCACATCTTCACAGCCGAAATCCGGCTCTTCTACATACAGCAGCTTCGCTACCGGACGGAATACCGAGCCATTGATATCAAACGGCTCCCATTTGCCTGCCATATCCATTCTCCTTCCCACTGTTCCCGCTTTTCCTTGACAAATTGCCCGGAAAATAGTATCCTATCAATAGAAACAGGGCATACCGGTAAACGGTTTATTCCCACATTATAAAGATCAGATTGCTGAAGCAACCCGCCTTATGTGGTAGTGAGGCGGGTTACTTCTTTTTGATCTGAATAATCAGATTGATAATACCGATGATCACAAGTGTATACGCAAATAATGCTTCATATGTAACCATAGGGCAGCCCTCCTTTACAAAAATCAGAGGGCATGAAAGAAGCCTGCCCTCCGTCCTAGACCGAAGGGAACACACCGCTTACCGTTTGTATGCCGTACTCTTATCTTACCAGAGCAACAGAAATCCGTCAAGAAACTGCACTTTTGTGCTGCTTCCTGACGGATTTTTTTATTATTCCAATACCTTGTCGATTTTTTCCTGCGCTTCATCCAGCACACTGAATACACGGCGCAGCATTTCCCAGCAGACCCGCGGCGCGGATGCCGGTGTAATGATCGCATCTGCTGCTGCCGCAACCTCGCTGTCACTGTCAACGAAGAACCGTACCCATGCATAATTTGCATTCAGGTCATTGAGTACCTTGAGCATGGGGCGCTGGCGCTCCTTCGGCACCTTCCCCAGCTTATAACAACGGATACCAAATTCACTGCCATCGGCACTGAATACCATCGCAATATTATATAAGATACCTGTTTTGCCGGCCAATTCAACAGCCACATAATGGCTGCCATCCGGCTGTGCGTCGTGCATATGCCGGATATCATGCCGTGCCAGCCGTTCAATAAATGCTTCTGCTGATGCATTGCTCATCTCGTTTTACCCTCCTGTTTTCCTACCCATCGCAAGCCCTTGGGATAATGGTTTTTCATCATACCGTTTGCCGCCTTGCCCCAGCCCAGCGCAAAGCTATCTGCTGTGACAACCGTCCAGCCCTTTTCTCCGTCGTATGGAAAGGTCTCGCCGCGCAGATAGCTTTCCGCACTGCCATCTGCGACATGAAGTTCGCAGACCCGATGAAACGCGTCGATCGGCAAGGCATGCGACAGCGCATGTGCCGGTTCAAGCCGGTTCTTTTTACATGTCCCAAGCTCTACACCGCAGGACTTCACGCGCAGGCCGGATACATCCAGCATACAATCCTCCGGCACGAGGAATAGCTTCTCCTTTCGCAGTTCAACGAAGCTGTCCTCTGGAAGCTGCTTGACATGCTCCAAAAGCAGTTGCTTTGCTGTTTCCAGCATTTCCTGCTCCTTTTTCGCCAGCTTCCGATGCAGCTTTGCTACATCGCCCGCCGCAGCATCCGTCCGACGCAGGACTGCTACAAAATGCCCTTCTCCATCCAGCTTATGCGGCCAGAGACGGAATGCGTTTGCTGTCGCCGGATTGGCGTTTTCCACCCATTCCGGACGCGCCGGAGAAAACGCAGCCGGCGGATGTTCCATCTGCACCATTTCAAACGCCGGATGCCGCTCCAGAAAATGGGACAGACTGCCTTCATCCTCCTCGGGTGCAAACGTGCAGGTGGAATAAATCAGCTTTCCGCCGCCGCGCAGCATTTGTGCGGCACAATCCAAAATCCCTGCCTGCCGCTCCGCGCAGAAAGCCGGTAAATCCGTCGTCCATTCCGTCTGTGCCGGATTGTCATCCTTGCGGAACATGCCTTCGCCCGAGCACGGTGCATCCACAACGATTTTATCGAAAAAATGCGGAAATCTCTTTGCCAAACGTTCCGGCGTTTCATTGCATACAATACAATTGGAAATACCCATCCGCTCAATGCTCTGCGCAAGGATAGCCGCACGCCCTGCATGGATTTCATTGGCAACCAATACGCCTTTTCCCTGCATCCGGCCCGCCAGATGGGTGGTCTTGCCGCCCGGCGCAGCACATAAATCCAAAACTCGTTCTCCCGGCTGTGCATCGGCCAGTGCGCCGACTGCCATTGCAGACGGCTCCTGAATATAATACACGCCGGCGTCATAATACGGATGCCGCCCCGGACGTTCGGTTTCCGGATAAAAAAAGCCCTCACGTGCCCATGGTACGGGCGTCAGCGTAAATGGAGCCTGCGCAGCAAACGCTTCCGGCGTGATTTTTAACGGGCTGACGCGCAGACCTCTTGCCTGCGGACGCGCCAGCGCTTCACGGAAAGCCGGATATTCTTCCCCGAGCAGGCGTTCCATGCGCTGTTCAAATTCCTGTGGCAGTGCCATGGCAATCCTCCTTTACTGCTTCCGTTGCTCATATACTGTCACGATACTGGTTGCTACGGCACAAATCAGCAATACCAGCAACAGCGCCTTTGGCAGGTTTCCGGTCAGGAAATGCATCATCGGATTGAAATAATCCAGAATCCACAGCACAACAAACAGGATGGACAGTACAATGGTGACATGCGGCAGCAATGCCCGGATATACTTCATGCGGTTCCCCTCCCTTTATGTATCTGCACCGATATAAATGATATCACTGATCGTGCGTCCCGCGCCAATCGGCTTACTGATCTGCTTTCCGTCATACACCATGACTGCGGATTTGCCGCCATCCAGATTATAGGCTGTCATACAGCCCTCCTCCTGCATCAACGCAGCCAGCTGGGACATCGTAACACCCGCAGAATACCCATCCTGTCTGCCATCGACAACGACAAATTTATAATGTCCCGGCGCCACATAACCGATTGCGGCACGCGGATTGATTTTATTCAGATATTCCGTCGAATGGAACGCTTGTAAAACAGCTCCGTTTCCATCCAGCAGCGATGGGCCGAAGGTCCATGCCTGCCATGCGCCCTGTGCTACGATTTCGTCTGCATCAAAATCTGCCGCGGCATAGGTCTTCATCACGCCATCGCGAAACAGGACACATACATCGGAGGTTCCCGGATTGCTATCATACAGTACGCCATTGCGGATCACACAGGCGCTGTCGCTTTCGCCATAGGAATCGCCGGAAATGGCCAGAATCGCATGGTTCTGCCGTGCCATGGAGCTGACAAAATCACGGATATTTCTTCCGTACATATTCTTTGCAAAGGCTGTCTGTACCGCCTTTGTGGTGGAAACATAGATATCTGCCGAAAAATATACAACCGGTTCGCCATCGATGGTACACGAAACCTGATCAATACAGATTTCCGAGGTGTCGCCAGCATATTCCTGCAACGTTTCGCGTGTTTTTTCCGCAGCAAGAAAATTCGCAATTTCGCTCTGATCCGCGGCCAGTGACATTGTATCCGCATGGCTCCAGTCATTTTGGCTCGCAGGCGTGATATTCAGATCAACGCCGCTTCCGCCTTCGGACGGGAGGGAAAACTGTGTCACAGCTTCTTCTTCCGTCTCGTTCTGTTCTACCATACTGCCCTGCGGCACAATATACAGTACAAGCAGCACCAGACCAACGCAAACAGCCGCTGCTGCCAGATCTATCACAACCAGCGCCCATACCGGTAACCTGCGCCTGTTCATTCGCTATTTCCTCCTGATTCATAAATCGAAAAGCATTCCTCATAAATCCGGTCCGCCTCCTTCTGTACCTTGCGTACAAAGGTATCGTACCGGTTTAACAATTCCCTGCCTTCGGGTGTCAGTACAGCTTTTCCACCGCCGCTGCCGCCGGCCTCCCGCTGCAGCAGCGCAAAGCCCAGATCTTCTTCAGAATGCTTGAGAATTTTCCATGCTTTGGAATATGCCATACCCATATCCCGGCAGGCCGCCCGAATGGAACCGCGTGCTTCCACACCATGCAGCAGCTCAGCCACACCTGGCCCAAACGATTTTCTACCGCGGAACAGGCGCAGCCTTAAATCATATCGCAATGGTTCCGACATCGTCATACTCCTTTGCTTTCATGCTGTCTGTTATTATAGCATAAATTTCCGTACTTTTGTGAACATTTCAAGAAGATAGAGGGATGAAAGGAAATGCACTGTGTCATTGACAGAAAATGCCATATCCTGTATATTGAATATATAAGAGGAAAGGGGGGAACTTTTATGATTCCTGTTGAAGTATTATGCCAACTTTTCAATCTCGTATTGCTTGTTGGGATTTTGATCTTCCTCGTGATTGTTGCCAGAGCGCTGAACACCTATACCCGAAAAAACGCCCAAAAGCTTGCCAAAATCCTTCCATTTCCGCGCAGGCATGACGCACAAAAATAAATTGATGCAACAACAAAAATGCTCCGCCGGAACGTATCCAGGCGGAGCATTTGCTGCTTCTTGACGCGATATCATAATTCTGCTAAGATACATATGTGGTAAGACATACACAGCAAGGCGGAAAGCCCTTTCCTTTTTCGACTTCTTTTTCGCCCTCCGGAGTTTTGAAGCAAAGGAGGGCTGCCCCATGGTAACGCATGCTGAGCTATATCAGTATACATTAGTAATCATTGGTATCATCGGGCTGTTCGTAGCAGTCCATAACAAGAAGTAACCCGCCTCACTCCCATAAGGCGGGTTACTCTTTCTTTAACCTAACTTTATAGGACAGGGCAATCCGTCTGCTGGTATGCCTTGCCTTTTTCCATTTTTAGCATAGCATTTCATTGCGATTTTGTCAACAATTTTCATAAAGCCCCCCATAGAAAGGACACGTTATGTTAAAGGATATTCGAGTCATTGTTTCTGATTTTGACGGCACACTTCTCGACGACGAAAAGCGTTTACCGGAACAGTTTCCCGCTCTACTGGACGCACTGGAGCAGCGCGGCATTCGTTTCATTGCTGCCAGCGGACGGCAATATTACAATATCCGTGCCCAGCTGCCGGACGGTATGGCAGACCGTGTGGATTATATCGCAGAAAACGGCGCTATGACCGTGCGCAACAACGAAATCTGCTGGGTAGATGAAATGCCGATGTCCGATGTTGCCGCTATTGTGCATACCGTGCGCAGCACAAAGGGCTGTTATGCAATCCTCTGTGGCGCACAATGCGCATATTTTGAAAACGGCAACGTTGCGGAGCTGGTGCATCATGCAAACATGTATTATGCCCGTTTGCAGCTTGTGCAGGATATATTGGAAGCGGCTGCAACAGATCGTATCTGCAAGATTGCTGTCTTTCACAATCATGACGCCGAGCACGTTTCCTATCCGGCCCTGCTTCCGTTCGCAGACCACATGCAGGTTGCTTTATCTGGCGACTGCTGGGTGGATGTGATGAACCCATCTGTCAGCAAAGGTACTGCTCTGACGGAACTGTTGCGTCAAATGCAGATTTCTCCAGAGCGCTGCATGGCATTCGGCGATTATCTGAATGATATCCAGCTGCTACAGGCAAGCGGCCATCCCTATGTCATGGAAAATGCGCATCCGCAGCTTTTGGAGCTGTTTGACTGCACCGGCGGACACAATAACCACGCCGGTGTTTTGAAGACCATCTGCCGCGAGCTGGGGATTGTACTGTAGGCTGTTGTTTTATTTTTCTCCCAGCTTTTCCACTTTTGTTCCGGTGTAATAATGCAGCAGGATTTCCTCATAGCTGCTGCCGTTTTCTGCCATGCTTTTCGCACCGTACTGGCTCATGCCGACACCATGTCCATAGCCCTGTGTATGAAAGGTAATCGAGGTATCTGTTGTACTGATGGTAAAATGCGTTGAGTTCAGCTTGAATAGTTCCCGCACTTCTGTTCCCTTGAGCTGCTCCCCGCCGATTTTACAGGCTGTGACACCGCCGGCTTCCGAGCTTTCGATATCGGTAAACCAGGTCTTCGGCAAGCCTGTCAGGTTGATATCGGGATATTTTGCCAGCATGATCTGCCGAAATTCCTCTGCGCCAAGTGTAACCGACGCATCATATTCCGGACAGGCGTCATCTCCGGTGCTTTCCACAGCAACCAGATAGGGAATATCACTTCCCCAGACACTGACCGCCGATTCCGTTTCCTGCGCGGAGGCCGAATGGAAGACAGCTACAATCGGACTGCCGTTATAGGTGATAATTTCCCCTGCCGTTGCGTTCGCAGCATCCTCCACCTTTTCCCTCCATTCCTTTGCCTTGTTGCCCCATAGATCCTTTGCCTGTGTATCCAGATCGACAAAGGCCGCACAGTGGGTATAATCATCACATACCACGGCGTCAGGATGCTTTTCATCTGTCCCAAGCGATTTTTTATACATGGCAAATGTGCGTGCCGCTACTGCCTGCGCTTTGAGCGCTTCCTCCGGGAAGGAGGCAGGGATTTCTGCCGCCACAGTTCCGGCTGCATACTGCTCCAGCGTCATTTCCTTCACAGTTCCATTGACGGAAACTGCAATCGTCTCTGTAGTATCCTGCTTGTTTTCCTCTTTTTCCGCGGTATTATTCGTTTTTTCTGCACTTTCACCATCTGAAGCCTGCGAATCCAAAATATTTTCTACATTTTGGACGGAATGGATTTTTTCTTCTTTCTCTGCCCCTTTTTGGTAATATTGAAATCCAATGGGTGCAATATATACTAAAAATATGACTATTATAACCAAGAAAAATAAGCGTTTCATGGCATATTCCCTTTCCTTTCTGTCATAGTCTGTATTTGACATATTTGCAGGATTGATGTAATATATAA
The DNA here is from genome assembly GCA_030524285.1 of Eubacteriales bacterium. Classification (GTDB taxonomy): domain Bacteria; phylum Bacillota; class Clostridia; order Oscillospirales; family Butyricicoccaceae; genus Butyricicoccus_A. The sequence goes on from JAUNGQ010000010.1 coordinate 41,738, forward strand.
TTCATAAAAAGTACTCTTGTTTCGTTTTCTGCGCTTATTTCCCCGTCTGGCAGGAAACGGACGCCTGAATGACGAGGTGATTCCAATGGTTGACATGATGAAAAACATGCGTTCTTCCGTCATTGACAATCTATGCAATAACTTTCAGCAAAATAACCTGATTCAGCCGAAAATGTTTTCCAAGTACGGCGTGAAGCGTGGCCTGCGTAATGCAGACGGTACGGGTGTTCTGGCTGGTATTACCTGTGTATCCAACGTTCACGGTTATATGGTAAATGAAGGCGAAGTAGAACCGATTGAAGGCCGCCTGACCTATCGTGGTCATAACCTGTATGACCTGCTGGACGGCTTTGATGCGGAAGACCGCTTTGGTTTTCCGGAAACCTCTTATCTGCTGCTTTCCGGCTCCCTGCCGAATCAGGAGCAGCTCAATGATTTTACGGAACTGCTGGCAGATGACTGCTCCCTGCCGGATGGCTTTACAGAGGACGTCATCATGCGTGCGCCGAGCCGTGACCTGATGAATAAGCTGGCTGTTTCTACGCTGGCCTTGTATTCCTATGACCCAAATCCGGATGATACCAGCCTAGAAAATATGGTGCGTCAGGCAATCAGCCTGATTGCCAAGTTCCCGGTTATCATCTCCCATGCATACCAGTCCAAGCGTCGTTATTACGACAACGCTTCGATGTTCCTGCATATGCCGGACCGCAATTATACCACCGCAGAAAATATTCTGAGCCTGATCCGCCCGGATGGTATGTTTACCCGTGAAGAGGCTATGCTGCTTGACCGCTGTCTGATTATCCATGCAGAGCATGGCGGCGGTAACAACTCTGCCTTTACCACCCGTGTTGTTTCTTCCTCTGCAACCGATACGTACTCTGCTATTGCAGCCGCAATCGGTTCGCTGAAGGGCCCGCGCCATGGTGGCGCCAACCTGCGTGTATGCAAGCAGTTTGATGAAATGAAGGCGAATATCTCCAACTGGGAAGATGAAGACGAAGTTCTGGACTATCTGTGCAAGATTCTGCGCAAGGAGGCTGGCGACGGCTCTGGCCTGATTTACGGCATGGGCCATGCGGTTTATACGCTGTCTGACCCGCGTGCGGTTGCACTGAAGAATACTGCCCGCCCGCTGGCAGCAGAAAAGGGCTTTGAACGTGAATTCAATCTGATTGAGTTGACCGAACGTCTTTCACCGGAAGCATTTTATCGTGTCCGCGGGGAACACAAGATCATGTGCGCCAATGTAGATATGTATTCCGGTCTGGTTTACGAGATGCTGGGTATTCCACAGGAAATGTATACCCCGTTGTTTGCCACTGCACGTATTGTCGGCTGGCTGGCACACCGCATCGAAGAAGTTACTACCGGCGGCAAGATTATCCGTCCGGCATACAAACCGATTATTTCCCGCTCCGGCTATACACCGGTTACGGACAGATAACAACATCATATATAACAAAGAGGATGCCCTGCGGTATCCTCTTAAATTATGGATTATTTTTTATAAGGCTCCCTCCCAGAGGGAGCTGTCAGCAAAGCTGACTGAGGGAGTTTTATATCAA
>JAUNGQ010000010.1:43408-59494 GCA_030524285.1 Eubacteriales bacterium
TCAAAGAGGGAGGCTCTGGATAAACCATGTCACGTTAGGAATACGGCTCCCTCCCAGAGGGAGCTGTCAGCAAAGCTGACTGAGGGAGTTTTATATCAATATTTTCAATAGAGATGGATTTTATCAAGCTGATTGACAGCCTAACTCCCTTCGTCACGGCTTACGCCGTGCCACCTCCCTCAAAGAGGGAGGCTCTGGATAAACCATGTCACGTTAGGAATACGGCTCCCTCCCCAAGGGAGCTGTCAGCGAAGCTGACCGAGGGAGTTCGCATTCATTCGTCTTCTGCACAGCGGTTGATATAACAGAAGACAAAGAAAAACAGCCAGTGCACAAGGCACTGGCTGTCTGCATGTCGTGGAAGTTTGGGGGATGATAAAAACACAACATGCAAAATTGGGGATGATATAAAGCACTATCTGGGGGATATGATTGTGCTTTAAACAAAATTGGGATTTTGTCGGGCTCGCTTGTCTCCAAACGAGCTTGTCTCTATTATAGCGCATGTGATAGAAAAAAGTCAATAGATCTTGCTCGGTTCTCTAAAAATTTCATAATTTTTTTCTTTCCACTAAAAGACACGTGCACGCATTGCCATTTTCTTTTAGTAAAGCTCCTCCGGATCTGTGGCTTCGCCTTCCTTTGTGACTGCCAGGTGTAAATGCACGCCCTGCTCCTGCTCCAGCGGCATCGGTTCACCCAGTACGGCAATCTGGCTGCCGCCGGATACGTTATCCCCTTCGGAAACCGAAATATCATCCAGACCGGCATACCGACTTGTCATATCCTGCGCATGGCTCAGGACGACATACTTTCCATAAATGGCATCGTCACCGATCTCAACAACCGTACCGGCTGCAATAGCGCACACGGCGTCGCCCTGCTTGCCAGCATAATCCGCAGCCTCATGCGTTCTCCAGTCTCCGGTAGTTTCATCATATGCCAGCGTATCGCCAGAAAAAGCACGTGATACCTCACCGGTCATCGGCGGTGTAAACGTCAATGCCGCCGCTGCTTCTACTTCCTCTTCCGCAGATATTGTCTCTTCCGAAGCCTCCTCCTCAGAAACTTCTTCCTCGGTTTCCTCTTCGGTTTTCTCCGGTGTCGTATCCATGGCAGGAACCCTGTCGATGGCATCCGATGCCGTTACACTTTCATCTGCTTCATATAAATAGCCATCCAGCGGGTCTTGTTGCTCCGTAGAGGATGGTGTGGCAAACAGTACATACGCTGCCACGGCAATTGCCAGCAGGCAGAGCATCAGGATCATGTAAAAGCCCTTTTCCTCTGACCACCATTGTGCCCCATTTGCTTTTTTCATCTGAACATCTCCTGAACGATTGAATTTGAATGCGGTTTCTTTGCTAACGGTGTAAGGTATTTGTAGGATTTTCTACTATAAGGCTCCCTCTTAGAGGGAGCTGTCCGCGCTATAAGCGCGGACTGAGGGAGTTTTATATCAACATGTTCAATAGAGCTTGATTTTGTCAAGTTGATTGACAGTCTAACTCCCTCGAAGAGGGAGGCTATGTTTATTTTCCTACATCAACTTTCTACCGATTTCTTTGCTGGTAGTATGGTCAAAAGAAAGGGGAAATATACAGAATTTTCAAAATGTCCCATATTCCTTGTGGGCGGGCATCCCTGCGCAGTTTTGTTACAGAAAATGGTATATACAGGTATCCTGTCTTCTGCAAAAGAGAAAAGCCGTGAAATTTTTTGCTTTTTGACGCTGAATCACAAAAAAACTATTGCGCTATGTCGAAAGATGAGTATAATAAAGCCTGTAGTTTTATAAACTGCAACAAAAAGTTTAGTATTTGTAAAGGAGGGCCCGCGCCGACATTCTGTGGTCCGTACAATTTTTCTATCACCTCTGTGCGCCAACAACGCGGACTGAGGAAGTTTTTTTTATCATGTTTGCGCACCACGCGTCGGTCCAGTATGAAAATCGGTTCAAAACTCAAACGGATGCGTACACAAAAAGGTCTGACACTGGAGGAGCTTGCCTCCCGCTGTGAGCTGACGAAGGGCTTCCTGTCCCAGCTTGAGCGTGACCTGACCAGTCCATCGATTGCAACGCTTGCAGATATCCTCGAAGCGCTTGGTTCTTCCCTGTCGGAATTTTTTCACGATTCCCCAGAGGAACGGATTGTCTTTCATCAGGCAGATTTCTTCGAGGATGAACGGGAGGGCTGTACCATCCGCTGGATTGTACCAAACACGCAGAAAAATGAAATGGAGCCTGTCCTTGTCGATATCCCGGAGGGCGGACGCTCGTTTTCCTCCGGCCCCCATGGCGGCGAGGAATTCGGCTATGTGCTCTCCGGCTCGGTCACACTGGTCACAGACTCCGCATCCTATGCCGTCCGACAGGGGGAAACCTTCTATCTGGACGGGAAAACCAGCCATTATATTCGCAACGACAAAAAACGGACGGCGCAAATCCTCTGGGTATGTACCCCGCCGCTGTTCTAGCGTACTTTTCATCAAAAGAATTATGCAAAGTATTGTAGGGTAATGGACAGTATTCTCCAAGCCTCCTTCTTCGAGGGAGGTGGCTTCGCCGCAGGCGAAGACGGACCTCGGTGCAGCGTATTCTGAAACAGATTATCATGCCGAAAGCTTGCTTCGATAAAGCAAGCTCGGCATGGTTTCAGAATACCTGTAGGGAGTGAAAACGTAGTTTTTCCGTATCAACTGTAACCGCTATGCAGAAGATGAATGCGATCAAACTCCCTCAGTCAGCTTCGCTGACAGCTCCCTCAAAGGAGGGAGCCTTTGGTCAAAATTCTACAATATTTCGCGCCTATCAAAAAAAGTTAGGAGAGGGAAATGAAAAAACTGATCGAACTGAAGAACATTGTCAAGGACTTTGACGGACAGCGCGTGCTCAACGGCATTTCGCTGGACATCTATGAAAATGAATTTGTTACCCTGCTTGGCCCTTCGGGCTGTGGCAAGACAACGCTGCTCCGCATCATAGCCGGATTTCTGGATGCGGACGACGGACAGGTTCTCTTTGACGGACAGGATATTTCCGGTCTGCCGCCGTACAAGCGTGAGGTCAACACCGTATTCCAGAAATACGCGCTGTTTCCCCACCTCAATGTGTACGACAACATTGCCTTTGGTTTGAATCTGAAAAAAGAGCCAAAAGATATTATTGAACAGAAGGTCAAGCGTATGCTGCGTCTTGTCGGCCTGCAGGGCTTCGATAAGCGCCGTATCACCCAGATGTCCGGCGGTCAGCAGCAGCGTGTTGCCATCGCCCGTGCACTGGTCAACGAACCGAAGGTTCTGCTGTTGGATGAGCCGCTGGGTGCGCTCGATCTCAAGCTGCGCAAGGAAATGCAGCGTGAAATGAAAAATATCCAGCAGGAAGTCGGCATCACCTTTATTTTTGTCACCCACGATCAGGAAGAAGCGCTCACCATGTCCGACAAGATTGTCGTCATGAAGGAGGGCAATATCGAACAGATCGGTTCTCCGGTGGATATCTATAATGAACCAGTTAACCGTTATGTTGCCAACTTCATCGGGGAAAGCAATATTGTTGACGGCGTGATGCCGTGCGACAACCGCGTTATCTTTGACGGCCATCCGTTTACCTGTGTGGATGGCGGCTTCGCGAAGGATGAAGAGGTTGAGGTAGTCATCCGTCCGGAGGATTTGGATATTGTCCCGCCGCAGGAGGGTATGCTGCGCGGACGGGTCAAGTCCGTCCTGTTCAAGGGCGTCCATTATGACACCATTGTGGAAACCCGTCAGGGTACTTCGATTACGGTGAAAATGAATATCACCGAGGAAAAGCCGGTGGTCAACGAGGCGGCTGGCGAGCTGATGGACGCCGACAGCTTCTATCTCGACAGGGATGATGTTGCCGAGCTGACCGACGCGATGATTATTGCCCGTTCTAATGCGCAGGCATGGACAAAGGACACACAGGAGGGTGTTTCCATCACCCGGATTTCCTATGATATCAGGCCGGAAAACGGACGGTATCCGGTGACCTTTTCCACTGCCGCCGGCACCAGCGTGACGGTGGATATGATTGTAGAGGATGCCAACCGCGTGGTTTCCGAGGAATATCAGGAGGAAATCTATGCGGTAAACTTCTCCAAGTCCGTCGATGATATCAAGGAATCGCTGACGCTGGACAATGACCTGATGATCTGGGCGGACGCCTCTGCATGGAGCCTTGCACCGGAGGATGACGGCGCACGCATCCGCATCACCGATGTCATTTATGACTTCGACTGGGAGCATATTATGCCGGGTGTTTATGATGTCACGTTTGCCACCAAGGGCTCGGAATATAAGGTAGCAACAACAGACCGCACGGAGCCGGGCGATTTCGTCGGCCTGCGATTTACACCGGATGATATCCATATCATGAGAAAGGGGTAAGCACATGAAGCGGTTTCGTTCCATGGCATATCCATATGTAGCCTGGATTGCCATTCTGATTATTATCCCGATGCTGCTCATCATTGCCTATGCCTTTACGGTAGAAGGCACAGCATTCTTTCAGGGACAATTTACGCTTGCCAATTTCGGACGCTTTTTCAGCGACGCTGTCTTCGTACAGGTATTCATCCGTTCCCTGCGCATTGCGATTCTCACCACCGTTGTCTGTCTGCTGCTGGGCTATCCTGCGGCCTATGCAATTTCCCGTTCCGGTGCAGGCAGCACGCTGCTGATTTTAATTATCACGCTGCCGACATGGATTAACATGCTGGTGCGCACCTATGCATGGGTTGGTATCTTGCAGGACAACGGCATCCTGAATTTCCTGCTTGGTTTGCTGCATATCGGGCCGTTCCAGTTTATGTATACGGATTTCGCCGTCGTGCTCGGCATGGTATACAACTTCCTGCCGTTTATGATTCTGGAAATCCATACCTCCCTTTCCAAAATGGACCCGTCCTATCTGGAGGCTGCCAGCGATCTGGGAGCAAACCATGCAAAAGCTTTCTGGAAGGTGACGCTCCCGCTGAGCATTCCGGGCATTATCTCCGGTATTACACTGGTATTCCTGCCCGCGGTTTCCTCGTTCTTTATTCCGAAGCTGCTGGGAGGCGGACAGTATGTCCTGATCGGTAATGTCATCGAATCCCAGTTCCTGACTTCCGGTAATTGGAGCTTTGGCAGCGCGTTGTCCCTGATTATGGTCATCATTATTATGTTGTCCATGTATTTAACCCGTAAGCTCGACAGAAACAGGGAGGATGAACTATGAAGCAGAAAAAACGTATCCATTGGACCCGCATCCTGCTTGCGGCTGTCATTGTATTCTTTTATATCCCGATTGTTTATACTGTCGTTTTCTCGTTCAACTCCTCCCGCTCGCTGACAACCTTTTCCGGTTTCTCACTGCGGTGGTATGAGAAAATGTTCTCGTCCTCGATGACGATGAATGCCATCTGGACGACCTTCCTTGTCGCAATCCTTGCAACTGTGATTTCGACTGCTGTCGGTACGATCACGGTCATCGGACTATCCAAGTGCGGCAAACCGCTGCGCCGGTCTGTCAACATGATCAATGACCTGCCGATTATGAACCCGGATATTGTCACGGCAATCGGCCTGCTGATGTTCTTTGCCACCATGGAAATCAGCAAGGGCTTTATGACCATGCTGCTGGCGCATATTGCATTTTGTATCCCCTATGTCATGCTGTCGATTACGCCGCGCCTGCGCACGCTGGACCCCAATTTGGCGGATGCCGCGTTAGACCTCGGCGCCAATCCATGGCAGGCACTGTGGCATGCCATTATCCCGCAGCTGTCTCCGGGTATTTTTGCCGGCGCATTGATTGCGTTTACCATGTCGTTTGACGACTTCGTCATTTCCTACTTTGTCACCGGAAACGGTGTACAGAATATTTCCATTCTGGTTTACACCATGTCGAAGCGTGTCAATCCATCCATCAACGCGATTTCTACACTGGTCATTGTCATCATTACAGCGGCATTGCTGCTGATTAACCTCATTCCGATTCTGCGCGACCGTGCGATGAACCGTAACAAGGAGGAATCCGTATGAAGCTGAACGTTCGTCTGTTTTCTACAATCTGTATCAGCGCCCTGCTGACCGGTACACTGTCCGGCTGCGGCGGTCCTGGTACAGACTTTGACGGTACCAACAAGTCTTCCAGTGACAGCGATACCCTCCGGTTATATATCTGGGGCGAATACACCGGTGATGAAATCATTGAGAATTTTGAGGAAGAATACGGCTGCCGTGTCATTATGGAAACCTTTGATTCCAATGAAATGATGTACACCAAAGTCAGCTCTGGTGACAGCTACGACGTCCTTGTTCCATCCGATTATATGATCGAACGTCTGCTCAAGGAGGATTATTTGCAGCCGATTGACCGCGAGGTTATCACCAACTTCGATCTGTTGGACGAAAATGTTGTCGGTTTACCGTATGACCCGGACAATGCATATTCTATCCCGTATTTCTGGGGTACTGTCGGCATTGTTTACAACAAACATACCGTTGCCCGCGCCGATCTGGAAACAGAAGGCTGGAATATTCTTGCGGACCCGAAATACAGGGATAAGCTGTATATCTACGATTCCGAGCGCGATTCCTTCATGATGGCGTTCAAGGCGCTGGGGTATTCGATGAATACCGACGACGATGCCGAAATCGATGCAGCCTATGAATGGCTGTGCAACATCAACAACACCATGCATCCGGTTTATGTGACCGATGAAATCATCGATAACATGATTAACGGTACGAAGGATATCGGCATTGTCTATAGCGGTGACGCGGCCTATATCCTGTCGGAAAATGAAGACATGGGCTACTACTGTCCCATGCAGGGTACCAACATCTGGAGCGATGCCATGGTCATTCCGAAAAATGCGCCAAATCCCGATCTTGCCAATGAATTTATCAATTATGTGCTGACCTACGACGCTTCCTATGATAATACCGAAGAGGTTGGCTATACCTCCTCCAATGCAGAGGTTGCAGCAGAGGTGTATGGCGAAGGCGGTATTTTCGAGGGCAATGAGGCATATGTCCCGCGTTCCGGCTATGAAAAGGATGAGGTATTCCGCGACAACGAATATCTGCGCCAGCGTCTGTCTGAGCTGTGGATCAAGGTCAAGGCCGGAAGTACAGCAGAATGATACAGGCTCCCTCTGAGTGAGGCTTTGGAACATCTTATTTACTTTTTTTGCACAGACAGACGAAAAGCGTGCCGCACATGATCGCGGCACGCTTTTTTACGTCGATTTGATTTTATATCATGAACTGCTCAAAAAAATTTGCAATTCACTGTCAGATTATGTATAATAGACATGAGGAAACAAAAAAATGCGGCAGCTGAGGGAAGCTGATCCCTTCCTTCAGCCTGCGCAGGTGAACACAGCACCATACACAGCGGATGATCCGCACCGCATACTTATTATAGGCTATTTTTCCGTTGGTTACAAGCATTTTCAAAAGGATTCCCACCTTTTTGATTGCGATTTTGCATCTATCCCAATGGAAGAACCTGTATCTCTGTTGAGACATGCAGCGGCTCCGTGCGCATTCAGGATATACAGACTGCTGTCTGCAATAACTACTGCAATGTATGGGCGTTTCCGTGACTGTTGTCATGGCCCTGCATAGCAGTTTTTGTTTTCCTCGCACGGACGCACCGGGCGGATATGTATGTATGTATCATCCTATCATCCCCCATAGATTCGTCCGGTGCCGTACCGTGTGAGAAAACTGGCACACGGCAGATTCCGAAAAAGCCGCTCCTATGCTTGGGAGCGGCTTTTGTACTGTTAAAAAGGATTTCTCCCCGAGGGTCGCGTGCTGCTGAATGCAGCCGAGCGTTAGCGAGAGCGAGCCCCCGGCCAACGTAACAAAACCACTTACAGGTTCACTCCCTTCGCCTTCTGCACAGCCGTTGCAGTTGATATGACAGCTTGACCACCTCCCTCAAAGAGGGAGGCTTTTAATCCCATGTTACGTTTGCCCGGGAGCGATCTTTCTGTACAATTTCGTCAGGCAAGCAGTTTTTATCCTATTTTGATGTATCTGAAAAGCGGTGTAATCGTTTCGATCATGCCGCTTTTTTGCTGTGCGCGCGCATTTATTCCCCCCAAAACTTACTCAAGATATACAAAATAACAAATCATGCTTTGTGCATTATTGCACATTTTGATTTATTTTTCCTTATTTTTTACAACTTATTGACAATTGTTGGTCAAAACGCTATACTAAAAACAAGGTATAGACAACCCCATGAAATATCTGTAGAAGAATGGAGAAATACGATTATGGCTGAACTGTTTTATATGGCAAACCAGAAGAAAATCTCTGGTTTATACGCCAATCTGCCAATCTGGTATCGCATGAGCGATGAAGAATGTGCGGCATATCCACTGGAGGAAAGTACTGTCACCCTACAGGGTGAGGAATGGATCATCAAAAGCAAGCCGATCCGCAATTGTAAGGATTTCTGCTCCGTAGAGCATCCAACCAAGACACCAATTGAAAACTCCACCTCCGCAATCCCGTATCTGCTTGACCTCATCGAGCAGCTGCCGGATAATTTTGCTGTTTATGATCCGGAATCCATCGAGCTGTATGGCGTTGGCCCGCACAAGTTCCTGTGCCATAAGGAAAAGGCTGGCGATTATGCACTGCAAAAGGCAGTCATTGAAACGCTTCTTGACTATCCGGAATTTCCGGACGTGGATGCAAAGGGTGTAACCTGGCCGCTGCCGACACTGCGCCTGACCACTGCAAACCGTGCCCAGCTGGAAGCCCTTGCTGCCAGAATTATTGCAAACTGGGAAGCATATGCAGATCAGGGTACTGTTACCGTCCTTGTCCGCCGTCAGGAGGAAAAGTATCAGATGGATCTGATCATGTGTGGTAAGCCGAATAATCAGCAGATTCGTTCCACCTCTTCGCTCCTGTTCCCGAGCACATTCGGTGTGATGGGTAAAATGGGCTTTGCGATTCTGGATAAGCAGCAGGAAGCTGACTGCAAGGCAATCGCAAAGAAGATCCTTGCAGGTGAAAATGTCGCTGATGATCCGGAGCTTGCCAAGTATGCTCCGTGGCAGGAGTCCATCCTGAAGAACTATTCTGTTGGCGCTGATAACATTGATTACATCATGGATATGGAAATCCGGAACGCTTTCGTTGAAAAGATGATGCAGATGGCAGTATTTGAATTCACCGAGCGTGCATACCCAATCTATCTGGATTTCATTCAGCACGCAGCTGACTAAAATTGATCATTTTTAAAATCAAAACCACCGGTACACAAAACCGGTGGTTTTTTCGTCTTCTGCACAGCAGTTGCAATTGAAAGGAGCTATTACAATCCGCCTGTATTATTCCTCCAGATGCTCCAAGCCCTGACTCATAATGGTATGCACATGATCGTCCGCCAGCGAATAGACAATGTTTTTCCCTTCTCTGCGGAAGCGTACCAGACGGCTCTGCTTGAGCACCCGCAACTGATGGGAAATCGAGCTTTGCGTCATGTTGAGCGCCTGTGCAATGTCCCCGACACTCATATCGCTTTCTACAAGTACATACAGGATCTTAATGCGGGTGGAATCGCCAAATACCTTAAACAGCTCCGCCAGATCATATAATTCCTCTTCTGTCGGCACCTGATCGCTCATGGAAAATAAATCCGTTCCCTCCGGCATATGCTCCAGTTCTTTTCTATCCAGACTCACGGATTACTCCTCCTTATCCACCGGGTGCGATTCGACGTCAATCACATTGTTTTTGCGTTTTGTTGCTGTGTTGCGCTGGTCAAAGACCTTGGACGCATGATTCATACGGTACAGTACAATGAAATCCGAGAGGCCGCTGTATACCAGACCAACGCCAATCAGCCGGAAGGTCATCTTTGCAGTGGTATACGGATGAAACAGGATAACTGCGCCAAAAATGACAGTAATCAAGCCGAGAATCATAACCGTGATGCTGCCCGGCGCACCGAAACGGCGTAGCCCAATACCATGACGGATATTCAATACGCCATCCAACAGCAGAATAATGCCAAAAATAATCGGGAGAATCGAGATGATTGCTCGCGGCCGGGTTATAACAAAAACACCGACTCCCATGACAACAACGCTGGCCATAATAATAAAAACCTGCATCATATGCTTTCTGATACAACCAATTATGTTGATCACACCATAGGCAATCAGCAGAGCACCGACAACATAACAAACAACGGTTAAAAAGAAATCCGGCATAAGCAGCATTGCCGTGCCAAGCGCTAGATATCCAACGGAAAGCAGCAGGAGCTGTATACGGATACTGCGGAAGGTTTCAAACATATTTTATTCCTCCTGACTGGAAGTGATAGAGCAGTTTCTCTGATTGTATTGTACGGTATTCTACAAGTGGTGTCAAACGGTTTTTCCATACCGACATGATTTGACAAGTTGTATCCGCTTTGCTACAATACAATTGTCCCGCAAAGGACCGGAAAAAGGTTATTACCATAAAACGGATAGGCGGTTTGCTATATCTCCGTAAAGGAGGTGCGCACAAATGCCAATTACATTGACTTTTCACATTTTTCACTTAACTGTGACACTCACTGTAAAAAGCAAAAGCCGCCACTCTGCCAAGTGACGGCTTTTTATGCTTTCGCATATCATAAGCTATTTCTCTAACAGGCAGGCCGCTTACCGGTAATGCCTTTTTCTGTTTTTATTATAACAAACATGAATCTTTTGTCAAGTGCGTGAAAAATGTTTCTATCTGCTCCATTTCATTTTACAGCGCTATCCCTTGCAAAACCTCCTGTTTTGGTGTACTATTAGCAATGAAACAGCATTGTTTGCAATTATTACGTTAATTTAATTCTTTAGAAGGTGTTTATATGACGAAAATCGACATTATTTCCGGGTTTTTGGGCGCGGGAAAGACCACACTGATCCGTAAGCTTCTGGAAGGTCCCCTGAAGGGCAAGAAGGTTGTTCTCATCGAAAATGAATTTGGTGAAATCGGCATCGACGGTGGCTTCCTCAAGGATGCCGGTATCGAAATCACCGAGATGAATTCCGGCTGCATCTGCTGCACGCTGGTTGGCGACTTCGGTAAGGCGCTGGGCGATGTACTGAGCCAGTATGCCCCAGATCGCATCATCATTGAGCCGTCCGGCGTTGGCAAGCTGTCTGATGTAGCTGCTGCTGTTGAGCCTGTTTTAAAGGAAGGCGAAGTAGAGATGGGCTGTCTGACAACAGTTTGTGACGCCTCCAAGTGCCGTATGTATATCAAAAACTTCGGCGAATTCTATAACAACCAGATTGAAAGCGCTGGTACTATCGTTCTGAGCCGTACCCAGAACATCAGCGAAAAGCGTCTGGAAGAGGCTGTACAGCTGGTTCGTGAGCATTGTGATGAACACACCAGCATCATCACCACACCATGGGACGAGCTGACCGGCGAACAGATTTATGATGTCATGTGTGCAGATGGACAGCAGGCGCTGCTGGATGCCGCTGAGCTGTATACACATGAGGAACATCACCACCATCATCATGACGAGGATGGTCACTGCTGCTGTGGTCATCATCATCATGACCATGAGGAAGAGCACGAGCACGGTGAACACTGCTGCGGTCATCACCATCATCATGACCACGACGAAGAGCACGAACATGAACATCACCATGAGCATCATTACGATGAAAATGGCGTCTGCTCCTGCGGTCATCATCACCATCATGATGCAGATGAAGTGTTCACCAGCTGGGGTATGGAAACCGCGCATAAGTTCACAGAAGAGGACCTGCGCGCCCGTCTGGATCAGCTGGGCGATACCGAGCTGTATGGCATGGTTCTGCGCGCAAAGGGCATTGTCCCGGCACAGGATGGCACATGGCTGCACTTTGATCTGGTTCCGGGAGAAATTGAACTGCGCCACGGCTCTGCGGATTATACCGGCCGCCTGTGCGTCATCGGCTCCGGTATCAACGAAGCTGCACTGGCTGAACTGTTCCGTTAAGGAGGTTCCACTGTGGAAATCCCTGTATATTTCTTCACCGGCTTTCTGGAAAGCGGCAAAAGCTCCTTTATTGAATCCATCCTGAAGGACCCAAATTTTGCGGAAGGCGAACGTACCCTGATCCTTCTGTGCGAGGAGGGAGAAGTGGAATTTGATTACGGCCTGCTGATGGACACCAACTGTGTCGTTGTCGCTGTGAATGAGCTGGAGGATTTCAACCGTATCCTGCTGCATGAATGCAACCGCAAATACAAGCCGGAACGTGTCATTGTCGAATGGAATGGTATGTGGAAGCTGTCTGATATTCCGCAGAATGCCTTCCCAAAGGACTGGATTGTCTATCAGACCGTCACAACGGTAGACGCACGTACCTTTGATAACTATTTCCAGAACATGGGCGGCTTTATGTTCCCGATGCTGCAAATGACAGATATGATTGTCTTTAACCGCGGCGATGACAAGACCAAGGATCTGATCAAAAACCGCCGCATTCGTATGATTAACCGTCGGGCTGATATCTTTATCGATTACCCGGATGGAAAAAGTGAGGTTTATCAGGAATCTCTCGAAGCCAATCTGGACTTAAGCGCTGACATTGTTGAGGTTTCCGAAGCCGATTATGCGATGTGGTATTTTGATGCCATGGAACATCCGGAAAAATATGCCGGACATACGGTACAATATCTGTGCCAGGTATATCGCCCAAAGGGTATGGGCAAGAATTGCTTTGCCGCAGGACGGTTTGTCATGACCTGCTGTGCAGATGATATTGCGTTTTGTGCTGTTGTCTGCAAGCATTCCTCTGCCGCCAGGCTGGTAGACCGTGACTGGTATACCATCACTGCTGAGGTCCGTCATGAATTCTTTCCGGAATATCAAGGCAAAGGTCCTGTCTTATATGTCAAGTCCTTGGAAAAAGCATCCAAGCCGGATGATGATATCTGTTATGTAAAATAAAAAAAGATCATATTTCGTGTCCCCGATACATGCTACCGTATCGGGGGCATTTTTATTTTTTTCTGAAAATACACTGTTTTCTCTGCAAAAATATATAAAATCAGCAGAATTTTTCGATCATTATATCACACAAATCAACCCCCTTCAATGTTGATTTTATTTGGTATTTCATCTATTATTCTTTATAGAAACGATGATTTTCATGATTTTTGGACATATTTTATAATCTTTTATTTTCATTTTTATTTTTCGCCATTTTTCGACAATTTGGAATAAATGATTTTCATTGGAGGTGACGCACATGTGTTCTTTAAAAGAACTTTCTGAGGAATACCTGCAAAATGCCATGCAAATGGAGGCCCGTATTCAGCAGCTGGAATCGCAGGCATCCCGTACCATTTCATTGGAGGTGCGCCGCAAGCTACGAAGGCGTATTAACACATTACATGTCATGGTCTGTGAAAGCCGGCAAACAGCTTTTCAATTGGAGCATTATTATGATAAACCGGAGGAGGTAGCCATTTATGTCCCACCAAAACCGAAACGGGGGCGTCCACGAAAAAAATTCAGTCGTTACGGATATGGCGCTGCGACGCCAGCTCTTGTCATGCATGGCAGAAACGCTGACAAGCCAACAGTATCAGGTATTCGTACTGAACTTTCTCGAGGGAATGCCGCAAAAGGACATTGCAGATGAATTGGGACTTTCCCCTTCCGCTGTCTGCCGTGCCGTTGCCGCAGCAAAATATCGTCTCCGGCTTGCCCTTGGCTACACCTTTGAACCGCCTGCACCGGAGGATGATTTTGAAGCCGAATATTTCGATTAGCTGATTCCGTCTGCTGCTGTCCAATATTCCCCCTGTACATTCTCTCATTTCTCCAAATACCATTTCCCTTATTCTCTTTCTCTCTGACAGATCAAGCCTGCCATGTTGCCAGCAGCAGATGAATCATATAAATGAAATGCGCTGTTCCTTCGTAATAGAGAAACAGCGCATTTTTTATCATTCTGTTGGTTCTGCTGTATCCGGCTGTACGGTTTCCTGTGCCGGTTCCGGTTCAATATATTCTACCGGAGTGGCATCATTGACAGAAAAATGTACCGGACGGGTGGTGTTGGTAATCGGCAGGCAAGGAATGCCCTGATTGCGCAGACCTTCCAAAATCCCCGGTAATGCCTTCACTGTATCTGTCTTATCCAGTGCATCATGCATCAGAAGAATGGTATCATTGCGTGACGAGCCTGCAATTTCATTCAGTGCATAGTTTGTCAGCTGCTGTACCGAATAATTGCCATTTTCCGCATCATGATCGTAGGAATTCCAATCATAATATTCAAATCCGCGGCGCGTCATTTCTGCTACAATTGCGTCATAGGTAGCGTGCCGCTGCATGATCACATTATTACTTCCGCCCGGAAAACGGAAGCCCTGTACACGATACCCGGTCAGGTCATAAATTTTGTCATATGCTGCTGCAAAATCAGCCAAATAAGCCTCAACCGAACCATACAGGTTGCCATACACATGTTCATTCGCATGAATGCATAACGTATGGCCTTCGTTAATAATCCGCTGAATCAGCGCCTCATTTCCATCAATTTCCTTTGTTACAACAAAAAAGGTTGCTTTGGTGTCATACTGCTTTAAAATATCCAGAATCGCACCTGTATTGGTTGATGACGGACCATCATCGAACGTCAGATAAACAACCTTCTGATCACTGAGTACATTGGGTTCACGCACTGCATCCGAATACAGCCCTGGATATTCCAGCGCATATGCCGGCAGAGTTGTATCATCCTGGATTTTCAAATATTGTTCACTTTCCTGTTGACTCGCAGGCAAATCCTCCTGCTGTGCTTCCGGCTCATCCTCTGTAGCAGATGCAGACCCCATATCTGCGCCGCTTCCCTGCATGGATACAGCAGAACCATCCGGCTGCATCGTCTGTTTGCCGCTTTGTGCGCAGCCTGCCAGACTAACCAATAGCATTGCAGCAATCATACCTGAAAAAATAATTTTTCTCAATCTCAAAAAAATCCCCTCCAGTTTTATCATAATTATAATAACACACCGTAAATCATACGACTTACATATAAAAAAACTTTGTACACACCAGAGCCTCTCTGGTTGAAGGTATGCCTTAGCCAAACTGCTCCTTGCGCTTCTTGCCGTCATGCAGCAATTGGAACAATGCTTCTGCATCCTCATTTGCAATGACGTCACGGTATTCCTGTAAATGCTTGATGACCTCATCAATTTCCGGCACCAACGCGCGTCTGTTCTCGATAAACAGCTCTGTCCACATGGTTTCATTCAGATACGCAACACGGGTCAGATCGCGGTAGCTGCCGCCGGAATAGCCTTTATGCTCCAGCTCAGATGGGCTTTTGATGTACGCACTGGAAATAACATGGCACAGCTGAGAGGTATAGGCAATCATACGGTCATGATGCTCCGGCGTTGTGATAACCAGTTGACTGAACCCAATTTCTGAAAACAGGCTCTTAACCTCCTGTACAATCTCTGGTGTCGACGCATCTGTCGGAACCAACAGCATACTTGCGCCTTTATACAAATCAGCGAACGAAGCACGGAAGCCGGAAACCTCACGACCAGCCATCGGGTGTCCGCCGACATAATACAGTCCATGCTCCTTACACAATGTAGTCAGCCGTTCCACCAAATATGTTTTAATACCACAGTCATCTGTGATAATACAGCCCGGCTTGAATGCGTCGATATGCTCCTCAACAAAGTCACAGGATACCTTTGGATACATGGACAGCAGGACGACATCCGCCTCTCTCAGATTTTCCGGCGTACCGATTGCATCGATAACGCCTTCCTCCAGCGCCTTTTCTGCGGTACTTTTTGTACGGTTAAAACCGATAATTTTATGATCGGTATATTTCCGAAATGCCTTGGCAAATGATCCGCCGATCAATCCCAAACCGATAATAGCAACGGTTTTCTTCATACATGTTTCTCCTTTCTTTTCTATTATTTAAGAAATACGAAAAAAGGACAGACCCCAGTGGAATCTGTCCCCTTGTTTTGTGTAGGCATCGACCTATCTTCCCGGGCCGTCGCCAGCCAAGTATTGTCGGC
>JAUNGQ010000021.1 GCA_030524285.1 Eubacteriales bacterium
ATAGCTATAAGCTTTTTTCAACCACCTGCATAGCAGGTGGTATTCTACAATAAAAAAGCTCCCTCAGAAGAGGGAGGCTTTTGAGCAACCTTTTTGTACATACAGATAGGTTCATCGATAGACTGATCCTCCCTCGATTGAGGGAGGATTGATTATTTGTGCAAAATCTCATGCTTGATATAAGCAAAAGTGATTTTCTCTCCCTTTTCCGCCAGCATAGTCAGCATTTTCTCCAGCAGCGCGCGGGTTTCCGGATGCATCAGATAATGGTATTTGGATTTTTCATAATATTGCAGTGGCGCGTCATCGGTATATTGATCCTTGAGATAGGTCTTGCTTGCTGCAACACGGTCACAGAACATTTCCGCTACATACTGGACCGGCATCTTCATGCCCGCCAACGCGCTTTCCTCCCCAAGGGAATAGTCAATCCAGTATTCCAGATGATGCTTGTTGCGTCCCTTATGGTGCAGCCATGCGCTGCTGTAGCCCTTATCCATACGTTCTGCATTGTTCGGGCTTTGAAAGCCCTGAAAATACCTTGCACCAACCATAAATTCAACCGGATTATATTTGGACAGATCATGCAGCAAGCCCTGTTTATATAAGCCAATCTTAAAACAATGCTGGCATACCAGCATACGGTGGTGATTGACGGTATTCAGGTGCCGCAGCCATTTGGGCTGGTTTTCCGGCTTGGATAATGCCGGAATATGGATTTCAATTCCCTTCATCCTGCCGTTCTCCTTTCCTACTCAGCTCTGTGCCAGCGCATGACAGCTTGCTTTCATCTGTGCATCATCTACCAGCGCCAGTGTCAACGGCAGACGCAGCTCCCCCAGACGGATGGCATCCGAAATCGGATGCGTCTGCGCACCTTCCTTGCCGAAGGAGCATTTGCACAAAACCCAGTCCGTACCCTGCAGCCCAAGCTGGCGCGCCACAGCACATGCTGTCTGCTCCAGTGTCGTATGCGGCGCCTGTAGCATCATTTCTTCCAGATATTCTGTTTTCAGCACCGGTGCATTATCTTCCAGCCAGATTAACACAGCCCTGCCGCGCAGTTCCTCTTCATACATAATCGTTTGTTCTCCTTTTTATCAGAATAGCAGATTGAGCAGGCCGATCAGCAGACCAACCAGTGCACCGAGATTGACAACCGCCCCCAGTTCCCTTTTCATAACAGACATCACAAGCCCTTCCAATTCCTCCGGCTTCATGGACATAACCTTTTGCTCTGCTACCTTGCCTAAATGCAGCATTTGCAGCATCGTGACTGCCTTCTGTGTTATCAATGTCTCATATACTTTCATCACAACATCAGTTAGATCAATATTGGCGTCCTGTAATACCTGGCTGACATCATTGATATTTTTCTGCTCTGCCTCGCTCCATAGCATTGCTACCTGCGGTGCCAGCAATGCATCAATATTGCCAGCCAGATAATGATCGACACCGTTTCGGATCGGCTCTGCAAAACTTTCCAGCATATCTCCGCTGAGCATCATACCAATCAGGGAACCGGATACTTTCTGTCGGACAGCCTCCAATACCTTTTGTGAAATCGTATCACCCAACTGCATATCCAGCACACGTTCTGCGATCACATCTGTGATCTTTTCCTGCATGACTGCCCGCCCGCTATCATATCCTGTTTCATCGGTAACACACAGACAGACCTCCCGCAGCGGCATGTCTGCCTTTTCCCGCATCATATCATTCATATTCTCACGCAGGTGTGCTTTGACTTCCTCAGACAACAGGATATTTTGCAGATCGCCCTCTGTCAGCAGTGTATCCCCGACAACACTGCCGATTGCACGGGCAAGACGTTCCTGTCCTTTTGGGATAATACCCGGTGTAAACGGCAGCTGTTTTCCAAACAAATAGATTGGATGCAGCGGACGAAACAGCATTTTGACTGCAATATAATTTGTAAAATAGCCGATGATTGCACCGATAACCGGACCGGAAAGTAATTTTATGATTTCCATGCTATCATATCCTTTTTTATTTTCACTTTATACTAAAAATGACCATACGTCAATAGATCGCGGCTTTTCTCCTGCATATTTACACTTTTATAAGAAATATTGGAAACATCACACAAGATATCCGGACGGGAAACGTATAAATTATCGAGGTTTGCTCTTTCTCTCCTGCGGAGAACATGATATAATGTTGACAATGTGATATGATCACAGAGTCCTCTTGAACCGTATGAACCGGTTCAACCGCTGCTGCATCAGCGACATCTTTTCGACAGATATCTCTGCTTCTGTCGGCCGGAAACAAGCGCCAGAGCTGCCATGCAGGGTAGCTGACGAGGTGGAAGTGATCGAAAATTCGGCGGATGCTTCCCGTCTGTCCGCATACAGACGAAATGTATTTCTTTAAACCATACGGGCGACTGTGTGAACAGCAGGAAATACGATATGCGTAAAAAATCTATATACCTCGGAGGTAAACTATCATGTGTGGAATCGTAGGCTATGCCGGCTATGAGCCGGCAACACCCTTCCTGCTGGAAGGTCTGGAGAAGCTGGAATACCGCGGTTATGACTCTGCCGGTATCGCAGTATTCTCGGATAAGGTTTATACGGTAAAATCCCAGGGCCGTCTGGCTACGCTGCGGGAAAAGGTAGACGCAGCAGGCGGCGTTCCCGGTACGGTAGGTATCGGTCATACCCGTTGGGCAACCCATGGTGCACCAAACGACATCAACTCCCATCCGCATACCAGTATGTCCGGCCGTATTACGGTTGTGCATAACGGTATCATTGAAAATTTCATTCCGCTCAAGGAAGAGCTTCAGGCACAAGGCGTTGTTTTCCGTTCGGAAACCGATACGGAGGTTGTCGCACAGCTGTTTGATCGTCTGTACGACGGCGATCTGGTTGGCACCCTGATTCAGGTTCTCGCAAAAATCCGCGGCTCTTATGCACTGGGTATCCTGTGCAAGGATTATCCGGATACGCTGCTGGCAGTTCGTAAGGACAGCCCGATGATTATCGGTCTGGGTGAACATGAAAATTATATTGCATCGGATATCCCGGCTGTTCTGGATCACACCCGTGATTACTATCTGCTGAATGATAATGAAATTGCGATCATTAAGGCAGATTCCGTTGAATTGGTGGATCTCAACCGCAATCCGATTCATCACGATGTTTATACGGTTGATTATGATATCTCCGCTGCTGAAAAGGGTGGCTATGATTACTTCATGATGAAGGAAATCAAGGAACAGCCAAACGCGCTGCGTACCTGCATTGGTTCCCGTATTCAGGATGGTCAGATTCAGCTGGATAAAATCCGTCTGACAGAAGAGCAGATTAAAAAGATTGGCCGTATTCATATTGTAGCCTGTGGTTCTGCATGGCATGCGGCTATGGTTGGAAAATATGTTATTGAAGAGCTGTCCCGCATCCCGGTTGAAGTGGATCTGGCATCCGAATTCCGTTACCGCCGCCCAATCCTGAGCCGCAATGACCTGTGCATTACGATCAGCCAGTCGGGTGAAACTGCTGATACACTCGCAGCTCTGCGTGAAGCAAGAGCCAACAACGTTCATGTTCTGTCGATTGTCAACGCAGTTGGCAGTTCCATTGCCCGCGAGAGTGATGATGTGCTGTACACCATGGCAGGACCGGAAATTGCCGTTGCAACCACCAAGGGCTACACCACGCAGCTGGCAGTGCTGTATCTGGTTGCTCTGAAATTCGGTATGATTCGTCAAACTGTTGCACCGCAGCTGGCACAGAAGCTGCTGCACGATCTGGAAGCGTTGCCGGATCAGCTGGAAAGCCTGTTTGCCGATGAAGAAGCACTCAAGCAGCTGGCAAAGGATCATCAGGCACGCGGCACGGAAAAGACCCGCAACAATGTCTTTATCATCGGACGTGGCATTGACTATGGCGCTTCTCTGGAAAGCTCCCTCAAGCTTAAGGAAATCTCCTATGTCCATTCTGAAGCCTATGCTGCCGGCGAGCTGAAGCATGGCACCATTTCCCTGATTGAAGAAGGTACACTGGTTATTGCTGTTGCAACACAGAAGCCGCTGTATGAGAAGCTGATCAGCAACGTCAAGGAAGTTAAGGCACGCGGCGCTTACGTCGTTGCCATTGTCAGAGAAGGCTGCTCTGACGTAGAAAATGTGGCAGATCAGGTATTCTATATCCCCAATACTTCGGACTTGTTCACTTCTACGTTGACCGTTATTCCGATGCAGCTGTTTGCATACTATACTGCAATTGAGCTTGGCTGTGATGTTGATAAGCCGAGAAATCTTGCAAAATCCGTAACGGTTGAATAAGGTTGGCATGGATCCTTTCTGCTTGTATAATATATAGCATGAGATTCATTTTATCCGCGACGAACCCCTCAGGAGGTACAACTCCTGAGGGGTTTTCATTACATATATATACATAAAACGCCAAGGTCAATTACCGTTTTCTCTTTCTGTCTAACCATTTGCACGACAAGAGTTACAGTTCAAACTCCCTCCGTCTTCGCCTGCGGCGAATCCACCTCCCTCGAAGAGAGAGGCTTTGGTTTTATCAATGTAAAACTGATTCTTAGGCTCCCTCTTTGAGGGAGCTGTCAGCGCAGCTGACTGAGGGAGTTTCATGTTGTATCAGGTGTAGTGTCCTATTACATATAACAAAAGACCTGCCGGTTTCAGCAGGTCTTTGTCTCATTTTCAGGCCAATCAGAATGCGAAATAATTGTTCTCGTACTCGTCAAAAATCTTCTTGAAGCCCTTTACATTGCCAGCGATATCGCCGCCAAATACAGCAGAACCTGCGACGATGACATTTGCACCGGCTGCAACGATATCCGGTGTATTATTCAGCTTTGCACCGCCGTCAATTTCCAGCTCGCACTTGTAGCCGTTTTCATCAATTGCCTTGCGGATTTGGCGGATTTTGTCGGTACATGCATCAATATAGCCCTGACCGCCAAAGCCCGGCTCAACTGTCATGATCAGAACCATATCCAGTTCCGGCAGCAGCGGAAGCAGTACATCAGCAGGGGTCCCTGGCTTCACAGATACACACGCACGTACACCGGCAGCCTTGATCTTACGAACCTGTTCCAGTGTATCGCCATTGGATTCATAATGTACGGTAATGATATCAGAACCGGCCTTGATAAAATCATCCAAATACTGATCCGGGTTGGCAATCATCAGATGTACATCAAGAACTGCATCCGTAGCCTTACGCAGCGCCTTGACAACCGGAGCGCCAATGGTCAGGTTCGGCACAAAATGACCATCCATGCAGTCAACATGAACATATTCTGCACCCGCATCTACTGCAACTGCGATATCACGCTGTAAATTTGCAAAGTCAGCGGACAGAATCGACGGAGATAACTTAATCATAATTACTCTTTCCTTTCCTGATAGAAGCGAACATGGACGCCCCCATATGTCATATGCTGGAAACAGGCGGAAATCAGCGCTGCTGCCATAGCCCGCGGGACAGCGCCCCTGCCGGCCGGCTTACGCCTTTCGCATACGGGAACCGCTTTCGCTTTTCCTTTTCCGAAAGCGGTTCCCCATCTGCATAACTGCCGTCTGCTATTCTATTATACATCAAACTGGCGGAAGTTCCAATTGTTTTGGGATAAGTTTCACAGAAGTTTTGGAAAGAATAACCACTCAATCGATCAAGACCAGCGGTTATTCTTTTTAATTTCCTACTGGCTATTAGGCTTGCTTTTTTCACATGAATCATGTCCTCCACTATATCATCTTAATATCGACTATTGTCAATAATCTGACTACGTAATATTCTTGTATCAGGTGATGGCATGATTCTTTATGACCGCTTCTGGCAAACCATGAAAAACTGTGGAGAGAGCACATACACGTTCATCAACAACTATAATATCAGCAGCTCAACCATTGACCGCATCCGCAAAGGAAAAGGTATTACTACAACCAAGCTCGATGATTTCTGCAAGATATTCCATTGTAAGGTGGAAGATTTAATCGAATATGTAGAAGATCCCGAACAACAATAAATCCGTCCGTTTTCATGAAGCGGACGGATTTTTTATCTTGTATAAAATAGTTGTAGAAGAAAGAACACTTTGACACTGTGCTATTATTGCAAATATTATAATCAGGCTCCCTCTTCGAGGGAGCTGTCAGCGAAGCTGACTGAGGGAGTTTCATCACATTCATTTTCTGCACAACGATTGCAGCTGATATGACACTCTTGCTTTTTCAAAATAGGCTGGTCAGCATCCTCGCTGCTTCTGCGCGGGTAGCCGTCTTCTTCGGATATAAGTACAGGGTATTTCCAACCTTGGAACCGGAAACCATACCAATGCCAACAGCCCACGAGAACGCATCCCTTGACCAGTCCGAAGCCGAAGCAGCATCCGGGAAGCTGTCTATCGAACCTGTGCCGGATGGTCTGTTGGAATACCGGTACAGCAACGTGACAAACTGTTCACGGGTGATATTGCTGCCCGGAGAATAGGTTGTCTGAGAAGTACCCGCCGTGATGCCTGTGGCAGCCGCCCATTGGACAGCATCATAGTACCACGAACCGTATTTCACGTCAGTAAACGGCATTGTCCCGCTCTGCGGTTCCGGGCAGCCCGCCGCATTATACAAAATCTGTGCCATCTGCGCACGGGTAAGGGTTGCGTTTGGACTGAATGTATTACCGCTTGTGCCGCGCATCAGTTCAAGATCATATGCCCGCTGTACATATGGAGTATACCATGCCGATTGTTTTATGTCCTTAAAGATGATATAAACATCCTCGTTGACCGTTTTGCTAAATTCCGAAAGTGTCATATTACGCTCAATCGGATGGCGTGTCACTTCATAAAAATTGGAACTGGTTGTCCAACGTCCTCCCCACGAGCGCAGCGCTACATCATAATACGTACTTACCAGCTTCAAGGTATTTTTATTATAACTGCCCTCCGGATAAGAAAGGACATACGGTACACGTCCGGTGACTTCAGAAATCACTCGTTTGGATTCCTTCATCTGGTATTCCTGCTGCGAATAGCTCAAATTTCCCAGTTTGACATGGTCTGCTGTGTGGCTCTGAATCGAAATCAGGCCGGAATCCGACATCTCACGCAGCTGATCGGCAGTCAGACGCCTTTGTTTACCGATGGAAGAGGACACCATAAAGATAGTCGCTTTCATGTCATATTCCTTTAACATCTGATAGGCAGTCGTATAATTATCGTCGTAACCGTCATCAAATGTGATAAGAATCGGTTTGCTATAATCCTCCAAATGATTCAGATCTGAGAAATGAATCGTCTGATAGCCATTGTCCTTTAAGTATTGCAGCTGTGCTCGGAAGTTCGCCACTGTTACAAACAGGGAGGAAATTCCCCATGCATCATCGGATACAGCGTGGTACATCAGGACAGGCACCGATCGATTGCGCTGTACCATGCTGTGATTCACCCTGTCGCCTGCGTCATATACCTCGGTGTCTCTGATTGCATCGGCATCAATGGTATCCACCGCATCTTCATCAGCCTCGGTATCCGCTGTATCCATGGCATCAACAGTATCCGGGGCCGCCGTGTCAAATGTATCCGTCGTGTCGGCAGAATCTGTGGTATCAGTGGCATCAAACGTATCAACCGATTCCGTTATAGCAGCGGTGTCAGACTGCTCTATATCATCCACTGCATCCACAGCCAATGCAAATGACAGCTGACACAGCATTGCCAATACAGTCAATACTACAACCAATTTTTTCAAGTTTATCACTGTTTGTCACCCCATAGTTTTGTAATATCTGTCCGATCATGATTATGCCAAACCAGACACGAAAAACCAGCCTGCCATCCGGAAACAGACAGCAGGCTGATAAATCCATCAGAATTTACTTAAAGTATTTCACGCCATTTTCAAAGATCGGCTGATACTTTTCACCAAAAATATTCTGACCAACATATTGGGTATAGCGTTCGGTATGACCCATTTTACCGAGGACACGTCCATCCGGAGAGGTGATACCTTCAATGGCACACATGGAACCATTCGGGTTGAACGCAATATCCATTGACGGGTTTCCATCAAAGTCAACATACTGGAATGCTACCTGACCATTTGCAACCAGACGGTCAATTTCCGCCTGCGGAGCCACAAAGCGGCCTTCACCATGGGAGATTGCGATGGAATGCACGTCCCCCACCTCACAGGAAGACAGCCACGGGGACTTGACAGACGCAACGCGGGTCTGTACATAGCGGGACTGATGGCGTCCAATCAGATTATAGGTCAGCGTCGGGCAGGTATCATCCAGATCACGGATTTCACCATACGGTACCAGCCCCAGCTTAATGAGCGCCTGGAATCCGTTGCAGATACCCAGCATCAGACCGTCACGGTTGTTCAGCAGATCATGTACAGCGTCCTTGATTGCCGGAGCACGCAGGAACGATGCAATGAACTTACCGGAGCCGTCCGGCTCATCGCCGCCGGAGAAGCCGCCCGGCAGAATCATCATCTGGGAGCCGCGGATTGCTGCTTCCAGCTCTTCTGCGGAACGCATCAGCGCATCCTGAGACAGATTGCGGACAACGACAATCTTTGCTTCGCCGCCAGCAGTTTCCACTGCCTTTGCCGTATCATATTCACAGTTCGTGCCCGGGAATACCGGAATCACGGCTGCCGGACGTGCAGATTTGACTGCCGGAGCCTTTGTATAACGCTCCTCACAAACCGGCTTGACCAGCTTGTCATCAGATGCTGCTGCACGTGTCGGGAATACACTTTCCAGTGTACCCTCCAGTGCGCCCTTCAGCTCGTCCAGTGTGATCGTCTCGCCATAAGCTTCGATTTCCGGCTTTGCAGTCGTCATACCAACCATCCACAGCGGCATGTTCTCCAGCTCTTCGGTAGATTCAATCAGGATACCGCCGTAATTCTTGAGGAACAGCGCTTCCGGCTGGAAATCCGGTGCAAATGTAAAGCCGATATCATTGCCGACAGACATCTTGACAATGCCTTCTGCAATGCCGCCTGCTGCCAGCGCCCACGATGCTGCAACCTTGCCGTCGTCAATCAGCTTCTGGATGGTTTCCCATGTGGAACGGATGGTATCATAATCCGGAGATCCGTCCATATTATAAGCGGCGTCAAAGAAGTAAACCGGATGGCCTGCCGCCTTAAATTCCGGAGAAACCAGATGGTCTGCTTCCTGCGGCGCAATCGCAAACGATACCAGCGTTGGCGGTACATGCATATCATCATAGGTGCCGGACATGGAGTCCTTACCGCCGATTGCTGCACGTCCCAGCTTCTCCTGTGCATCATATGCACCCAGCAGGGCTGCAAACGGTGTGCCGAATTTCTCCGGGTCACGGTTCAGATGTTCAAAATATTCCTGGAAGGTCAAGTAAGCAGTGCGATAGTCACAGCCTGCCGCTACCAGACGCGCCATGGATTCAATAACAGCACAGGATGCGCCGAGGAACGGGTTCTGTTCCATAAAATAGGGGTCAAAGCCAAAGCCCATGACCGATGCCGTCGAACACTGCCCAGCAGTCGGCAGAGTTGCCGCCATAACCTGTGTTGGAGTCAGCTGATTCTTACCGCCATACGGCATAAAGACGGAGCTTGCACCGATGGAGCCGTCAAACCGTTCGGTCAAACCGCGCTCCAGACAGATATTGAGCTGAGAAGACAGGTTCAACAGCTTTTCCCTGATCGTTACACCTTCAGCCGGAGCTTCAATGCTCGGATTTGGCAGCGGAGCGACGTGTGCATTGGCGTGCTTAGACGCGCCGTTGGTATTCAGGAAATCACGGGATACGTCAACAATGGTCTTGCCATTCCATGTCATGCGCAGACGGTTGGTATCGGTTACGGTTGCAACAACCGTAGCTTCGATATTTTCTTCATTTGCCATCCGGATAAAGGTTTCTACATTTTCCCTGGCAACAACAACTGCCATACGCTCCTGCGACTCGGAGATTGCCAGCTCTGTGCCATCCAAACCGTCATACTTCTTCGGTACTGCATTCAGGTCAATATCCAGACCATCTGCCAGCTCACCGATCGCAACGGATACGCCGCCTGCACCAAAGTCATTGCAGCGGCGGATCATGCGGGTAACCTCCGGATTACGGAACAGACGCTGAATCTTGCGCTCTTCCGGCGGATTGCCCTTCTGTACCTCTGCGCCGCAGGTTTCCAGCGATTCGGTGGTATGGCTCTTAGAGGAACCGGTTGCGCCGCCACAGCCATCACGGCCGGTACGGCCGCCGAGCAGGATAACGATATCGCCCGGGTCCGGAACCTCACGGATAACATTTTCAATCGGAGCCGCGCCGACAACTGCGCCGATTTCCATACGCTTTGCCACATAGCCCGGATGATAAATTTCATGTACCAGACCGGTGGACAGGCCAATCTGGTTACCATAGGAAGAGTAGCCGCCTGCTGCTGTGGTACACAGCTTACGCTGCGGCAGCTTATGCTCCAGTGTTTCCTGTAGCGGAACCGTCGGGTCGCCTGCACCGGTCACGCGCATTGCCTGATAGACATAGCTTCTGCCGGACAACGGGTCACGGATCGCGCCGCCGAGGCAGGTTGCCGCGCCGCCGAACGGTTCGATTTCTGTCGGGTGATTATGGGTTTCGTTTTTAAACATCAGCAGCCACGGCTCTTTCTTGCCGTCTACGGTTGCATCAATGCGGATGGAGCAGGCGTTGATTTCCTCACTCTCATCTATATTCGGCAGGTTGCCGCGCTTCTTGAGTACCTTTGCGCCAGCCGTACCAATATCCATCAGGGTAATCGGGCGCTTGGCAGCCTTTTCCTCGCCATAAACTTCGACACGTCCAGCCAGATAGCGTTCATATGCAGCTTGTACCATCGGGTCTTCAATGTTGCTGCTGTCAATCTCGGTCAGGAAGGTCGTATGACGACAATGGTCAGACCAATAGGTATCGATCATACGAACCTCTGTGATCGTCGGGTCACGCTTTTCCTCACCTGCGAAATAGCTCTGTAAAAATTCCAGATCATCCAGCTCCATTGCCAGCCCCAGACGGGTGCGCATTTCCTCCAATGCGGCAGTATCCATAGAAATAAAGCCTTCTACGGTGTCAACCTCAGTCGGGATCGCATAATTTGCAGCCAGTGTTTCCGGCTTTTCCCTGGAAGCCTCTCTGGAATCCACCGGGTTAATCAGATAGCCGCGGATTTTATCCAGTTCTGCATCTGTCAGCTTACCGCCAAGCACATAGATATGCGCTGCTGCTACCTTCGGACGCTCTCCCTGTGTCATCAGCTGGATACACTGTGCGCAGGAGTCCGAGCGCTGGTCATACTGACCCGGCAGCGGCTCAACTGCCAGAATACGGTAATCGCCTTCCGGCATCGGATACTGCTCATCGTAGCAATCGTCTACCATCGGCTCAGAGAATACGATATTCTTTGCCTTCGCATAGGTTTCCGCATCAATGCCTTCCACATCATACCGACACAGCTCACGCACATAGGTCAGCGCCGGGATTTCCAGCAATTCACGCATGCTGCTGCACAGCGACTGGGATGCACTATCGAATCCACTGCGTTTTTCAGTATAGCATCTTAATACTGCCATGTTGCACCTCGAAAAAACATAGTATCGTCTAGGAGCTATCCGAAACAGAGACGTGTTTGTCCATTTCTTTGTTTTCAGATATATCCTAAATTTGTGTACGGAAAAATATATACTGTTATCATACCGTTTTTTCCTGCTTTTTTCAACGCCATTGTATCAATCCACAAGGATTTTGTGAGTTTCAACCAAATTTCAACAGCAAAAGTGTCATTTCCTGCACGCGCGATTTGGTCATTTGGAAAAGACCTCAGCTACTCCCAAAGAATTACGCCTGTGGTATAAAAAAGCTCCCTCATTTTCTGAGGGAGCCTGCGTTATATCGTCTTATGGGAAGCTGTAGCCGTAGCCATAGCCGTTATATGGATTGCTGTTTTCATTGCCTGAAGAGGAATTGGAATCCGACGATAC
>JAUNGQ010000004.1:0-24307 GCA_030524285.1 Eubacteriales bacterium
CTTCCGATCAATTCTTTTTTCATTCATCTGATGTCATGTTCACTTGTCGAGTGCTCAGTTATAATATCACGTCTGACCACTTTTTGTCAACAGCTTTTTTCAACTTTTTTCAATTATTTTTGACCAATGTCTTTCATTGTGTTATAATGGTCTGCATACACTGACTAGATACAAAGGAGGCTTTTCTATGCCAATCATCGTAGAAAACAGCTTGCCCGCCTGCGCAATACTGGAAAGTGAAAATATTTTTGTTATGACGCACCACCGGGCAACCACGCAGCATATCCGACCGCTTCGTATTGCTATCCTCAATCTGATGCCCACCAAGATTGTTACCGAGACACAGATTCTCCGCTGTCTGTCCAATACACCGATTCAAATTGAAATCGACCTGATTCAGACAGCATCACATAAATCTACCAATACCCCGGAAGATCATCTCCTGAAATTCTATCAGACCTTTGATGACATCCGTGATCAATACTATGATGGTTTTATTATCACCGGGGCTCCGGTAGAGAAAATGCCTTTTGAAGAGGTTGATTACTGGCCAGAGCTAGTTGAGATTATGGAATGGACCAAAACACATGTACATTCTACGATGCATATCTGCTGGGGCGCACAAGCCGGATTATATTACCATTATGGCATTCAGAAGCATTTGTTAGCAAAAAAAATATCCGGCATTTATAAGCATCACATCATGCGTCATCATGAGAGCCTACTTCGCGGCTTTGATGACGTGTTCAAGGCACCGCACTCCCGTCATACGACAATTTATTCCGAAGATATCATTCGCCATCCAGAACTAACCATGCTTGCAGAGTCGTATGAAGCAGGACCATATATTATAACTGCCAAAAATGGTCGTCAGCTTTTCATCACCGGTCACAGCGAATATGACAAGGATACGCTTGCGCGCGAATATTATCGTGACGTCCAGCGCGGCTTAAATCCAGATATCCCAGAAAATTATTTTGAACACGGCGATCCGCATAATGAACCACTGCTGTCATGGCGCTCTCATTCCACGCTGCTGTTTACCAACTGGCTGAATTACTATGTATATCAGTCTACACCATTTGAACTGAAAAATCTTGGATAAGCGCAAACCGCCGGAGGACACATTCCCCCAGCGGTTTTTTTAAATATAAAATCCGCCATTGACACCGAGCACCTGTCCGGTGACAAAGCGCGATTGATCAGATGCCAGCCAGTAAATCACATCTGCAACTTCTTCCGGCTGTCCGTTTCTACCGAGCGGTGTTTCCTCTGCCAACGCCTGCATAATATCTTCCCCATGCATACGATTCATATCGGTATCAATGACGCCAGGCGAGACACAATTGACACGGACACCAGACAAACCAAGCTCCTTTGCCAATGCTTTTGTCATACCAATCACCGCCGCCTTGGATGCAGAATAATGTACCTCACAGGAGCCGCCGGTCTGCCCCCAAATAGAAGAAACTGTGACAATACTTCCAGACTGCCGATCTAAAAGCTGTGGCAAAACCGCCTGAATGACACGGTAAACGCCTTTGGTATTGACATCAAACATGGTATCCCAGTCTTCTTCCGTGATATCGGAAAACATTTTCTGTTGTGCGATGCCGGCGTTGCATACTACCGCATCCGGTGTGCCGAAATTCGCCTGCGCCAGCAATGCCATGCGGCGCACAGACGCAGTATCCCTTATATCCGCCTGAATGCATCGACACTGCACACCTGTTTTTCGTATTTCCTGTTCCAGTTGTTCTGCTACAGCAGTCGAGCTAACATAGCTGCCGGTAATATTCCAGCCCTCCTGCGCAAACTTGAATGCGCAAGCACGCCCAATTCCGCGGGTTACACCGGTAATCAACACTGATTTTGACATTTTCTTTTACCTTAAGCACAAAAGAGGGTCAGAAATACATCCGCCCCTCTTCTTGTTTTTTATTCAATTTAGATCGCTACCGTCTTGGATACTTCGTACAGTTCCTGACTCAAATCCTTTGTCATGGACAGACCTTCCTCAATATCATAATCTGTAATTGTGTTATTATTAGAACAAACAACACGGTTGGAAGCGCCTTCCATCAGAATCTTAACAGCATGATAGCCCATACGGGTTGCCATAACACGGTCACGTACCGTCGGGGAACCGCCACGCTGGATATGACCCAGAATAGTAACACGTGCATCAATACCAGTTGCAGTATGAATCCGATCCGCTACATCCTGCGCATTACCGACACCCTCAGCAACGATGATAATATGATGCTTTCTGCCGCGGATACGGTTTGCACGCATCTTTTGAACGATCGATGTTTCAAAGTCAGTCTCGCGCTCCGGTAACAGAATTGCAGTTGCACCACAGGCAATACCAACCTGCAAAGCCAGATGGCCTGCCCGGCGTCCCATAACCTCAACAACTGAGCAGCGTTCGTGAGACTGCATGGTATCACGCAGCTTATCAATTGCCTGAATCGCTGTATTGGAAGCGGTATCGAAGCCGATGGTATAGTCCGAGCACACAATATCGTTATCAATGGTACCCGGAATGCCGATTGCCGGAACGCCCTTGCGGGAAAGCGCCTGCGCGCCGCGGAAGCTGCCGTCGCCGCCGCATACAACCAGTCCATCCAGGCCCATATAGTGCGCATTGTCAGCTGCCTGCTGCAAGCCTTCTTCGGTCAGCATTTCCAGACAGCGTGCCGTATACAGGATTGTACCGCCCTTTGCGATAATGCCGTCTACACTTCGTGCGCCCATCTCAACAATATCGCCATTGATCAAACCGCTGTAACCGCGGCGGATTCCCAGACAGGAAATGCCATAGGCGGATGATGTACGTACGACTGCACGGACAACTGCGTTCATACCAGGTGCGTCGCCGCCGCTGGTCAGAATACCAATTCGTTTAATCTGCTTATCCATTTTGTTCCCTCCAAATATGCTTCCATCTGTCGTTTCTCCAATCCGACAATCGGAATTTCATAATGAATGAAAATTTTCCTGTTTTTTTGTCATCACTGCATTGCTTTGTAAAAAAACACTCCAGACTTCTGCCCAGATCACTTTCGTTATTTCATTATAACATTTTCCTCGCCAAGAATAAACCTTAATTTATCAATTAACAGCAAATTATTATAAATCCACATGGAACGTGGTGCTTTCAGGGTCTTTCGATTTTCCGAACAGAATAAATAAACCGGCAAATCACCGCGATAATCCGGAAGCAACTTTTTTACTTCATCTAACTGCGGATCATCCATATTGGCAATGCGCAAATACAGCTTATGACGGCAACCGCCATCTGAAGCTCCTGCTGGCGCCGTCTGTTGACGCGTCATATTATCCCGGTTTTGTCTCTGCGAACGATCACGATAATGATTGCGCCTGCCCTGTACCGATTCCTTCACTACATCGAGATGCTCCTCATCCAGCGGATATATCGCTGTCGGAATAATTTTGGGCGCTTCATCCTCACGCGCATCAATACGGCCTGCAATCCAGACTGCGCGATCTTCTTTCATCCAGTCCCCCGCCTGCTGCATGACAGACGAAAAGACAACCATCTCTACCGAGCCTGTCAGGTCTTCTGCCACGACATACGCCATCATATTGTTGTTTTTGGTTGTTTTCAGCCGGACAGAGATGATAACGCCGGCCAACATGACATTCATCCCGTCATGATATTTCGGGGGCTGCGCCGCATCGTGCTCTCCGGTCAAATCCTCTTCAATCCCACGGATGGACGCACAGTCTGCCGCTTCAATCAGCTCCCGATAGCTGTCCAGTGGATGTCCCGACAAATACAGTCCTGTGGTTTCTTTTTCCAGCGACAGCAGCTCACGCGTCGGCAATTCCGGTATATTCGGCATATGGATGCTTTCCCGTTTCTGTTCCTCCATTCCCATACCGAACAAATCCATCTGTCCTTCAACATTGCGCCTGCGGGCATTGGTAACCGCATTCAATACACGGTCATATACTTCCAATAACTGGCTGCGGCGATAGCCCATCGAATCGAATGCGCCCGATTTGATTAAGCCCTCCAACGCCCGGCGGTTGAGGTCATGCGCATACATGCGTTCACAGAATTCCTCAAAGGATACAAACGGTCCGTCTTTTGCTCGTTCCTGCTCCAGCTCCTTGAGAAAGCTACGTCCAACATTACGAATTGCCGCCAATCCGAAACGGATATTGCCATCCGCTACGGTAAACCCCTCACACGACTGGTTGACATCTGGCGGCAAAACGGTCAGACCCATGCCGCGTGCCGCACCGATATATTCCGAAACCTTGTAGGAAGAATCCAGCACACTCGTCAGCAACGCCGCCATATATTCATGCGGATAATGGCACTTCATATATGCCGTCTGATAAGAAACGACAGCATAGCATACCGCATGTGCCTTATTGAAAGCATAGTTTGCAAAATCCATAATCTCATCAAAGATGGATTCCGCTGTCTGTTCGTCCACGCCGCGTTTAATCGCACCGTCAATACCCAGCTCCGCATTCCCGTAAATAAAGTTCGTGCGCTCCTTGGCAAGCTCTTTCATTTTCTTTTTGGACATGGCGCGGCGCACCATATCCGCCTTACCAAGCGAATAGCCCGCCAGCACGCGGAATACTTCCATAACCTGTTCCTGATACACCATACAGCCGTAGGTGACATCCAAAATATCCTTAAGCAGCGGATGCTTGTACTGCACCTGCTTTGGGTCATGCTTGCAGGCAATATATCGTGGAATGGACTGCATCGGTCCCGGACGATAGAGCGCTACAACCGCCGTGATATCTTCAACCGAATGCGGCTTCAATCCCGTTACGACATTGGTAATGCCTGCACTTTCAAGCTGGAACACGCCGGATGTCTTCCCCTGTGCCAGCATGGTATACGTTGCATCATCATTCAGGGAAATATCATCCAATTTGAACTCCGGTTCCCACTGCTGCACCATTTTTTCCGCATCGCTCAGTACAGTCAGGTTCCGAAGGCCAAGGAAGTCCATTTTCAACAGACCAAGCTCTTCGAGTGTGGTCATGATATACTGCGTGACCATATTGCCGTCATTGGCCGCCAGCGGGACATAATGGTCTACCGGTTCATTGGTAATGACAACACCGGCGGCATGGGTAGAAGCATGTCTGGGCATACCCTCCAGACTGCGCGCCGTATCAATCAAGCGATGTACGGTTGGATCATTTTCATACATCTGACGCAGCTGCTCCGATGCCGCAAGCGCCTTATCCAGTGTGATGTGCAATTCCATCGGCACCAGCTTGGCAACAACATCGACATCCGCATATGGGATATTCAGTGCACGTCCGACGTCACGAATCGCATTGCGCGCTGCCATCGTACCAAAGGTAACAATCTGCGCGACATGATCGGCGCCATATTTTTCGGTAACATAATCAATGACCTCCTGACGCCGTTCATAACAGAAATCGACGTCAATATCCGGCATACTGATACGCTCCGGATTGAGAAAGCGTTCAAAATACAGAGAATACTGCAATGGGTCCAGCGTTGTGATATCCAGACAATACGCAACCATGGAACCTGCTGCCGAGCCTCTGCCCGGCCCGACAGGAATCCCATGTGTTTTCGCGTAATGGATAAAATCCCACACGATCAGGAAATAGTCCACAAAGCCCATCTGCTGAATCATATCCAGCTCATATTGCAAACGTTCCCGCTTTTCATGATCCTGCGGGTCATACCGCCGGTCAAATCCTTCCATACACAGCTTTTGCAGATACTGTTCAGCGGTATAGCCCTCCGGCACGGCAAAAGACGGTAAATGATATTGGCCAAACGTAAAATCAAGGTTGCACTGCTCGACAATCTTCACGGTATTGGAAATTGCCTCCGGATACTCTGGGAACAGCGCAGCCATTTCCTCTTCACTTTTTAAATAAAATTCGTCTGTCTCAAACCGCATACGGTCTATGTCGTCCACTGTCTTGCCAGTCTGAATGCACATCAGAACATCCTGAATTTTTGCATCTTCTTTTCTGGTGTAATGCGCATCATTGGTAGCCACCAGTGGAATGCCGGTTTCTTCCGCAATTCGAATGACACCACGTTTGACATCTGCGTCCTCCGGGAGTCCATGATCCTGAATTTCGAGGTAGAAATTGTCCTCCCCGAAAATATCCCGATATTCCAGCGCGGCCTGCTTTGCCCCCTCATAATTCTGCTGCAAAATTTTAGATGCAACTTCGCCCGCAAGACAAGCGGACAGGCAAATTAAACCGTCATGATGACTCCGCAGAAGTTCCATATCCACACGCGGACGGTTATAGAAGCCCTCGGAAAACGACAGGCTGACCATATGAATCAGATTACGGTAACCTTCCTCATTTTTGCACAACAAAATCAGGTGATATGGGTTGTTATCCATCCCATGCACCTTGTCATGCCGGGTACGACGCGCAACATAGACCTCACAGCCGATGATCGGTTTCACTCCGGCGGCCTTTGCCGCACGGTAAAAGTCGATGACGCCATACATGACGCCATGGTCTGTGATTGCAATTGCCTCCTGCCCCAGTTCCTTGACATGCTCCATCATATTGCCGATGCGGCAGGCGCCGTCCAACAAGCTAAATTCTGTATGTACATGTAAGTGCGCAAAGCTCATTCGTGTCCCTCCTGTGCGGCCTTTGCAATGGTAACAATACGACGCAGCCGATGGCTCAGTCCTGGCTTGGAAATTGGCGGATTCAGTCGTGCCGCAAGCTCAGCAAGGCTTGCCGTTGGATCCGCCAGCCGCAGGCGGATGGTTTCATGCAGGGAATCGGGAAAAACCTCCCAGCCTCCCTGTTCCAATGCAAGCCGAATCGCTGCGATCTGTTCTGCTGCCGCATTGGATGCCTTGATAACATTGGCAGCCTCACAGTTCACCCTTCGATTTACCTTATTGCGCAGCTGTTTTTCCACTTTTGCCTGCATCAGCTGCATAGCGGCGTGCTGTGCACCGATCAACGTCAAAAAATCCTCTGCCCCCGCGGAATCCTTCCAGTACAGCATCGATACCGTCTTCCGTGTTGCAAATTTCGGCATCAAATCCATATCCAGCATCAGACTCATAACCTCACGGCACAGCGCATGATGCGCAGTTGTCATTTCCAGATGTGTCTTTTTATCCGGTCCGGCCACTGCTCCTGCCGCGAGGAAAACGCCGCGCAGGAAAGCCGCCCGGCAGCAGTCCTCCTCAATGACATTGCGGTTGAGGTGGTAGGACATGTGGTATTTCCAGTCATAGCCCAGTGCGGAAAAAATCCGCCTGAGCTGCATTTCCTCGGTAATTTTCAAGGTAATCCGCCCACCTGCGCTCTTTTCCTGCGATGTTATTGCAACACCAAAGGCCCGTGCAAACAGGGGCGGAATCCGTTTTGCCAGCGGTTCACTGCTGGTCACGAGGGCAATTTCCGTATGGGAAAAGGTATGCGCATACAGCAAAAGCCCATACGCCTCTGCCGCCGCACAGCAGTCCCTGCTGACCGGAATACGGCACAGCTCTTCCTTTGTCTCTGAAGAAAATGACACCGCAGTCCCTCCTCAAATTTTTCCGGGTTCGGTTTCCCTCGCCAGCAGGTCATATGCGCCGTAAACGCCTTCCCGCACACAGCACCGGCCAAATACATTGACTACTGCCTGTGCAAGCAGTTTCGGATCATGCCGTGCAAATTTACTGTCGCTTGCAATCAGCGGGAAGCCATACATTTCCACACCTGCGGCGCGGAAGCGCTCCATATCCATTTCCACCGGTTCTGCATCCTCTGTCCGGTAGCGAGCCTGAATCAGATCTGGTACCGGAGCAGTATTATAAATACAGGCGTCTACAATACCCTGTTCGCTGTGCTGCAGCAATGCGTTCAGATGGTCAAACGCCGTATAGCCCTCTGTTTCGCCGTCCTGTGTCATGATATTGAGCACATAAACCTTTGGCGCTTTTGATTTTTTGAGGGCATCTACGATACCGTCTACCAGCAGGTTAGGAATAATACTGGTATACAGGCTGCCCGGTCCCAGAATAATCATATCTGCCGATAAAATCGCATCTATCGCATGTGGCAGAGCCTTTGGATGCTCCGGCTCCAGCCGTACCTGCTGAATCCGACAATTGTGTTGCTTTTTCTTAACAGCAATTTTGGATTCACCCACAACGCTTGCGCCATTTTCAAAATCTGCCACCAGATTACAGTCCGCATCGGTGACAGGCAGGACCTTGCCTGTGACAGCAAGGACTTCATTCATTTTCATAACGGCTTCCTCAAAGGAGCCGAAAACACCGTTCAACGCTGCCAAAAATAAATTGCCAAACGATTGTCCTTTGTTGATTCCTTCCGGAAACCGGTAATTCATCAGCTCCATCATCGTCGGTTCCGTATTGGCAAGCGCGGTGATACAGTTGCGGATATCGCCCGGCGGAAGCATGCCGAGATCTTCACGCAGTACGCCGCTTCCACCGCCGTCATCAGAAACCGAAACAATTGCTGTAATATTTTCTGTATATGTTTTTAATCCGCGCAGCATGGTGGACAGCCCGGTACCACCGCCGATTACGGCAATACGCGGCCCCAGGCTGCGGGCAGACTGCATGGTCTGCTGGTTCTGCCGTTTGCGCAGGCCCGCCTTTCGTGCAACCCGTAAGGTGCGCAGATAAAGCTTCCGGTAGAATGGTCTTGCCATAGCATTACCCCTTGAGACTATCTCTGTGTGTTGCTGCCGCCAGTACATCATGCTGAATCAAATGCGTCTTCACGGCTTCTGCAATTGCTACCGAACGATGTCTGCCGCCTGTGCAACCAATAGCAATGGTCAGAACTGCCTTACCTTCCTTGGTATACTGTGGAATCAGAAAATCCAGCAATGCAAACAAGCGATCCAGATATCGGTCCGCCGTACCGTCGCAGAATACATAATTGCTGACCTGCGGGTCTTGACCGGTCTTCTCACGCAGGCTGATTTCATAATATGGGTTTGGCAGGAAACGAACGTCAAATACAAGATCTGCATCTGCCGGAATTCCATATTTAAATCCAAAGGATACTACATTCACATGTAGCAGGCCGCTGCTTGCGCCGCCGGTTGCCAGTGAAATAATGGTTTCCCGTAGCTGTGCCACCTCAAAGCGCGTGGTATCTACAACAAAATCCGCACGCTGGCGTACATCAACCAGCAGCTCCCGTTCCTGTTCGATGGCATCCACCATGGTAACGCCATCAATCATCAACGGATGCTTGCGGCGTGTTGCCTTATACCGGTTAATCAGCGTTGGTGTTGCAGTATCCAGATAAATCACCTTGTATTGACAGCCGATTTCCGCCAGCCGGTCAAATACCGGCATCAAATTGGAAATATCCTTGCCTGCGCGGATATCCACTGCCAATGCAACCCGTTCATACTGTCCCCCGGCAGCTGCCAGACAGATTTCTGCAAATGACGGAATCAACGCTACCGGAATATTATCTACGCAGTAATAGCCCAAATCCTCCAGCGTCGCCATTGCTCTTGATTTTCCCGATCCTGACATACCGGAAATGATAAAAAATTTCATGCTCCTCTGTCCTTTCCTGTTCTATAACCGTCCCAATGGTTATACAGATCTGTCAGACATTCCTTCGTTCCTGTTTTCCCTCAAAATATGCTCACAGCATTCTAACCTCCGGCTCCAACTCTACCCCGAACTGACGCAAAACCTCTTCCTGTACATGCGTAATCACTGCCAGCACATCCGCACAGGTTGCGCCGTCCCTGTTGATGACAAATCCGGCATGTTTTTCCGAAACCTGTGCACCGCCGACAGAATATCCCATCAATCCGGCATCCTGAATCAGCTTTCCGGCAAAATATCCTGTCGGACGCTTAAACGTACTGCCGGCGCTCGGATAATTGAGCGGCTGCTTATCCCGCCTGCGCTGTGCAAAATCATCCATCTTTGTACGGATATCCGCCGGATTCCCCTCTTCCAGCTGTATCACCGCAGAAAGCGCTATCCATTCCGCATGGCTTTTGAAAACACTGGTACGATATCCGAATGCGTGTTCTTCCCCGGTCAGCGTACCAATGATATCGTTCTTCGCATCATAGTACCGGGAGGAAACCACAACATTCGCTGTCTGCCCGTCATAAGCGCCTGCATTCATAAACAATGCGCCGCCCAATGAGCCCGGGATGCCGCCGGCAAATTCCAGTCCGGTCAGCCCGGCATGATATGCCTCTGCTGCCAGCACAGACAACAGCGCGCCAGTCTGTGCCTCTATTTTTGTACCTTCTGTTTTCATCGCACTGTAATCCGAACCGATGCACAATACAACCCCGCGAATGCCTTCATCGCTTACCAATACATTGGAGCCATTGCCCAGTACGGTCAGCGGTAATCCGGCCTTTTTGGCAGCCTTTACAACACCGCAGATTGCATGCTCACTCTTTGGCGAAACCAGCAAATCTGCCGGGCCGCCAATCCGAAAGGAGGTATGACGGCTCATCGGTTCATCCGTATAAAATGCAAGCTGGTCTGCCGGGCATTCCAGCTCACGCTTCAATGCTTCTATCATAACTTTCATTCCTCTGTTCAAGAAAATAATCGGATCGTTATCAGATCATATCAATTTGCTATAGGAAAAGTAGATACAGCCTCCCTATTGCAGAGCAATTGTAACTACTGTGTAGAAAATACGTGACATGCTACTCCCTCAGTCAGCTTTGCTGACAGCTCCCTCATCCGGGGGAGTCATTGGAGCGTCCTACAGGTATTTTACATTACCGTTCCTATCAATGCCAATACAATATTATTATACCATGCGAAGTGCAAAAGAGAAACGCTTTTTCTGTCCGGACAGGCTGTATTCTGTAAAATATATTTCACTTTGTCGAAAATGCTCCGTTATGCAGTTTTTTCATGAAACAAATTTTCGTTGTCCTGCTTTTTACTCTTGTTTTTCTGTCCTTTGTCGCATACAATAGTAATAACAATTTATTCACTTTGTATCCGCCGGAGGTTTCCGTTTATGATTTATACCGTAAGTGATCTGCATGGCTGTCTCGACGACTGGAAAAGCCTGCTGAAAAAAATACGTTTCAATGATAATGACACAATGTTCGTGTTGGGTGACTGTGTGGATCTCGGTCCCGATCCCATCGGACTGCTGCACGATATGATGCAATATCCCAATGTGTTCCCGATTCTCGGCAACCATGAGCTGCGGTTTGCGCGCAGTGTCCGCACTCTCCCGCCGGAAGCAGCCATGGGAAATCTGGCGAAATATCTGGATGATGGAAGCAGGCTGGCGCTGGCTGAATGGACAGCAGATGGCGGACAGCGCACATTGGCACAATATCTGGAACTGGATGAGGAAGAACGCGAAGCAATTCTTGACTACATTGGAGAAATGACTCTATATGAGGAAACCGAAGCAGACGGTGTATCCTTTGTGCTGACCCACAGTGGCATTGCAGGTTTTGAGGAGGACAAGGATTTAGAGGAATATCCCCCTTCTGCTTTCCTGACTGCTACACCAACACCAGGCATGGAATACTATGCAGACAAAACCGTGATTGTCGGTCATGTACCAACGTATCGTCTGGAAGGTGGAAAAGCCGGTCAGATTTTAGATGACGGTGGTATTATCTATATTGATTGCGGCGCAGCCCATAAAGAAGACGGCGGACGTGTCGGCTGTCTGCGGCTGGATGATTTTGAAGAATTTTATATTTGACCATTTTTAGAATAAAAGCAAAGCACACCCGTTTCGTGAGGCGTGCTTTGCTTTTCTATATCTGTTTCGTTTTTATCCGCTGATATAATGCGCTCAGCCCATACCCATGGACTTCATCATGCGCTCGTTCAATTCCTTTGCAGCGTTATAGCCCATAGACTTATGACGATGGTTCATGGCTGCTACTTCGATGATAACTGCAAGATTTCGGCCTGGGCGTACTGGAATGGTCAAAGAAGGAATTCTCATACCAAGAATATCTGTATACTGGTTGTCCAGTCCCAGGCGGTCATACATCTTGCCTTCCTGCC
The DNA here is from genome assembly GCA_030524285.1 of Eubacteriales bacterium. Taxonomy (GTDB): domain Bacteria; phylum Bacillota; class Clostridia; order Oscillospirales; family Butyricicoccaceae; genus Butyricicoccus_A. The sequence continues at coordinate 12,039 of JAUNGQ010000004.1, forward strand.
ACTGCTCCAGATTGATAATCACATCAACACGTTCTGTTTCCTTAATCGCACCCATACCAAAGATACGGCGTACATCAACAATACCAATACCGCGCAGCTCAATAAAATGACGGATAATTTCCGGTGCGCTGCCAACGAGTGTACGGTCAGATACACGCTTAATTTCAACTGCATCATCTGCAATCAAACGATGTCCGCGCTTTACCAGCTCAATTGCAGTTTCACTCTTACCAACGCCACTGTCGCCAAGAATCAAGACACCTTCGCCGTAGATTTCAACCAATACACCATGCAAAGTAATACGCGGTGCAAGCGAAACCTTTAACGATGCGATGATAGCGCTCATGGTGGACGAGGTAAACTCATTGGTGCGCAGGATAGTTACATCGTATTTCTTTGCAGCTTCAATCAATTCAGGGAACACATCAATATTTCTCGTAATGATAATTGCCGGAATGCCGGTAGAGCAAAGCTGTTCAAAAATATCCAGGCGCTTTTCACTGTCAAACTGCTCAACAAACGTATTTTCAACCTTACCCATAATTTGCAGCCGGTTCGGTTCAAAGTAATCAAAGAAGCCTGCAAGCTGCAAACCTGGCCGATTGACATCATCCGTGGTAATTTCTACTTTTTCAAAACCTTCCGGTCCGTAAATAATCTCAAATTGAAACTCTGTAATCAACTGGCCCAGCGTTACGCTGAATTCTTTCAGTTGCATGTCTGACAGCCTCCTATTCTCTTACTTTTTCACCCATACTGTGACAGTAAACTATTATTTTTATTATAACGGATAGCCGTGTTGAATGCAATGCAACTTACCGTTTTTTTCCGGCTTCAAAATATTTTTGTTTATGACCCTTGCAATTCTTTTCGACATATGGTATTATAATATCCGTTACTCAAATGATAAAGATAAGGAGGTGCAGGAAAGATGGCAAAGTGTGAAGTTTGCGGCAAGGGTGTAACCTTCGGTATCAAGGTTTCTCATTCCCACAGACGTTCCAACCGTACTTGGAAGCCGAACGTTCGTCGCGTTAAGGCTATCGTTGCTGGCACTCCGTGCCATATCAATGTTTGCTCTCGGTGCCTCCGTTCCGGCAAGGTTACTCGCGCAATCTGATTGATATAACACTGATGAAAGCAAGCTCTTCGTATTGGACGGGGAGCTTTTTTCATCCCCTTTTTTCGCCACATAGCAAAAGACCTTCCTCAATGGGGAAGGCCTTGGTCTGTGTAAATTTTTCATCTTTTATCCGCGTGCTGCACAGGTTTTGTCCGCACGCTTTTTTTGTCTTCCGATCAGCACAATTGCCAGCAGAATGAATACAACATACGCCAATATTGAAACAATAGATGCTTCTATTCCGAAATCTCCGCCTGTGATCAAAAATGATTTTGTATTTAACACATAGCTATAGATAGATTGTGTATCAGCAGCACCCCCGATATGTAAAATCCCTCCAATGACCATCATATTCCAAATGCCATGCATTATGGCGCTGTTCCATACGTTTCCACTCTCATATGTCACCAATGAAAACAAAATACCGACGATACTTCCGGCAATGAGCAGTTGAACGAAGCTCGTAAAGCTCAATGGATTTCCTGCAATATGCAGCACAGCAAACAGGATCGAAGGGATAGCAATTGCAACATACTGATTCCAGCGGTATTCCAAAGCGCTCATAATCAAGCCGCGAAATATCATTTCTTCCACAAGTCCGGCTCCAATCCCATAAAAGAAAATGCCGCCGGTTACTGTCTCCCATATCTCAGACGAACGCATAGGTGTTACTTCCCATTGTCCTGCTACGAAGCATAATACAATCGCATAAACCATGCAGGGCATGATAATGGCTGCACAGCACCAGATCATTCGCGGCTTCGCCCGCGCCATTTTATATCTCTGCATGTCCTGCTTCAAACAGCCGGACACCCAAATCTTAATTCCTGCAAATGCAAGCACAGGATATGCAATTCCTGCAACCACATTGCCTGCTGCAACAGGAAATCCTATCATAACCGGAAGATTACCAACCAGCAAAGCCAGCGTTTGTGCTGCTATCAGAATGACGATAGCGGCAATTCCTGTTGCTATCATTTTTCCTGTTCCAATTGACTCCTTCTGCATCATCCAACCTCGTTTCATCCAATCTTACTGTTTTAAGTATAGCACAAAAATGGCATCCTGTTTCTTAAGATTTTATAAAGAATATAGAAAAAAGGCTCCCTCAGACGAGGGAAGCCCTGGTTTGTACAGACAATGTTATGCTCTATTCAACGGTTACTTTTCATTTGTCCATCTCTTTTTATTTCCAAATATCCTCGATCTCGCTTTTGCGCGGGCGGGACATCAGTTTCTGGATACAATCCTTTACCGGCTTACCTTCATACAGCAGCTCATACATTGCACTCGTAATCGGCATTTCAATCCCAGCCTTCTTTGCCAGCATATAGCCAGCCTCGGTTGCATAATAGCCTTCTACAACTGCACCGACTTCCTTCATTGCCTGCTGTGCATCCATTCCCTTACCAATCATGATACCGGCACGGCGGTTACGGGAATGCATGGAAGTACAGGTAACAATCAGGTCACCCATGCCGGACAAGCCTGCAAACGTCTCACTTCTTCCGCCCAACTGAACGCCAAGGCGTGCAATTTCTGTCAGGCCGCGGGTCATCAGCGCTGCCTTGGAGTTATCCCCCAGCCCAACACCGTCACAGATACCTGCTGCCAGCGCAATAATATTCTTAAAGCAGCCACCCAACTCGGCGCCAATAATATCAGGTGACACATAGACACGGAAACGATCATTCATAAATGCCTGCTGTACCAGCGTTGCGGCATCACGACTGTCAGAAGCTGCCAGAATCGCTGTCAGAATACCTCTGGCTACCTCTTCCGCATGTGTCGGGCCGGTCAATGCAACAACCGGATTTCGATTTTCCGTCGCTTTTTTGATGGTCTCTGAGAAACGGCAGTAGTCATTATCCCGGTCAAGCCCCTTGCCTACATTGACGATCGGTGTCCCCTGCGGAATAATCTTCGACAGATTTTCCGCTGTGGAATGTACCGCAAAGGATGGTACTGCCATCAGCACAATATCTGCCTGTGCCGCGCCGCTCAAATCGGTTGTAATATCAATTTCCTCCGGCAAGTGGATGCCCGGAAGCAGCTTTTCATTTCCGCGATTTTCCTTCAGCAGCCTGCATTCTTCTTCAAAGAAGGACCATGCTGTTACTTCATGTCCGTTTTCATGCAGCAGAATCGACAGAGCCATGCCCCATCCACCGCAGCCAACTACAAAAATCTTCATAGCAAACTCCTTGATATGATCCGTATATGCTGGATTGCATTATTTCTTTTCCCTATGCAGCGAAAATTTATTTTCTTTTCCATGTATGATTCGCACAATATTGGCACGATGCATATAAACAACAGCTGCTGCCATGATAAACAGGAGCACCGCCATGGCCGGCAGGGTTGCATCCCCCCAATAAAAATATACCGTCAGGAATGGTACCAGCGTTGTTGCTACAATAGAACCAAGGGAAACCCATTTGGTTATGCCAACCAGTACAAAGAAAAATAGCATAATAATACAGAAAATTCTCCAATCAAAGACTGCTATCATAGTTCCGCCAACCAGAATACCTTTACCGCCTTTGAAATGGAAATACAGAGGGAACATATGTCCGATAATCGCACTGCATCCGGCGATCAGGGTACCCAATGGCCCCATCAGCATACCACCGATGGCAGATGCGATCACAGCCTTTGCAATATCACCGCACAATACAAATATTGTCGGCTTCAAGCCCATGCAGCGATAAGAATTGGTCAGACCTGCATTCCCACTGCCCATGGTACGAATGTCATATCCCATGAATACCTTGGATACAACAATTGCGGAATTGATGCTTCCCAGCAGATAACCTACCGCAATCAGAATCATACATGCTGTTGCTCCGCTCATCATTCGCTCTCCTTATTGCTGCGCTCTCGGATAATCATACGGATTGGCGTGCCATCCAATCCATATACATCACGAATCTGGTTTTCCAGATAACGCTGATAGGAGAAATGAAACAGCTGTGCATCATTACAGAAACAGACAAACGTAGGCGGACGGACACCTGACTGGGTAATATAGTAAATCTTCAGACGGCGTCCCTTATCCGTAGGCGGCTGAACGCGTGCAGTTGCCTCAGCCAGCAGAGTGTTCAGCTGTCCTGTCGGGATACGGCGTCCGTTCTGTTCATAGACATCATTGATACAGTCGAACAGCTTACCGACACGTGAGCCGGTCTTGGCCGACAGGAACAAAACCGGTGCATACGGCATATATGCCAGACCAATGCGTACACGCTGCGTATACTGCTCCATGGTCTTGCCATCCTTTTCGATCAGATCCCATTTGTTGACAACAATGATACACGCCTTACCTGCATCATGCGCTTCACCGGCAATCTTGGTATCCTGCTCCGTAACGCCTTCCGTAGCATCAATCATAATCACGCATACATCAGCGCGTTCAATTGCCATCAAAGAACGCATCACACTGAATTTTTCAATTTTTTCGTCCACTTTGGAACGCTTCCGGATACCCGCCGTATCTATGAGCAGATACTTGCCCTTGTCATTTTCAAAACGTGAGTCAACACTGTCACGGGTTGTACCGGCAATATTGCTGACGATGACACGTTCCTCGCCAAGAATCTGGTTAATCAGGGAAGACTTACCCACATTCGGCTTACCGATCACAGCAACCTTGATATGCTGGTTGTCCTCCTCGCTTTCTTCCTCATCCGGAAAATATTCATAGCAGGCATCCAGCAGATCACCGGTACCATAGCCGTGCAAAGCAGAAATCGCATACGGGTCACCCAGGCCCAGATTATAGAATTCATAAAATTCCGGTGGTTCTGAGCCGGGCCTGTCACATTTATTCACCGCCAGCACAATCGGTTTACGGGAGCGGCGCAGCATCGCTGCAACCTCTTCATCGGTTGCGGTAATACCACTGTGCAGATCTGTCATCAGGATGATGACATCTGCCGCCTGAATGGCAGTCTCTGCCTGAATACGCATAAACTTCAATATTTCGCTGTCTGTACTCGGTTCAATGCCGCCGGTATCAACAACCTGAAATGGACGCCCGCGCCATTCAGAATCAGCATACAGGCGGTCACGGGTAATACCAGGCGTATCTTCAACAATAGAAAGACGTTTGCCTGCAAAGCGATTAAACAGCTGGGATTTGCCCACATTGGGGCGCCCTACAATCGCTACAACTGGTTTTGCCATAGAAATCTCCTTTCTGTCTACAAAACATGCTTTGCTGTTCTCGAAGACAATTTTATACTATTTATCCCAACAGCTTCCGAAGAAGTCATCTGTTCTGTTCCGATTATCGCATTTCTCAGCGTTCCCGTCAAGCATGCCCAGCCGGATTATGACAAAAAAATAGAGAAGGAAGCCGCAGCCGCCTTCTCTATTCCTTCTTCAATCTGTCAGGGTGCTCCGAAATCACTCGGAAACCTTCAGAACTTCACGGCCATTGTAGGAACCGCAAGCCTTGCAAACCTTATGCGGGAACTTCAGTTCGCCACACTTCGGGCACTTAACCAGACCCGGAGTTGCAAGCTTCCATACGTTATTACGTCTTGTATCACGTCTTGCTTTAGAAGTCTTTCTCTTTGGTACTGCCATTTCGGTAACACCTCCTCTGTCTATCCTTAAAGTTCTTTTTTAATAAAATTAAGCGTCTTCAGTCTTCCTTGTCCAGAAGCTTCTGAAGGACAGCCAGCCGACTGTCAATCTCACGTCCATCACAGCCGCAAGGACCTTCATTCAAATCTTTTCCGCATTTCGGGCAAAGACCTTTGCAGTCTGGTTTACAATAATATGCAAAATCGACTTCCAACAGAAGTGCAGGGATAATAATATCGTCCAGCTCAATGCTGTCGCCTTCGAGCTGATAGATATCATCCCGGTCATCGCTCTGGGCATCGCCCGATAAAATCATATCACACGTTGCACCAAGATCCTTTTTGACGGGCGCCAGACAGCGGGCACACCGTGTTTCATACAGTGCGTTTGCCGTTGCATGCAGCTTGAGAACACCCAGATGATTCTGAACCTTCCCTTCGATATGAACAGGTGTGCGGAATGGATATTCCCCATTCATTTCCTCTTGTGTCAGATCGGCATCATAGGAGAACGGAATTACTTCTCCGTCTGTTACCGCGATACGTTTCAAATCGAGTTCCATAGCAATCCTCGCTGACGGTCAATTGTTAGTATACCCCATGAAAACACGGTTTGTCAACAGAAAAGTCTGCATTCCAATTCATATTTTCAGGATTTATGTATTATATCACAAATTTTAAAAAATTTCAGCGTTTTATGCCAAATTTACCGAAAAAAACTCGGCTGTATCCTGCTGTTTTCTTGTGAAAAAGCTACAGCCGACAAATCCGGTTCGTTTTTTATACGAGGCAAGCAATTAAAATTGTCGATATAAAACTCCCTCAGTCCGCGCCTATAGCGCGGACAGCTCCCGCGGGGAGGGAGCCTTATCCCCAACGTGATATGGGTTTATCCAGAGCCTTCCTCTTCGAGGGAGGTGGCACGACGTGAGCCGTGACGGATGGAGTCTGATACGGGAAATCACCCTATGATTTTGTGCGAAAAAGATTGCTTTTCGACGTTCATGCGGTTAAACTAAATAAGAAAAGCAAGTGTCTGGTCAGGAGGTAGTAAAGCTGTGAAACAATTCATCATTCAAAAAAATGACAGCGGGCAGCGTCTGAATAAATTTCTGCAAAAGGCGGTACCACAGCTCCCGGGCGGAATGATGCACAAATATATCCGCATCAAGCGCATCAAGGTCAATGGTAAGCGTACTGACTATGCCTACCGTCTACAGGAAGGTGACATCCTACAGCTGTACATTTCTGATGATTTTTTTGAAAAGCCGAAAAAGCTCAGTGAAACAGAGCTGTATCTTCATGCCAAGCCGAATATTTCTGTCATCTATGAGGATGAGCATATCCTGCTGGTCAACAAACCGGCCGGACTGGTTGTCCATGCCGATGACAATGGCACCACAGACACGCTGATTGCCCGTATTCAGGCATATCTGTTTCAATACGGCCGTTGGAATCCAGATGCTGAAGCATCTTTTACCCCATCCCTGTGCAACCGAATTGACCGCGGTACATCCGGTATTGTCATTGCCGCCAAGACTGCGGAAGCACTTCGCGTCATGAACCAGAAAATCCGTGACCGCGAAATACACAAAAGCTATCTCTGCGTCACCTGCGGACATGTTCGTCCAAAGGACGGACGCATTCAGAATTATATTCTGCGCCATGAAAGCGAGCATCGGGTGACGGTACATAACCATCCGGTTTCCGGTGCACGTACTGCCATCACCCAATACCGTGTATTAAAGGAAACGCCGGAATTGTCTCTGGTGGAATGCGATCTGATTACCGGGCGCACCCATCAGCTCCGCGCACAGTTCGCCCATATGGGGCGTCCGCTGCTGGGCGACAGCAAGTACGGAAAAAATGAAATGAACCGCAAATATCACCGAAAGGCGCAGGCATTGTGCTCCCATAAGCTTCGTTTTGATTTTACAACCGATGCCGGTGCACTTGCCTATCTGAACGGCAAGACGTTCACTGCACCACGGGTTGAATTTATGTCGCTTTTTGAGTAACAGAAACGGGGGTATCTATCAATTATGAATATCGCCGTATTGATCCCGTCACTGGAACCAAATGAAACGCTTGTGACGCTGGTTCACACTTTAAAAGATCAGGGCATCAAACATATGGTTGTCATAGACGACGGCAGCTCTACCGCGGCACAGCCATTGTTTGACCGCTGTGCTGCTCTGGGTTGTATTGTCGTACACCACAAAACCAACCAGGGCAAAGGGGAAGCAATCCGTACTGGACTGCGCACTGCTATGGCGCATTTTCCAAGCCTTTCCGGTGTTGTCACCGCAGATGGCGACGGACAGCATACTATAGAGGATATTTTGCGGGTTGCTGCGGAAACAGAGCAGCATCCAGACGGCATTGTGATGGGTACGCGTGATTTTTCTGCCGAAAATATCCCGATGCGCAGTTGGTTCGGCAACCGTTTTTCTTCCCTTTTTTTCCGTCTTTCGTCAGGCATCTCCTGTCCGGATACACAGACTGGGCTGCGTGGGATACCATCCGCATTGTTTGATTTTGCTTTATCGATCCCCGGCAGCCGGTATGAATATGAAATGAATTTCCTGTTTACTGCCGCGCAGAAAAAAATCCCGTTACAATTCATCCCCATCCAAACTGTTTATGAGGATGGCAATCAGACATCCCACTTTCGTCCGATTCGGGATTCCGCACGTATCTATGCTATGCCGCTGCGGTTCGTTGCCGCTTCACTGAGCAGCTTTGTCGTTGATATCCTTCTTTTTGCGTTGTTTTCCCACCTGCTTCCATCACGCACGGCTCGCGCTATTCTCACGGCAACCATCGCCGCTCGTGTTATCTCTGGGATCTTCAATTTTACACTCAACCGAAACTGGAGCTTTGCCAGCACGACAGACAACTGGAAGGCACAGGGAATGCGGTATCTGGTTCTGTTCATATGCCAAATGCTGGCAAGCGGCGGATTGGTTTCTGTTTTATCCTTCCTGCCGTTGCCGCTTACAGTCATCAAAATACTGGTTGACACTTTTCTGTTCTGCATCAGCTATTTTATTCAGCAGAACTGGGTTTTCCGCAAATAATCTATGGACAAAAGGAGATTTTCACATGGCTTCCAAATGTGACGACTGTTTATACTTTACCTATGATGAGGAATTTGGTTATTCCGTCTGCGAGCAGGATCTGGATGAGGACGAAATGCGCCATTTCATTCAGGATACCTTTGACCACTGCCCCTATTACCGCCCGGGCGATGAATATTCCGTTGTCCGGCATCAGAATTAAAACTCCACAGCGTCCTGTCATCCTCCATACAGGCCGCAAAAATACGTATATATACACATGTAAAAGACTTTTGACAGCCAAAACCGGTCCCAAAATCCGATATGTCAAAGCCTTTTGATAGACGCATCCCCTTTGTTTGGGTATCATTGGAATTGCAAGGAGACAACAAATGCAACTGGGAAAACAGATTAGAAAATATCGGAACGAACAATCGCTGTCCCAAGACGGTTTGGCGGAAAAGGTATATGTTTCCAGGCAAACCATCTCCAACTGGGAGAACAGCAAAAGTTATCCCGATGTCAACAGTCTTATTTTGCTCAGTGATGTTTTTGGTGTCTCTCTGGATCAACTGATTAAAGGAGATGTATCTATCATGAAAGAACAAATCAGCAAACAGGATCAACAACGGTTCGGACGGCTCAGTTGGATCTTCATGGGCCTCTTTTTGGCCGCAATCCTCACGCCGATCCCGTTGGCTCACTTTTTGTCGTATGTGGGCATTGGCATCTATATCGTACTGTTCGGTGTAACCATGTATGTCGCTATCCTAGTGGAAAAAGAAAAAAAGAAGCTGGATATTCAGACCTATCGGGAGATCATCGCTTTCACCGAAGGCAAGACCTTGGACGAAATTGAGAAAGCCAGAGAAGAAGGGAAACGCCCATATCAAACGCTGCTTTTTGCGATCATGGCGGGCTGTATCACCCTCGTCGTCGCACTTCTGTTCCTGTGGATTTTGGGCGCGTTTCCGGTATAACATCGGTTGTTCCCCCCATGTCTCATGTGATGTTGTACTGTATTTTTGTAGCAGGAAACTGCTGCATGGAAGCAAGCATGGCGCTCCATCAAACGCGACCCGCAAAACAAGCAGCTGGCAAACATGGTTCACTATGTGAGCGACATGACTGATCTCATCGCAGTGTTTTGGATGATATATATGTAACACAACCAAACACAGGCAAAGCCGCCGGAGCATCTGCCCCGACGGCTTTTCTATATGGAGTTGATACAGGCTGCATGTTATTTCTTATACAACGTGCGGATGGAATTGAGTACGCACAGCATGGCAACGCCGGTATCGGCAAACACCGCCAGCCACATGGATGCAATACCCATCAGACCAAGCAGCATGACGGCAATCTTGATTGCCAATGCAAACACAATATTCTGCTTTGCAATCGCTGCTGTCTTCTTTGCCAGTGCAATTGCCTGTGGAATGGCAGACAGCTCGCCAGTCAGGAACACAACATCTGCCGCTTCAATCGCTGCATCTGCGCCGGTACCCATAGCGGCGCCGACATCTGCACCTGCCAGAACCGGTGCATCGTTGATGCCGTCGCCGACAAACATCACCGGGCCATACTTTGCACGCACATCCTGCAAACGCGCTACCTTTTCTTCCGGAAGCAGATGGGCATATACACTGTCAACACCTGCCGCAGCAGCAATGGCATTTGCGCTTTCCTCTGCGTCACCGGTCAGCATTGCAGATGCAACACCTTGACGCTTCATTTGTGCAATTGCGGACTTTGCATCCTCCTTAATGGTATCGGAAATCAGGATGCGCCCTGCAAACTGTCCATTGCATGCCAGATAGACTACCGTTGCTCCACCAGCAGCAGACATCTCCGGAATCTGGACATCATATTGATCCATCAGCTTTTTACCGCCGCATAACAGGATATTATCCTCCAGTACGGCATAAATGCCATGACCCGCGGCTTCCTTTACTTCATGCGGCGCTACAAACGATATATTTCTTTCCTTTGCTGCTGACACGATACTGATACCAATCGGATGGGTGGATGCCTGCTCACAGGACGCTGCCATTTGCAGCAGCTGGTTTTCTGTCAGCGGCTGGATCGGTTCCAGTGCAGTAACCGTAAAGGTTCCCTTGGTAATGGTGCCGGTTTTATCCAGTGCAGCAGCCTTGATATCTGCCAGCATTTCCAGCGATGCGCCGCCTTTGAACAAAATACCTCTGCGGGATGCCGTACCGATTCCGGCAAAGAATGCCAACGGCACGCTGAGTACCAGTGCACACGGGCAGCTGATAACAAGGAACGTCAATGCAGTATAAACCCATTGGGTCCAGTTTCCGGTAATCAAGGACGGGACAACTGCCGTTAAAACTGCAATGGCTACAACAATCGGCGTATAAACACGTGCGAAACGTGTGATAAAGCGGTCAATTTTCGGTTTGCTTGCGGCTGCATTTTCTACAGCATCCAAAATACGGGTTACCATAGATTCCGACAGCGGTTTGGTCACACGCATACGAAGCAGGCCGGAGGTATTGACACAACCGCTGACAAGCTCATCACCTGCTGCAACATGAACCGGAACCGGTTCACCGGTAACAGCAGAGGTATCCAAAAAGCTTTCGCCTTCCAAAACAATGCCATCCAGTGGAACACGGTCACCCGGACGGACAACCAGAATATCTTCTACTTCGGCTTCCTCTGCCGGAATCGTTTCAACCGTGCCGTTGTGCTCCCACTGCACAGTTTCCGGACGCATATCTACGGCATCCATGATCTGGGAACGGCTTTTTTCTACAGCAATATGCTCAAACAGCTCGCCAATCTGGAAGAACAGCATAACGCCGACAGCTTCCGGGAACTCACCGATCAGGAATGCGCCAATGGTTGCAACCGTCATCAGGAAATTCTCATCGAATACATGTCCACTGGTCAGGTTGCGTACTGCTGTCCAAACAACATTTCTACCCAGAATGATATAGCCAACAATAAATACGACTACAGACACAGGCATGGACACATGCTCCAGTCCAATGCCAGCTACCATGCAGATTGCACCGAGAATCAGTTCCATGATTGCTTTTTTATTGCTGTCATCCTGCTTTTTCGGTGTTTTCTTCGCAATTTCCGGCGGGATAATCTGTACATCCGGCTCAATAAAACGTGCCGTCTGTACCATTTTTTCGGCCAGTCCGTCGTGATTTGGCGCTGTGACGCGAAGCTGCTTGGTGGCAAAGGTCAAAACCGCATCGGATACACCCTCCATAGCATTGATCCGGCGTTCAATTTTCGCACCGCAGTTTGCACAATCCAGATTTTCAATCGTATACACACGGGTTTCTCCGCCGGTTGTGGAAGACCTCTTTAGTGGTTCTTCTTCTACATGATCATGATGATGGTCATGCCCGCATCCACATTCCTCACCGTGCTCGTGATGATGGTGATGCTCATGCCCGCATCCGCATTCCTCGCCGTGCTCGTGATGATGGTGATGCTCGTGCTCATGCTCATGCC
>JAUNGQ010000004.1:24407-137625 GCA_030524285.1 Eubacteriales bacterium
GCTCGTGCTCATGCTCATGCCCGCACCCGCATTCCTCGCCGTGCTCGTGATGATGCTCATGACGATGGTGATGATGTCCTCCAGATTTTCCTCCGTCACGGTCATGTACTGTAATGCCCGGTTCATAGGACTGCGCAATTTTTTCAATTGTTTCCTCCAGTCCATCCGGCTCTGTTGTCTTTACCCGAAGCTGCTTGGTTGCGAATACCATGACAGCTTCTTCAACCTGCGGTAATTGATTGACTTCCGTCTCAATCTTACCGGCGCAATGTGCACAGCCGAGGTTTTCCATCAGATAAACCTTATTCGCCATACCGATTCCTCCCCTTCCTCCTGTCATTATATAAAATCAAATTTGAACATATGAATATTTGTTCATGTGTTGTTGGCTATATTATATTCCTTCCCCATATCCATGTCAATAGCTGGGAAACATTTTTTATAAAATACCCGGAAACTTTTATGCACAGCTTTTTCCGGCTGAAATTTGTGATATAATGATACACACAGAAATGAACAAAGAGGTGACAGTCATGGCCATTCGCGCTGTGCTTTTTGATTTAGATAATACATTATTCGATTTTAATACAGCTCATAAGCAATCCCTAATCGCGCTGGCAGAGTATGGAGAATCCCGCTTTGATATTCCAGCCCGTCGTTTTCTTCTTGCTTACCAGCAGGCAGACAAGCAATTAAAGAAGGAGCAGCCATTGGCTGCTGCCTGCCATAACCGTATCATCATTGCGCAGCGTATGCTCGAACAGCTCGGTCTGCCTTCTATGGTAACACCGCTTGAGCTATATGAAACCTATTGGGGAACGATGCTGCGTTCCATTAAACCACGTGAGGGTGCAGTCGAGCTGCTCAGCCGACTGCATCGCCAGCGCATCCGTACCGGCATCTGTACTGATATGACAACCCATATCCAGCACCGTAAAATTGCCGCTCTCGGCCTTGCCGGATATCTGGATGCTATGGTAACCAGTGAAGAAGCTGGCGTGGAAAAGCCAAATCCCAAAATTTTCTATGACTGCATGAATAAGCTGAATGTCAAGCCAAATGAAGCGTTGTTTATCGGTGACAGCTTTGAGCGCGATGTATGCGGCGCACATGCAGCAGGTATCCTGCCATTCTGGCTGAATGTTTCCAATGCCAAAGCCCCGGCCGTCGATTTCCCATACAAGGAACTGCACAGCCTCAAGGAGGTTCTATAATATACATAGCTTTTCGAGCACTGTTTTTCAGTGCTCTTTTTGTTTGCCTCCATGCACAAAACAAATGAAAATACACGCAAAGCCTGTCGAAAGGATGAATTTTTTCGCAGTATGTTTTGCCCTCCTGCCGGAGATACTGGTGAATAGAGAGATTTACCATTGTACAGGAGGCGAAACAATGCAGAGTAAAGTAGAAATCTGCGGCGTTAACACATCGCGTCTGGAGGTTTTAACTGCTGAGGAAACCGACTCCCTGCTTCGCCGCAGCTCAAAAGGCGATTCGGCTGCCCGTGAAAAGCTGATTTCCTGCAACCTGCGGCTGGTACTCAGCGTCATCCAGCGTTTTTCCAATCGCGGCGAGAGTATGGATGACCTGTTTCAGGTAGGCTGCATCGGATTGATTAAATCCATTGACAATTTTAATGTCGATTTAAACGTGCGTTTCAGCACATATGCCGTCCCAATGATTATCGGTGAAATTCGACGGTATCTACGAGATAACAGTTCCATTCGTGTTTCCCGTTCCATGCGTGATACAGCGTATCGTGCACTTCAGGCAAAGGAAGCCTTTGTCAACGAACATCAGCGGGAACCAACCGTTGAAGAGCTGGCAAAAGCTATGGATGTTCCAAGAGAAGATATTGTGTTTGCTCTGGATGCCATTATGGATCCGGTATCCTTATATGAACCGGTATTTGAAAGCAACGGGGATGCTGTCTGCGTGATGGATCAGGTGAGTGACACCAAAAATACCGATGAAAACTGGCTGGAACAAATTGCCCTCAAGGAAGCCATCGGACAGCTGACGCCCAGAGAACAGCATATTTTAAACCTTCGCTTTTTTGAAGGGCGTACCCAGATGGAGGTTGCTGATGAAATTCATATTTCGCAGGCTCAAGTCTCCCGTTTGGAAAAAAGTGCGCTCGAACGGATACGAAAACAGATGTAACGATCATTTATCCATTGACAAGCCCTCCGGTTTTCCGCTATGCTGAATGCATAGACGATAGAAACCGGAGGGTAATTTTAATATGAAACAGGCAGTTGTCGTTGTAAGCTTTGGTACATCTTTCCCGGAGGCGATGCCTGCAATCGAAAGCATTGAACAGGCTGTGGAAAAGTCCTGTGGTCAACGGATTTTTCGCGCATTTACATCTCAATTCATTCGCCAAAAGCTGAAGGAACGGGACGGACTTACAATTCCGGACCCGTACTCCCTTTTTGGCCAGTTCATTGAACAGGGCTATACTGATATCCTTTGTCTACCCACGCATATTATTCCGGGTATCGAATACGACAGGCTATGTGCAAATGCCGTCCAATTCCCGCAGGTTCGTGTTGCCAGACCGTTGCTATGGTGTGAGGCTGATTATAATGTCTGTGTCCACGCAGTGATGAACAGCATCCCGCCGCGCAGGAACGATGAAGCGCTTGTCCTGATGGGACATGGAACAGAGCACTTTGCCAATGCTGCCTATTGCCAGCTGGAGCACAAATTCCGTACCGAAGGCTTTCCGCATGTTTATGTCGGTACTGTAGACGGCTATCCATCGCTGTCAGACATCATCCCGCAGCTACAAGCGAATGGCATACGCAAAATTATACTGATGCCATTTATGATTGTCGCTGGAGATCATGCAAGAAATGATTTGTCCGGTGACGATCCGGCTTCATGGAAAAGCCAGCTGGAAGCACTTGGCTTTGAAACGCAGACCATATGCAAAGGATTGGGAGAAATTCCGGAAATTGCAGAACGATTCGCACAGCATCTTTCCCTTATTTAAAACGTTTTCAAATACAAAAGGAAAAGCCATCCCATGTCGATGGAAAGCAGCATTATCCACTGTTTCCATACCTTGACATGAGATGACTTTTTTTTGCTACAATTCTATCGTTACGCAAATCTCAATATACGACTGGTCTTCTTTAGACCCATCGCATCATGTCCTTTTTCATGCGTTTGATAATTCGTTTCTCCAATCGGGAAATATACGACTGGGAAATGCCCAATAAATCTGCAACCTCCTTCTGGGTATGCTCCTCGCCGTCTGCCAGTCCAAAGCGCATAGATATAATGGTTTTCTCCCGCTCCGGCAATCGCTGCAATGCCTTTTGCAGCAGCTGCCGGTCAACGTCATCCTCTACCGGACGGATCACACAATCCGGCTCTGTACCCAGGATATCGGACAACAGCAGCTCATTTCCATCCCAGTCTGTGCTCAAAGGCTCGTCGAAAGATACCTCTGTTTTCTGGCTGGATACTTTTCGCAGATACATCAAAATTTCATTTTCAATACAGCGGGACGCATACGTCGCCAGCTTGGTCTTTTTGTCCGTATTATAGGTTTCAATTGCCTTAATCAACCCGATTGTACCGATGGAGATCAAATCTTCCATATGAATGCCAGTGTTTTCAAACTTTCTGGCAATATATACAACCAACCGTAAATTGTGTTCAATCAATCTGTCCCGGCATCCGGCCTCTCCATTCTGACAGCCCGCAATCGCTTCCGCTTCTTCCTTTGCATCCAGCGGCGGCGGCAGGACGACAGAACTTCCAATGTAAAATATCCCTTCTTTGTCCGGTAGTAACCCAATCCGGTATAGCCATTGTCTCAGCTTCTGTAAAAAACGCGGCATATCCACGCTCCTTTCACGGTTCAATTAATCCGTCATATTCTCCGGAACAGATTGCTCCTGCACCAGAAATCGCAACCATACTGTCATACGCTGAACCATCCTCCCTTGTCACCGCGTCCGGATGAAAACACGGCATCATACCACCTCCTCCGACACTCTGGAACGAGATTAACCGCCAGCCGGATATGCCTGCCTGCCGTACCCGTTGTACCAGCTCCGCTGCATTGTCCTGTCCGAGCAGCAATGGCAAAAACTGCACCTCCTCCGGTAAAATCCGTAATGCCGCCGTGCGGGTTAAAATCATCACAGGACGCCCGGTTATCGGATCCTGCAAGGTGTTCCCACTGTCCACCAACAGATATACTTCCTGTATTGTACCGTTACAGGACAGACGGATGGTTTCACCATACGGACGCTTTTCCTTTGCCTGATTGCGGAATACAATGCCGCTCAGCCCATATGCCAACGCAGCGGAAACCAACAGCGCCTTGCGCGATACCGGTGCATACAGTGTACCGTCAACAGACAGATTCGTACCGCTGAGCTGTTCCAATGCAAACACGCAGCCGCCAAATACAAACGATACCAGCAGCACCAGCAGGGTTTTTCGCACCAACTGTCCTATATGCCGCACAGCAAACGCACTGGCCGCCATGACTGCACAGGCCGCAATACGCAAAGGCGGCGTCGCCAATACCGGAAGCGCCACACAGCCCCCTGCATACAGCGCACCAAAGCCCGCCGCCAGACCCAAACGCCATGCCGGACATCGTTTCCCGCCGATTGCCGCAGCCGCCCGTAGAATACAGTAATCCATACAGAAGTTCAGCGCCAGCAGGACATCCAGATAAATCACACGCATGGGGTCACCTCCTGCGTGTTTTTGATTGTATCCGATTTACTGTGCCGATTGTGCCGAAAAAAGAAGCCGATCCTGCTCTTTTGTCCGAGCAAAACCGGCAAATCTGTCCAATTTTTCCGTTTCTGTTATCCAAACCGCTTCAATGAGACAACAATCCGTCCCTTTTTACTTTCTCCCAGAATTTCGTCCACTTCGCCGCGCCCTGTCCCCCGCAGGGTAATGCGATCTTTTTCCCGAATATCCTGATCTGGGCGCAGGCATTCCTGCTGGTTGACAAAGACCTTGCCGGCACGGATGGCATCCGCCGCCTTTGCTCTGGACATGCGGAATACGGAAGCTGTGATGGCATCGAGACGCATGGAAGCTACGGTGTCCCGCAGCATGGTAATCTTTTCTTCCGGCATAATCAACTGGCTCAACAGGATTTCCTCCACGCGCAGGCTTTTGCGTCCGGCCTTGGTATAGTTCGTCAACAAATACGGTGCAATTTCTTTCAATACCACAATATCTGCGCCATGTTCACCCACTAAAATATCACCAATGCCATCCCGTCGCAGTCCCAGCCCCATCAGGGAACCGAGATAATCTCGGTGGCTGAGGACATCACCTTTATGCCGCAGACAGCGGATTGCAGCAATTGGACAATCTTCCCCCTCGGATGGAAGCTCTTCCATCCAATCCGGAAGAAAAAATAATATCTTCCGTTCCGCATTATCATATCCTCCCCAAAAGCGTGCGTTTCCTCCTCCCAGCGTTTTCAGCAAATGCGCTGCAAGAGCCGCCTCATGCATATCCAAAAATTTTGTGCAGGTCAGATAGCACTGTTCGCGGCAGACTTCCGCCTTTTCCGCGATTTGCGCCAGCAGGATGCGTTCCTCCTGTGTATGCGCAATATTGCTGAACATATCGCCGGATTTTTCCATTTTCTTCCCTCTCTTCAATGATGTATCGTATTAAAATTCCTGTTTTCCAGTAAAAACTATTGTACTGCATCGAAATTTATATTACAATATCATTTGGTTGAAATACCAGAAGAAAGGATGATTTCATGGTACGTGATGATGTTCTGCGTGCACTGGAGCTGCACCGCGGAGGATTGGTATCCGGCGGTACGCTTGCCCGTGAGCTGGGTGTTTCCCGCACCGCAGTCTGGAAGGCAATTACCACCCTGCGTGAGATGGGTTTTCCGATTGAATCGATATCCGGTGAAGGATATTGTCTTGCAGAATCCAGCGATGCACTGTCAGAAGCCGGCATTGCCATGGAATTGAAAACCGATTGTATTGCACGTCATCTGTGTGTTCTGTCTACCGTTGATTCCACCAATAATTACTTAAAGGAGCGCGCTGTCAGCCTGCCGGATGGCTATGCTGTTGTTGCAGACTGCCAGACAGCCGGGCGCGGACGCCTTGGACGTTCCTTTGCTTCCCCATCCGGCAGTGGTGTTTATATCAGTATCCTGCTGCATCCCACCATTCCGCTGGAACGGATTAACATGATTACTGTTGGCGCAGCTGTCGCTGTATGTGAAGCGATTGCAGAAATTGCCGGCTTTGAACCGGATATCAAATGGGTCAACGACGTACTAAAAGATGGCAAAAAGCTCTGCGGAATCCTGACGGAAGCTTCAATGGAAGCCGAAACCGGACAGCTTTCCTATGCGATTGTTGGTATCGGTATCAATGTGCGTATGCCGGAAGGCGGCTTGCCAGAGGAAATCCGTGATATCGCAGGCTGCCTGGAGGATTTTGCCCCGCACGCTGTACGCCGCAATGCATTGACGGCAGCTTTCTTCAACCATATGGAATCCTGCTACCAGTTGATTCTCTCCGGCAATACCGAAGCGTTGATTGACCGGTATCGTTCATTTATTCATTTCCTGGGTGAACCGATTACTGTTATCCGAAACGGTATGAAGGAGTCTGCAACAGCTGTAGCTATCAATTCCAGCGGTCATCTCATCATTGAGCAGAATGGACAACAGTCCTGTATGCTCGCCGGTGAAATCAGTATCCGCTTGCCGGAGCAGGCACACTGATATAAGACCGTATTTCGCATCCCCTTCCCCGGCATTGTAAGGAGTTCATACGACAATGAAAGATTGTATTATTATTGGCAAAGGCCCTGCCGGCCTTTCTGCTGCGCTGTATATCCGACGTGCAGGCTATACGCCGCTTGTCATTGGCAGGGATTCCGGTGCGCTCGGTCAGAGCCATCGCATTGAAAACTATTTCGGGCTGGACCAGCCAATCAGCGGTGATGAGCTGTTCCGCCGCGGCTTGGTACAAGTCGAACGCCTCGGTATTGAGGTTCTCAGCGATGAAGTCGTTTCCATCCGTGAAACCGAAGGCTTCCGCGTCAGCACCTCCTCCGGACGTATCATCAGTGCACATACTGTCCTTCTGGCTACCGGCAAACGCCGCAATATGCCAAATAATTTCAATGCGGCCGAATTTCTTGGGCGTGGTGTGAGCCAGTGCGCCCAGTGTGACGGATTCCTGATGCGCAACCGTGCACTTGCCGTCATCGGCAGCGGTGACCATGCGGTTGCCGAGCTAAGCCATCTTCGTACATTGACCAATAACCTGAGCCTGTTTACCAATGGCGCGACAATTACCACAGACCGTTTCCCACAGGATCTCCCGATTATCACTGATCGGATTACCGAGCTGTATACAGATAATCTTGGTATGCTCGCCGGTATCCGTACCGAACATGGTGATTATCCGATAGAAGGAGCCTTCCTTGCACAGGGTGTTGCTTCTGCGTCAGATTTTGCCATCCGTCTGGGCGCTATTATGGACGGTGACAGCATCAAGGTTGACCGTAACTATCAAACCAATGTATCCGGCCTGTTCGCCGCAGGTGACTGCATTGGCGGTGTATTGCAGATTTCAAAGGCTGTTTCCGACGGTGCGATTGCTGGACTGAGTATCAATGAATACCTCCGCAATGTACCACGCAATTCAGATTAAAAATTTCATTTGCCTAAAAGACATTTTGGGGCGCCCTCCGCAAGGAGAGTGCCCCAATTTTTATGTATCGCTTTTGCTCCAGTGCTTCAGTTTTGGTAATTGTGTTTCAAAAAAAGTGCGCGCCTGTTCCGCAGGCCAGTTCTCACTCGCCATGTGTCCTACAAGAAAATCCGTGAGTTCGTCAAGGCTTGTATAAACAAATTCCCCTTCGGTATAACACCATTTGCAATACTCCTCATTGAATGCTCCATCAGGCTCTTTACTGATGGAAGTATCATCCAGCGGCATACCACAGCATTGACAAATCAATTTACGTGGCGCTCCCAAAAGTGTATTGATCGAAACATCAAATACTTTGGAAAGTATTTTTAATGTTTCCGTATTCGGCGTTGTTTCGCCGGACTCCCAGCGGGAAACAGCCTGTCTTGTGACAAAAACCTTTTTTGCAAGTTCATCCTGTGTGAATCCCTTTTTCGTGCGTAATTCAAGCAAAATATCTTTTGTCTGCATGGTATCACCTCATATACAGTATGACATGTTTCATCCAGAAAGACAAGCAACTGTCTGTTGCTCTGCCCGACACTGCTATAGAATAAACAAGCCCCGAAGCAGACCGCTTCGGGGCATTTTTTTCGTTTGTTCGGATAGACAATCAGATTTCCATGATGACCGGGAGGATCATCGGGCTCCGCTTGGTCTTGCGGTACAGGAATTCCGACAGATCATTTTTAACATTTGCCTTGATCGTCGTCCAATCGCGGATATCATCATCCAGACAACGATCAAGCGCACGCTGAGAAATCCGGCGCAGCTCTTCCATGAGATCCTCTGCCTCTTTTACATAAATAAAGCCGCGGGATACAATATCCGGTCCGGCAATAACAATGCCACTTTCGCTGTCCAGTGTGACAACAACAACAAGCAAACCATCCTCCGACAAATGCTTGCGGTCACGCAGGACGGCTGTTCCGACATCACCAATACCAAAGCCATCTACGAGCACCTTACCAGACGGAACCGGATTTGCCAGGCGGGCAGATTTTGACGTAATTTCAATCGGCCGTCCAATATCTGCAATAATGACGTGCCGCGGGTCAACACCAGTCTGAACTGCCAGCTCGCCATGACGGCGCAGCATACGGTATTCGCCGTGTACCGGGATAAAATATTTCGGCTTGACCAGTGCCAGCATCAGCTTGAGCTCTTCGCAGCAGGCATGGCCGGATACATGGATAATCGCCTGACGGTCATAGACAACCTCTGCACCCTTTTTGCTCAGTTCATTGATCATCTTGGTGACAGACTTTTCATTGCCCGGAATGGCTGATGCAGAAATAATAACCTTGTCACCTGCTGTGATTTCTACCTGCTTATGGCTGGAAAATGCCATGCGGTACAATGCGCTCATTGCTTCACCCTGAGAGCCGGTGCATACAACAACAACCTTGCTTTTCGGATACCGATTGATCTCGGAAATATCAATCAGGACATTCTTTGGCACGGTAAGATAGCCCAGCTCCATGGCAACCTTTGCAATGTTTTCCATGCTGCGTCCACAGATCGCAACCTTTCTGCCATGATGTGCTGCGGCATCTACAACCTGCTGTACGCGATAGATATTGGAAGCGAAGGTTGCGATAATAATACGCTGTTCACAGCCCTTAAACTGTGCTTCAAACGTCTTTCCGACTTCCATCTCACTCGGCGTATAACCGGAACGCTCTACATTGGTGGAGTCACTCATCAATGCCAGCACACCCTGCCTGCCCAGCTCGCCAAAACGGGTCAGGTCAATCATTTCACCGGAGACCGGCGTCGGGTCAATCTTAAAGTCACCGGTATGGATCAGCATACCCATCGGTGTCCGGATTGCCAGCGCAACAGCATCTGCAATGGAATGATTGGTATGAATCAGTTCAATGTCAAAACAGCCCAGCCGGATATGATCTCCGGCCTTCACACAGTTGATCTTTACCTGCCTGGTCATACGATGCTCCTCAAATTTGGAACTGAGGATACCGGCAGCCAACCGGGTACAGTAAACCGGGACATTCAGCTCCTTGAGTACATACGGC
This sequence comes from Eubacteriales bacterium, assembly GCA_030524285.1. Taxonomy (GTDB): domain Bacteria; phylum Bacillota; class Clostridia; order Oscillospirales; family Butyricicoccaceae; genus Butyricicoccus_A. Next base: position 34,174 of record JAUNGQ010000004.1, read on the forward strand.
AACGCGCCGATATGGTCTTCATGACCATGGGTAATGACAATGCCGCGCACCTTATTCTTGTGCCGGCGCAGGTAGGTGATGTCCGGAATGACCAGATCCACGCCCAGAAGCTCATTATCCGGGAACGCCAAACCACAGTCAATGACAAAGATGTCCTGTCCATACTCAATAACCGTCATATTTTTGCCGATTTCATTGAGTCCGCCCAACGGTATAATCTTCAGTTTTTCTTTCATATATGCGTATCACTATCCTTTACAAAACGCACGGAAACCGCGTGCATGCCTCTGAATCAGGCATAGCAAAAGAACGCTTTGGAGTATACCAAATACGTACCGCCGCACACAGCCGTGCTGATATTATTATTAAAGTTTTGTTATAATCTATCCGAAGCCGTCTCTGGCGGCATTGGAAAACAGCAAAAAATTTCATTTTCCAGCTTTGCCCCAGTCCACAAAGACGACCAAACGTCAAAAATTTTTTATTAGTATATCATAGTTTTTAACAATTGTACACCCATTTAGCGTTTTTCAGTGCCGCATTCCGCATGAAATTTCACGATTTTTTGCCTGTTTTTTGGACATTATCTGCTACTTTATCCCATTCATCGCGTTTTTCTTCCGCAAAAGACAAAACAGCGTAACAAATGTAAAAATGTTCCATAATAAGGTGTTTTCTCTCATCGGAGAGAAACTGTGACTATATCCGCTGTAACCTGTCTGCAATAAAATTGTAATCTTTTTCTACTGCAATCTGCGGTTTGGCAACAGCTCTGTTACCATTGCAGATTGCTTTTTTGATGCTTTTTTTATCTGTTTTATTGCCAAAACCACTAATTTCTCCCATTATTTCTTGTGCAATGCGCTCGAATTTTGGTTTTTGATGCAGAATTGTTTGACAAAATCGGCTCTTTCCTGTATGATAGGTTACAGATCGGTTACACAAACGTAACAAATTGATACCCCGCTGCTTTCGCAGCCCTGTAATAAAGGAGTTACATATGTTTCAGAAAGTTAGAAAATATCTCACTGTTGCCGTAACAGGCATCGTGCTTACTGCCAGCCTGACTGCTGGCGCATTCGCCGCAAGCGCTACCGCAAATACAAGTGTCAATGTCCGTTCCGGCGCTGGTAACAGCTATGCCGTTGTTACCTGCGTGAGCAAGGGACAGGCTGTCACCGTAAACGGTACCTCCGGCAACTGGAGCAAGGTTACTGCAAATGGCAAGACCGGTTACATCTATAGCAAGTACCTGTCGAACGGAGGCTCCTCTTCTTCTACTACAACGACTTCTACTGCTCCGGCAACGACAAGTACATCCAGCACAACCGTGTATTCCACCCTGTCCCTGAATGTCCGCTCCGGCCCGGGTACCGGCTATGGTATCGTTACCACCATGAGTAAGGGACAGTCTGCTACCAAGATCGGCGTGTCCGGTAGCTGGTATCAGGTAAAGGTTAACGGCAAGACCGGTTATGTATCCTCCAAATACGTAACCACCTCTAAGCCGTCCACCTCCTCTTCTTCTACAACAAACAATACCTCTTCTACCGGCAACCAGACCTATATGGGCAACTTCAAGCTGACCTTCTATGCAGGCGACGGCATCACCGCTTCCGGCAGAAGCCCGAAGGTAAATCACACCATTGCTGCTGATACCTCCGTTCTGCCGATGTACTCTACCGTTTATATTGAAGGCTGGGGAACCTACACCGTTGAGGATCGCGGCGGCGCAATCAAGGGCAAGCGTATCGACATCTTTGTAGAAAGCAACTCTGTTGCAAACAAATATGGCGTAAAGTACGCAAATGTCTACCTTGTAAAATAACATAAAAAGATCAAACCGGCATGGAAAAATCCATGCCGGTTTTTTGTGTAAAAACTTTTGTACCGATTACTTCACAACCACTGCAAGGAAGGTTGCCGGACGGTCCGAAACGTTTTTTGTGTAATGCGAGGCGCCATCGCCGCAGATCCAAGCGTCTCCCGGCTTGACAATATGCTCCTCGCCGCCGTCCTGAATCAACAGCTCGCCATCCAGTAGCCAGCAGAATTCCGCATCCGGCATATGGGAATGCGCACCGATGGTACATCCCGGGTTCAGCGTCAGCTTTGCACACATCTTGAACTTACCGCAGGAATCCTCCGGCGCAATCAGCGTCTGCCGGATAATCTCCCCTTCACCGCCGCGCAGCCGTTCCACACTGTCAATTTTCTGTTCCTTTGCTCGATTTAACATCTTTTTCATCCTTTCGTGTCCTTTAGCACAACAACTGTAATACCGTTGTTATACCGGTCAATATCATGATCCTTCCGGAAGGCTGGGCATATCCGCAGCAGCCTTCTTGTATCTTCCTCAAATATCGTCAGCTTTTCACCCGGAACAAAAAATTGAATCTGTCCGCGTTTCTGATACTCCGGCAGCTCCCTCCGCACGGCAACACGGATTTTTCCTCCGTTTCCCGTAGAACCAAAGCCATGGATGATTTTCAGCACACAAATGCCCTGCCTCTTTGCAAGCCGCAGCTCCAGCTGCATCCTGGCAAGCGCCTGCTGTACGGTTGGTTTGTCATCCTCCAGATTGATCTGACGTATTTGCTGTCCCATATTACTGATGTACTTCCTTTCCTCCCTGCATTGCCAGAAATGCGGCAAACAGCGGCCCCATATCGGTATCCGTATCCCGGCATATGCCGTCCACCATACGTTCCGGATGCCATTGTACCGCCATGACCGGCAGACTGTCGTGTTCAATCGCTTCAATGACACCATCTGCATCACTGACTGCGGTAACATGCAGTCCCGCACCCAGCGTGCGGATTGCCTGATGATGATAGCTGTTTACCGGCAGCTTTTCTCCCAACAGGGAACGCAGCCTCCCCTGTTCCGATGTGACAATGGTATGGATGGTGTTATCGTGTACATGTGCTGTCCCCAGATGCCGGAACAGCGTCCCGCCAAAAAACACGTCAATGACCTGAATGCCACGGCAGATGCCAAGTACAGGTTTCTTCCTTGCACAAAATTGCTGTAAAAGCTCCCATTCCCGTTCATCCCGTTGTAGATCCACGCTGGTATCCAGTCCGGTCATATGCTTTCCATAATAGGATGGATGAATATCGCCACCACCGGACAGTACCAGTGCATCACACGTCTCTGCAAGCTGCTCCGCGCTGCCATAGCCGCCGTCATACACAGCAATGCTGCCAAAACCCGCCAGACATCGTGCATACAGCTCACTTTGCGCAATCTGTCTGCTGCGGATTCCGGAAATTGTTCCGGCTGATACCAGTATAACAGTATTTGCCGTATTTTTCACCTCCTGCATCATAAATTATTAAAAAGATATCGTTATTAGGATGCCATGAATCGTTTGCGAGCGCACACGAATTCAGGAATGTATCAAAAATTTTCCGTTAGGCTGGTGAGATTATGGCACAATTTTCTGTTTTAGCTCTCGTAGGGGCAATTGCTTTATTCCTGTTCGGTATGGAGCTGCTGCGTGGCGGCTTATGCCGCCTGTCGCAAAAGCGATTGCAACCGCTATTGATGCAGGCGACAAAATCCATCTGGCAGTCTGTCCTTTTGGGCGCCGCCGTCACAGCATTTATTCAAAGCTCGTCCGCTGTCACGATTATCATTGTAGGCCTTGTTGCAGGCCGTGTCATCGCACTGGAACAGGCAGCAGGGCTGATTGCCGGCGCCAATCTCGGTACATGTACCACAGCGTTCCTTGTCCACTTTGGATTATGCACCGAAGAACCGGCATTGTTTCAGGGCATTCATCCGGTGCTTTTGTTATGCGTGCTGCTTCCGCTGCTGTTATATCGGCGCTGTCCGCCGCTGCTATCGGTCTGCGCAGGTTTGGTAGCGCTTCTGGCAGGCATGGCACGGATGCAGGACGCGCTTGCACCGCTCACCGGCACGCCGCAGCTCGCCGCTCTGTTATCCACATGGGACTCCCCCATCTCCGGCCTTCTTGCCGGAACAGCCGTGACTGCGATTCTGCAAAGCTCCTCGGCCTGTATTGCCATGCTGCAAACGCTTTCCGGCTCCGGTATGCTTTCCATCGGCTGTGTTTTGCCGGTCATCCTCGGGCAAAATATCGGCACCTGTGTCACTGCGCTGCTTGCCGCTGTCCATGCCGGACGAGAAGCGCGTCAGGCTGCATGGCTGCATCTGTTGTTTAATCTTCTTGGAGCGGTAGTTGTTCTGCCTATGCGTCAAGTATGTTGCCTGCTTTTTCCTTATGTCATGGCGCAGCCCGCCGACAGCCTTACTATTGCATGGCTGCACTTATTGTGCAATCTTGCCGCTGTTGCCGTGTTTGTACCACTGTACAGTCATAGATGGAAACGAAAAGGCTCCCGCCAGAGCAGGAGCCAGATCAACAGCATTTAATTTTCCGTGACAATCCATGCGTTTGGAATATGTCGTCCCTTATCCGGTGTCACTGCAGAAGATCGCGTGATATTACGTCCGCGGTAATACATGACCGAAGACGATCCGCCGTCCAGATTGCACGCCTGATATGCGCCGTATTGGTACAGGATATCAGTCAAATCACCCAGCGTAATACCAACCGAATAGCCGGGCTGTCTACCGTCCACAACTGCCATGAGCATCTGTCCGCTGGCAGTCTGTCCGATGACGGAACGCGGCTGCAAGCCCCAGCCAGAAGAACCGCTGATGAGCTGCTCCCCATTGACAACAAGCGCAGGACTGAACTGCATTGCATCCCGCGTCCCGCTCAATAGCGTATTGGATATATTCAAACGGTTGGCAGTATCCATACCAATCACCTTCATGGTTTCATCCATTGTGGTACGATGCGGAACACTGTCGGACAAAATAATTCCCATCGCCTCGCCACCGTTTCCGGCGCCCTCCGGGTCAGCAAAGCCGCTTGCATTGATACCCAGCGCCGCAGCATTTTGCTTACAAATTTCCTTCAGATAGCTTCCGGAGCTGCCCAGTGAATTGGAAACCGCAAGCTTTACCTGTGCAGGATTTTTCACGATTGCCATACGTCCGCAATATCCGTCACCCCTGAGTGCGACAATAACAATGCCATTGCGCGTATCAATTGCACAAACCGGATCGCCATAAATGGTAGTAATTCCCGTCTCATCTGCGTTATAATCTGCCGCATCTATCAGCAGATAACCATCTTCATCCAGAACATCACTGCGTTTGTGCTGCTCCATATAGTTTTCAAAGGAATCCTGATCAATTTCCGCATATACCTCGAAAAACTGCCCTTTGATGGCATCCCATGTATCCATCGCTTGCTCCGGTGACGTGAACGTATCCCCGGTATCCCAATCACTGTTATACTCCTCCTGCTGGAACTCTATGGTCCTTCTGCCATTCATGACATCATCAATCACAGACTGTGGCAGGAACATGGTTGCCAACCACTGATGATTCATGGTGCCCATCGCTGTTTCAATGTAAATGGTACGCCACTTTTCTATAAAATGAATATGTGAGAACACCAGCACACAATACAATGCGACAGCCGCCGTCAGCGCCACAACAATACGGCTCAGGCGGCGTGCCCGATTTTCCCGTCTTTTCTGTGCGCGGTGTGCTGCTTTGAGTTGCCTTCTTGCTTTTTTCGGGTCTTCAACCTGTTCCTCTTCCAGCACAACCCATTCAGAAGAAGGATTCTCCTTCTTGTCGCTCACAAGCTCACCTCAATCCCTTATAAAAGATACGTTCGTATTATATCACAGTTTTTCGCACCAGCCTACAGAAAAACCGACTTCATATTATGTTTTTCTTGTGTAATTCTTCCCATCATGATAAAATATCGAAAAAAACAGGAGATTATGGCATGGAATTGATACAGTTTGACGGTGCGTTCTTCTCCGCACAGCAAACCTTTACCTGTGGGCAGTGCTTCCGGTGGATGCCGCAGGCGGATGGCAGTTATATCGGCATTGTCCGCGGCATACCGGCGCGGGTATGGGATACAAACGGAAAGCTCTACATCCAAAGCACCGGTCCGGCTGCGCTGTGGCGGGAATATTTTGATTGCGACACCGATTACACGGCCATCCGCCAAAGCTTTTCTGTGGATGCTTTTACCAAAAGTGCAGCAGAATTTGGTAAAGGCATCCGTATTGTCAGACAAGAACCATGGGAAGCGCTGTGTACGTTTATCGTTTCCCAGTGCAATAATATCCCGCGTATTACCGGTATTATCCAGCGGCTATGCGAACAGCTTGGTACACCAGTTTCGTTCGAGGGGCAGACCCTGTACGCCTTCCCCGATGCAGAACAGCTTGCCCGTCTGACACCGGAGGAGCTGTCGGGGCTGCGTGCGGGCTATCGGACTCCCTATCTGATTTCCGCCGCACAGGCTGTACAATCCGGCACACTGGATTTTGATGCCCTGCATCAGCTGTCTACGGAAGATGCCCGAAAGGAAATTATGAAGCTTCGCGGCGTTGGCAGGAAGGTTGCAGACTGCTTCTTATTGTTCGGCCTGCACAAGCTCGACGCCTTTCCGGTGGACACATGGATGAAAAAAGCCGCCGCATATTACAGCGGCGACATGAAACGCTTTATCAACAGCCCCTATGCGGGCATATATCAGCAGTATTTCTTTTTCTACACCAGAGAGCATTATCAATGAGCTTAGCCCCATAGAAATCAATTTTAGAAAATAGTGTGTCAGAACTCCCTCCAAGAGGGAGGCTCTGGTCAAAGCATCTTACCGTTTCCTCTTTTTGGCTCCCTCTCCGAGGGAGCTGTCCGCGATAACAGCGCGGGCTGAGGGAGTTTTACAATATTTCACCGTTATCTCTAACTGAAAACCGCTTGATGGGAGTAAAAATTGATTTCCGCGGCTCAGCCCTCAATGACCTTGACATAATAATTGCGTGTTCGCGGCCCATCAAATTCACAGAAATAAATCCCCTGCCAGATGCCCAGCAGCAGCTTACCGTGCTCAAACGGGATGGTTTTGGAAACACCCATGGCAGACGATTTCAGATGCGCAGAAGAATTGCCTTCCATGTGGCGGAATTCCGGCCTGTCCGGGTATGCCTGAGCCAGTCCATATAGCATATCAGTTACAACATCCGGATCTGCATTTTCATTGACTGTGATGCCCGCAGTTGTGTGGGAACACCACACGACAACAATACCGCTCTGTACGCCGCTTTCCGCAACGGTGTCCCGCACGCTGCGGGTGATATTGATAAAATCCTCACGCGGGGTATGAATCGTAAATTTTTTTGCTTCCATGCATTATTCCTCCTCGTTGCGGCTTTCACACAGATATGTCGCTTCCAGATCGGACAGGTGCACCTTGACTGCAAGCGGATACTGCTCAAAGGCATGTGCAATAGCAAACGAGCCTGCCTTTGCCGAATCATCAAAGCCACCCATATGCCAGCGGATGGCAAAGGCCTCTTCATTTTTCAGCCGCATAAAACGCTCAATCAGAAACACAGATTTCTCGCCGTGTCCATAGGGAAACCGGTCATTGATCGTATAATACGGCACCTTTTCCCATACGCCTGCTTCATTTTTGCGGTTGCGGTAAGCTACCTCATAAAAGCCAGCTTTGCAGATATCATGCAGCAGTGTTGCAATGGCAACGCTTTCCGGGTCATCCTCCCCCTCAACAAAATGCTTTTTCATAAACACCTTATAGACATTCAGACTGTGCTCCACCAGACCACCTTCATAGGCAGAATGAAAGCGTGTGGACGCCGGCGCCGTGAAGAAATCCGAGCCCATCAGCCATTCCAGCAGTCGGTCTGCACCGCGGCGTGTGATGTGCTCTTTGTACTGATCGATAAAAATCTGTCTGTAATCCAAACTCATATTGCCACCTCAAAACCGGCCGCTGTCAGTGTATCCTGTACCTGCTCCAGCGGTATTTTTTGTCCGTATATCTTCACCAAACCGCTGTCCAGCGCAACATCTACCTGTGTAACAGATGGAATCCCTTCCAGTAAATGTTTTACCTGGCGCACACAGCAGCCTGCGCTCATGCCGTTGACAGTCAGTTCTATGCTGCCCCGCCTGTCTTGAAACTGCTGAAAAATCTCATATAACTGTTCTTTGGTATTGCACGACGGATCATCCAGCACACGGTTGAGCATTTCTGACAAATACCGTCCAATGCTTGGCCCGGAAATGCCCCACGCCTGTAAATCGTTTCCGTTGACCGCCAGATCCTTTCGTGTCAGACAGCTTTGCTCCAATAGTATCTGCTCCAGCATTGCCTCAATCTCCAGCAGCTCTGTCATATTCTGCGGCGTAGTTCCCTGTCCAATGCAGTCCGCTTTTTTTACAGCAAGCAGATCACGGAACGTTTCCTCGCCGTGCACCGCTAACTTACGGCGTACACTGCGTACCGTCGTTCCCAGCGGTGTATCATGATGCCGTACCAGATACAGCAGCTTCCGCTCCATCTGTACTGGCAGACGCAGATGCCGTGCTGCCTGCTCCGTGATTTCCTGTGACAGAACCGGATGACCATAAAAATGTCCGATACCACGTTCGTCCATGCTGAAGGTTCCCGGCTTTCCACAGTCATGAAACAGCATCGTCAGCCGCATCAACGGGTCAGATCGGATACTTTCCATTGCACGGACAGAATGCTCCCAGACATCGTATTTGTGATACGGATTATGCTGTGCAAAGCCAATCATCGGCGTAAGCTCCGGCAGAATCTCCGCTATAATATCGGCATACTCCATCATGACCGCACCGGCATGCGCACCGCAGATAATTTGCAGCAGCTCGTCTGTCATACGCTCTGCTGAAACCTGTGCCAGCTTTTCTTTATTGCGGTGCAGCGCCTGCGCTGTCTGCGGTTCGATCATATACCCGCGCTGTGCAGCAAAGCGCAGGGCACGCAGGATGCGCAGTGCATCCTCCTGCAATCTCGTATCGGGATTGCCGACACAACGAAGCCGCTTTCGCTGTAAATCTACCTGCCCGCCAAACGGATCGCACAAACCACGTTGCGGGCTGTATGCCATTGCATTGACAGTAAAGTCCCGCCGTGCAAGATCATCTGTAATATTCGTGACAAACTGTACGGTGTCCGGCCTTCTGCCGTCAGAATAGTTCCCCTCTGTCCGGAAGGTTGTCACTTCGATGGGTTGTCCCTCCGACAAAACGGTGACAGTCCCATGCTGCAATCCGGTTTCAATCACATGCTGATCGGCAAAAATCGCCTCCACCTGCTGTGGAAGCGCGGCTGTACACACATCGTAGTCATGCGGCTGTCTGCCCGCCAGACTGTCGCGTACAGCGCCTCCTACAACATAGCTGGGATAGCCAGCCTTCTCCAAACGATTCAGAACAGCTGTAATGCTTTCCGGCAGACCAAATTGCCTTTTCATCTCAATTGCGCCGCAGCCCATTGTATGGCTTCTTTCTGAGCGGGCGTTTGTTTCCGTTTTGATCCATGACAACGGTATTGTCCAGTTGCGCCTTCAAATTGGCACGATATTCAGCAATATATTCCTCACGCAGCTGCTTCTGCTCTGCGGTTTCCTCCGGCGTTAGACCTTCTGTCTTTGCCTTTTTTGCCAGTGTATTGATACGGTCGATCTTTTGTTGTTCCATACTGCAAAAACCTCCCTAACAATTTTCCAATATATACCCATTATATACATTATACCGTTTTCCGGTATTTGTGGCAAGTCCCCAATCATTTCTGACTTGACAGTAATTTGCGCATATGGTACGGTATTGGTATAAAATTTTACGTTTAAACAGCGTTTTACCTAGTAGAAAGGTAGGTTTTATGATGAGACCGGAAACATTATGCATTCATGCCGGCTATGAGCCGGGCAATGGCGGTGCACGTGCACTGCCAATTTATCAATCGACAACCTTTACATTTGATTCCACCGAGCATGTCGGCGCATTGTTTGACCTGACCGCAGGGGACGCATTCTATACCCGTCTGGGCAATCCTACCGTTGATGCCGTGGAAAAGAAAATCGCTGCACTCGAAGGCGGTGTCGGTGCACTGTGCACCAGCTCCGGTCAGGCAGCCTCCCTGCTGTCTGTACTCAACATTGCACAGACAGGCGATCACATTGTCTGTGCTTCTGCTGTCTACGGCGGCACCTTCAACCTGTTCGGTGTTACGCTGAAAAAAATGGGTGTTGAAGTCACCTTTGTTGACGGCGATGCGCCGCTGGAGGAGCTGCAAAAGGCAATCCAGCCGAACACCAGAGCTGTCTTTGGCGAAACCATTGCCAACCCGGCGCTGCATGTTCTGGATTTTGACAAGATGGCTGAGCTGGCACACAGCAACGGTATTCCGTTTATTGTAGATAACACCTTTGCTACACCGATTCTGTGCCGTCCGTTCGATTTTGGCGCAGATATCGTCGTACATTCCACCACCAAGTACATGGATGGACATGCCATCCAGATGGGCGGTGTCATTGTTGACAGCGGTAAATTCGATTGGGGCGCTTCCGGCAAGTTCCCGGGACTGACCGAGCCGGATGAATCCTATCATGGCCTGCGCTATACCGAAGCGTTCGGCGAGGCCGCATACATCACCAAGGCACGTGTACAGCTCATGCGCGATCTGGGTACCTGCCAGACCCCGATGGGCGCATTCCTGCTTGACCTCGGCTTGCAGACCCTGCCGCTGCGTATCCGCCAGCACAGTGCAAGCGGACTTGCTGTAGCGCAGTATCTGGAAAAGCAAAAAGATGTTGAGTTCATCAACTTCCCGGCCCTGCCGTCTGACAAGTATTATCCACTGACCCAAAAATATCTGCCGAACGGCACCAGCGGCGTCATTTCATTCTCCATTGCAGGCGGACGGGAACGCGCAGCAAAGTTCATTGACAGCCTCAAGCTGGTTTCCCTTGAGGTGCACGTGGCAGACATCCACAGCTGCATCCTGCATCCGGCAACCTCAACGCATCGTCAGCTGAGCGATCAGCAGCTCATCGACTGCGGTATCACACCGGGTCTGGTACGCTTGTCTGTCGGTCTGGAAAATCTCGACGACATCATCGAGGATCTGGAACAGGCATTTGCTGCAATCAACGCATAAGTTTTCTCCAAAAATCAAAATGCCATCCGAAGCCGGATGGCATTTTTTACATCCATATTTATGTCATGCAATCCCAAAGAACCGCTTTCCATTCTCTGTTGTAATGCGTTCCACTTCTTCCACCGTCATGCCCTTAAAATCGGCAATCTGTTCTGCAACGCGGTGGACAAACAGGGAGCTGTTGCGTACTCTGCCTTTTGCAAGACGTTCCGGCTCCGGTGTCAGGTATGGGCTGTCGGTTTCAATCATGATGCGATCAATCGGCAGGTTCTCAATGATTCTGCGTGCTTTCTTTGCCTTTCCATAGGTAATCACACCGGTAAACGACAGATTCCAGCCCAGCTTGAGGATTTCCTTTGCCATTTCCAAACTGCCGGAATAGCAGTGATAGACACCCTTCAAATCGGCATAATCCTTCACAATATGGAAACAGTCCTCATGGGCTTCGCGGTCATGGATGATAACCGGCAACCCGGTTTCCCGTGCCACATCAAGCTGTGCGCGCAGCAGCTCCTGCTGCCGGTCCTTCGGCGGTGTCGTTTCCGGCGAACGCTTCAGCCAATAATAATCCAGCCCGATTTCACCGATTGCTTTGACCTTTGGATGAGCAGACAGCTGCTTGATGCGAGCTATGTCATGTTCCGTGACGCCGATGCTGTATTCCGGATGAATACCGACAGCGGCATACATAAAATCATAAGCTTCCGCGAGCCGGATCGCGGTTTCCGAGGTTTCTACCGTACAGCCCGGATTCAAAATCAATCCGACATTATTTTGTGGCATAGAGGACAGCAGGGCGTCCCGGTCTGCATCAAACCATGAATCATCATAATGTGCATGAGTATCAAAAAGCATATGATTTCCTTTCCTTTTGCAAAAACAGCGGCTCTGTATGAGCCGCTGTCCTATTTTACTCTATCCTGTATGACGGATACTTACCTTTTAGCGAATCTTGCAACCAGATGGGATACCGTCAACAAAGACAACTTTGATACCGTCCGGCACATCCGCTGCCAGAATCATGCCCTGGCTCTCGACGCCGCGCAGCTTTGCCGGCTTGAGGTTGGCAACCACAACGACAGTTTTGCCAATCATATCCTCCGGCTTGTAATACTGTGCAATACCGGAAACGATCTGACGCTTTTCCTCACCGATTTCAACCTGTAAGCACAGCAGCTTGTCCGACTTTTTAACCGGCTCACATGCAAGTACCTTTGCCGTTTTCAGTTCAACCTTTGCAAAGTCCTCGATGCCGATCGCAACGCCTTCCGGCTTTTCCTCAGCCTTCTTTGCCGCCTTTTCCGCTTTCTTGGCAGCCTTTTCAGCAGCCTTGATCTGTTTTGCCATGCGATCTTCCAGGAATGCAATTTCCTTGTTCATGTCGATGCGCGGGAACAGCGCCGGACCCTTGCATACGGTAACGTCAGCCGGAAGCGTGCCATATACGCCGACAGCATCCCAGTTATAAATCTCCTGTGCAGCGCCAATCTGTACGCGGATTTTTTCAGAGGAATCCGGCATGAACGGCGTCAGCAGCACACCTGCAATGCGGATGGTTTCCAGCAGATTATACATCACACGCGCCAGACGCGGCTTGTTTGCCTCGTCTTTTGCCAGTACCCATGGAGCAGTTTCATCAATGTACTTATTGGCACGGGAAATGACCTTGAAGATTTCAATCAGGCCGTCCTGGAATGCATAGGACTCCATGATTTCGTCATAGCGGTCACGCAGGCCGGATGCCATTGCAACCAGCTCATCATCAATCGGGTCAGCAGTCTGCTCTGTCGGCAGCGTTCCGTCAAAATACTTCTCAACCATGGAAACGGTACGGGAAACCAGGTTACCCAGATCGTTTGCAAGGTCTGCATTGATGCGGTTAATCAGCGCTTCATTGGAGAATGCGCCATCAGAACCAAACGGGAACTCGCGCATCAGGAAGTAACGCAGTGTATCCACGCCGTAACGCTCACACAGGAATACCGGGTCAACGACATTTCCCTTGGATTTGGACATCTTGCCGCCGTCCAGCAGCAGCCAACCATGTCCATACACCTTCTTCGGCAGCGGCAGGTCAAGTGCCATCAGCATTGCCGGCCACAGGATGGAATGGAAACGCACAATTTCCTTGCCAATGAAATGTACATCCGCCGGCCAGAACTTTTCAAAGTCATTATACTTGTCGTTCTCATAGCCCAGCGCCGTAATATAGTTGGTCAGTGCATCAATCCATACATATACAACATGCTTCGGATCAGACAGCACCGGTACGCCCCAGCTAAAGGTGGTACGGGATACACAGGTATCCTCCAGACCCGGTTTAATGAAATTATTCAGCATTTCATTGGCACGGGATGTCGGCTCCAGCCAGTCCGGATTTTCTTCATACAGCTTGATAATGCGGTCAGCATATTTGGTGAGGCGGAAGAAATATGCCTCCTCTTCTGCATCGGCAACCTCGCGTCCGCAGTCCGGACATTTGCCGTCTACCAGCTGTGCTTCGGTCCAGAAGGATTCACAAGGCTTGCAATACTTGCCCTTGTATACAGATTTATAGATATCGCCCTGATTTTTCAGGCGCTCAAAAATCTTCTGTACGGCTTCCACATGGTAATCGTCCGTGGTACGGATAAAACGGTCATGGGAGATATTCATGAGCTTCCACAGGTCCTGCACACCACTGACAATCTTGTCAACAAATTCCTTCGGTGTAACGCCTGCTTCCTTTGCCTTATCCTCAATCTTCTGTCCGTGCTCGTCCGTGCCGGTCAGAAACATAACCTCGTGGCCCTTCAGGCGCTTGAAGCGCGCCATTGTATCGGTAGCTACGGTGCAGTAGCAATGACCGATATGCAGATTGTCAGACGGGTAGTAAATCGGGGTTGTTATATAAAATGGTTTTTTCTCCATGGGAATCTCTCCTTCATATACAAGCTTTGTTTATTTATCATATACCAAAACAGGGCAAAACATCAAGTTATTTTGAAAAATTTCCCTGTTTTCCACGAAAAAACAACGAGCACAGCAGTTTTTTGCACTGCTATGCCCGTATTTTCACTTATTTTCCGGTGTTTTTTCCGCCAATTTAATCCGTACACCGCGTATCCGATCAAACAGATGGAACAGCGCCAGCATAAAATACGGGCATAAGACAACAATCAGAAAGCCACCCAGCACAATCGTCAGCACAATCCAGAAAAAAAAGCTGACCAACAGGCTGAATACTTCGCCTTGATGTCCCCTGAATTTCTTTGCTGCTGTACGAACTGCTTTCCAGCAACCCAGCCCCGGCTGTTCCATCATCAGCGCATAGCCGCAATGATATTGCAGGATCATGCTGATATATGCTGCTGCGGAAAGGATGACAATCTCAAGAAACAGAAATTTGCCGAAGCTTGTGGTCAGCACATACACATATAGTGCATAAGCAGCAATAGAAACGACGGCAGCCGGAATCAGCCATAGCACAGAAAACAGCAGGAGCACCAGCGCCATGCGGATTGATTTCAAGTACAGTCTCCATGAAGACAAGCACATCGTTACCATTGTGATTGGCGGATGACCGCCAGCACGCCGCAGCGCATAAAACTGCATCACACCATAATACAACGGCTGAACAAGCAGCAGGTTCGCCGCAGCATATACTGCCAGATATTTCAGCAGCTGCGTCTGTGTCAATCCATCCAGAAGCTCTGTTCCCGTACCATAGCATGCAAGTCTCATTGCTGTGGAAAGCAGGAAATACGGAGCAAAAAACAGCAGTGTCGCACCCAGCGTAGGCCACAGCATTTCAATCAAATCCTGTTTCGCAGCCAGTTTGCTGCCAACCACATTGATTGCATGCTGTTGTTTATTATCCTTGCCCATCGTTTTCCCCCTGTGTGCGGCACTGCCGTCAAACGTATTTTATTGTGTTTTTGTTTCTTATTTCAGCAGATAAGAACTGCTGTTTTCCTTTGTTGTAGTAGTTTCACCATTCTGTGTTACAGTTTTATACAGCGTTGCATGCTTATAGCGTCCGCTGTAATAGGTCTTGCTGGAGAAGGAAATTTCCTTTTCCTCTGTCTTGGTGCCGACAATGGAAACAGACAGAGAGCCACCGCCTACGCTTGTCACAATTTTAACCGGATAATCGGTATTGTTAACAAACTTAAAGTCCTTACTGCCCCAGTATACCGCTGCATCCTGCGATACCGGTGTATAGGAAACCTGGAACTGATGGCAATAACGTTCAGTTACCTCCAGATCGGCACGTAGAACAGCCATATAAATGGTAGAAGATACCTGACATACGCCGCCGCCAAGACCGTCAACCTCCTGGCCATCGGAGTAGATGATTGCGGAACGATAACCGCGTGCCGCAGTACGCTCACCTACGGTATCATTATAGGAAAATTCCTCTCCCGGGTTCAGAATGGTTTCATCAACCGAGTTTGCTGCCAGACGTACATTGGTGGTACGTCCACCCACACCGCCGTTATAATATGTCGTGGTAGAACCAAGCGTATCGCGGAACAGGACCGGCTCCAAATCCGCCTTTTTGATGGTAGCTTCGGTCAGCTCAATCGGAATGCTGTAGCTCTGCTCGGTTGCATCGCCCAGTGCAGAGGCAATCGCGCTCTGTTCAACCTTTACGCCGTCAACAGCTTCGATGATGGTCTTGCCGTCTTCCTTATCAACCGTTGCATTCTTCGGGTCAGTATTGACATCACTTGCAATTGCTTCCGCATCCGGCTTTTCCTGATCGACTGCATAGGTGTCAATCGTGTATGCCGCCAGATTAACATTCTCTGCCTGCGCTGTCATGTCCTTCTTTACCTGATCGACATCAAAACCAACGCCTTGCGTACCGGTATCAACCTTGAGCTGCTTGTTTTCCTTATCAACCTCCCAGCTCGGCTGAATCGGATCATACGCCAGATCTGCGGCAATGCTGTCAACCTCAGCTGCGACAGCGCCTTCCTTGAGCGTTGCATTCATAGAAATGTTGCGCCCACCGAACATGCATCCAAGAACTGTGCTGACACGCTGGAAATAGCCGCCTTCACGGCCCATTCTGTATGCCTGCTCTGCAGAGGCCGCACTGTCTACAGACTCTGCCACATCTGCAAGCTTGATCTGATAGGTCTTATCCTGCGCAACTACCATATCTGTGCCGGTCAGCTCTATGCTTTTATCAAAAATACCGTTCTGCACGTCTCCTGCGATATATGCCTGCGCCTCATCCTGCGTCATGCCGCTCAGTTTATACTCATCGGCCACCGTAACACCCGGATAAATCTTGCCATATGTATAAACAAACACGCTAAACGCAACGACTGCAACCACAGCAACACCGGCAACAACTGCTGCCACACGCTTTGCCATGCTCTTCTTTTTCGGCGGCTGACTGTCAGCGTCCTCCACCGATGTTTCCGGCTGTTCTTCCGACACATCAGCCTCCTGCTGCGCTTCTACATTCTCTGGCTCAGCAGCTTCTGACGCCTCCGGCTGTACTTCCTCCTGCTCCGGTTTTCCGGCAGCATTCGACTGTTTGCTGTCCGTATGCAGGCTTGCACCACTGATGTTGACCGGCGTCGCTGCCACCCATGTGCCATCCTTTGTCTTTTTCTTCATTTCAAAGGCTGCTGCATCAGCTTCTGCCTCTTCTGTAACGACAGGAAATCCTTTCGTCGATTCCTCTATGCCGTTATCCTCCGGTGTGATCCCGGACTTGTTCGTATCTTTCATGCAGTCAATGTCCTCCTGCTTTTTCTGTAAAACATCTTTGCAACGATCTCTTTGCGTCCAGCAGTTTCCTACTGAACCAATAGTATTATCATAGTGCATGACGAGAAAAAATACAATTACAAAATCGAAACAATTCCGTGTCTATTTGATATCATTTTCGGTAACATTGCAAAAAAAGCTGTGATTCGTCCTTATACGTTGAAACGGAACACAACAATATCGCCGTCACGCATGACATATTCCTTGCCCTCTGAACGGACAAGGCCCTTTTCCTTCGCTGCTGTCATCGTACCGCATGCCATCAGGTCATCATAGGAAACAACCTCCGCACGGATAAAGCCGCGCTCGAAATCGGTATGAATCTTGCCGGCAGCCTGCGGCGCCTTGGTACCCTTTTCAATTGTCCACGCACGAACCTCCTTCGGGCCCGCGGTCAGGAAGCTCATGAGCCCCAGCAGGTCATAGCATACACGGATCAGGCGGTCCAAACCAGATTCCTCCAGCCCCAGCTCGGACAGGAATAGCTCCTTTTCATCCTCTTCCAGACTTGCAATATCCTGCTCCATCTGGGCACAGATTGGGAGCACCATCGAGCCTTCTGCATCTGCAATACGGCGCACTGCTGCCAGACGCTCATTTTCGGTTTCATCACCAGTAAAGCCATTTTCATCCACATTTGCAGCATAGATGACCGGTTTGGAGGAAAGCAGATCGACGGTGTCAATCAGTTCCTTCTGCTCCTCAAACTCTGCAAAGGTACGCGCTGTCTTACCCTGCTCCAGATGGGCGTGCAGGCGTTCAAAGACTGCAATTTCCTCGTTATATTTCTTATCGCCCTTTGCCAGCTTCCTGGACCGCTCAATCCGGCGCTCCAGCAGCTCCATATCCGACAGGATCAGCTCCAGATTGATGGTTTCAATATCACGTTCCGGATCAATACTGCCCTCTACATGGACAATATTGGGGTTATCGAAGCAGCGTACAACGTGTACAATTGCATCCACCTCACGGATATGGGACAGGAACTTGTTGCCAAGGCCCTCACCCTTGGAGGCGCCGCGCACCAGTCCTGCAATATCGACAAACTCAACAACTGCCGGAATGGTCTTCGGCGGCTGATACATTTCTGTCAGTTTATCCAGCCGCTCATCCGGCACGCTTACCATACCGACATTCGGGTCAATGGTACAAAACGGGTAATTTGCTGATTCTGCACCGGCATTTGTAATGGCATTGAACAGTGTGCTCTTGCCTACATTTGGCAGTCCGACAATACCAAGCTTCATGATGTTCTCTCCTTTGATCTATCAGTTGGGAGGCAGTCTGCTGCCCCATGATTTTTCACATACTTTAATAGTATACACCTGTTCCCCGCCGCTTGCAAGCACTCCAATGTGGTCAGTGTAACAGAATTGCAACAATTTTTTACTTGTAATTTTGGAAGGTGAAATTGTGTACATTTTGTGTAAATCATTTTATAATAGTAACAAATCAATTACAAAATCATCCGCATGATCTCGGATGTACTGTTATTCGGAGGTATCGCAAAAATCATGCCTGCGCTTGTCTCTCATCATCTGTTTGCCGAATCCGCCTTAAAACAGGCGCAGCCCTATCTGGCAAACGCGGCCGCTGCTGCTCCGCTTGCTTTCCGTTGGGGCGCACAGGGACCGGACATCCTATTTTACCATCAGCCATTATATGAAAACAGTGTTTCCCGCACGGGGCACAGGATTCACAACGAACGGGTTTCCCGCATGTTTTCCGCAATGGTTTCGGAATGCGCCCATATGAATACACCAGAGTCCTCTGCCTATCTGTTGGGCTTCTGCTGTCACTATACACTTGACCGGTTAGCGCATCCGTTTGTCACCTATATCGCCAATCACCGGATTGACCCGCTGTATCCGCAGCTATCCTATGATGCACAGCATAATCTATGTGAATCCGAGCTGGATCGCGCACTGATTGCAGCTGCTCATTCCGGCAATCCTGCGTATTTCCAATCCTATATGCTGCTATCCATCGACAATAAAACAGCCAATACCATCGGTGCCATGCTGTCCAATAGCATCTGGACCGTCTATGGAACACGTATCCCGCCCAAGGCAATCAAATCCTCCATGCGTTCTATGCTGCACATCCAACATCTGCTGCATGACCGCAGTGGGCGAAGGCATTCCACTGTCAGCTGGATCGAACGCCATATCGGCTCTTCCGGCTTTGTTTCCAGCCTGATCCGTCCGATTCATCCACTGGACACCGACTGCGTCAATATGAGCCACCAGCCATGGATTGACGCTGCAACACCGCGCTTGCATCGTGATACGGATTATTTCCAGATTCTTGAGCAGGCACAGCGCCCCGCCACCCAGCTTATGGAGGCGTGCTATGATGCCGTGCAGACCGGCGATCCCCTCCCCCAGTATCTTTTTCCAACGAACTATCTGGGATTGCTGTAATACAGCATCGTGTCATGCTTTCACTTCTGTATTGTATGTAAAAAAACAGCATTTCGGTTTCCTTTACCGAAATGCTGTTTTGTTTTTAATCCTTTGATTTCCGCATC
Organism: Eubacteriales bacterium; assembly: GCA_030524285.1. Taxonomy (GTDB): domain Bacteria; phylum Bacillota; class Clostridia; order Oscillospirales; family Butyricicoccaceae; genus Butyricicoccus_A. The sequence goes on from JAUNGQ010000004.1 coordinate 53,532, forward strand.
GTGCCTGTAAGCTGCAATAACAGATAAAGCCCGACGAATACAGCAATATAAATCCGCAGAGCGCCACCCGTTCCCAGCCATTGCGTCATACTCAGGTCTGTATTAGACCGAAACATCCAGATGAGCGCACCGCCTGTATTGACAAACGCCAGATACACAGCGATGCCAGCCGATGCAACCCATCGGGCCGCTGCCCCTTTTGCCGAATACAAGAAGCTGCCCATGCTGTAAAATGCGGTCATGATTGCAATAATCATCAGCAACAGATAGCTGTAATCTGACAACACCGGATTGCCGCTGTTTTCATGGTAGACCATAATCAAATCCAGACAGCACCAGAATATCGGAATGGTAACAAACAATCCAGTGGATTTGACCGCCTGCTTGTCTGCACCCTGCCGCAGGGCCAGCAGCAGCATGCAGATTCCCGATACCATACCCAGAACCCACATCACAGCAGTTGCCGATGCAATCAGTGTGCCCGGCATCAGAATCGTATCGCCATATACCGTTGCCTGTTCTACGCACTGCTCCGGGACTCGGAGCAATCCAATACCACATAAGATCGCTGTGCAAATACCGAAGAACGCACAGATAACACGAACTCCGCTAGGCATACCGCAGTACATCTGCTCAAAGCTCCAACTGCTGCGCTTTGCAAAACCGAGCTTCCCAGCCAGCGCTGCTGACAGCACGACAACAATGGTAAGCGCCATCAGGATAGTTGCCGGCAGATAGCCTGCCACAGGCAGGCCGCTTTCCGCTTCATAGCCGAACAACAGGCTCATCCCGCGCAGGACACCGCCACACACGCCCACCAACAGAATCCATATCAAATATAGCTTATTTTTCATGAGAGATATGCGCCTTACCCTTTATGCATTGCGCCCGCAGCATTTTTTATATTTTTTGCCGCTTCCGCACGGGCACGGATCATTGCGTCCCGGCTTCTTCACAGCTTTCTGCGGGGTCTTTTTTACAGTTTCATCGCCGGAGGTTCCGGTTTCCTCTGCTACCTTTTCACGCTTTGGCGGCTCCTTGACGCGGATACGTGCCAAATACATCATGCGGACCGTATCCTCCCGGATCATGGCAATCATCTGATCATACATATCCGAGCCCTCGCGCTTGTATTCCACAACCGGGTCATGCTGCGCATAGGCGCGCAGGCGGACGCCGTTTCTCAGCTCGGTCATCGCATCAATGTGCTCCATCCACTTTTCATCTACATTGCGCAGCAGGACAACACGCTCCAGCTCACGCATAATATCCGGCGTAATTTCCTGTTCCTTTGCCGCGTAAACTCCGTGAGCGAGGTCACAAATTTCATTGGTCAGCGCCTCCGGCATCAGATCATTTAGCTCTTCATTGGTAAACTGCAAATCCTCCGGTTTCAGGAACAGCCCGAGGAAATGACGTTTGATTGATTCAATATCCTCCGCCTCTACATATGGCTTTTCACCCAGTACACCGTGCACTGTTGTCTCAATGACACTGTCAACCATACTGAGGATCGATTCATGCAGATCCTGTCCATCCAGTACATCCTGACGCTGCTTGTAAATAACCTCACGCTGGGTATTCAGCACGTCATCATATTGCAGGACATTCTTACGAATCTGGAAGTTGCGGGACTCCACCTTCTTCTGCGCGCTTTCAATTGCACCGGACAGCATTTTCTGATCGATGGGTGTGTCGTCATCCATCCCCATCTTATCCAACATACCCATCACGCGTTCGGTGCCGAACAGGCGCATCAGGTCATCCTCCATCGAGATATAGAAGCTGGACTCGCCCGGGTCACCCTGACGTCCGGATCGTCCGCGCAGCTGGTTATCAATACGTCTGGATTCATGCCGTTCCGTGCCAAGAATATACAGGCCGCCCGCCTCACGGACACGTTCGCCCTCGGCATCCGTCTGCTTTTTAAATTCCTGATAATGGCGCTGGAATTCCGCTCTTGCTTTGAGAATGTCCTCGTTATCCGTCTCGGCATAACCGGTTGCTTCTGCAATGATGATTTCATCAAAGCCCGCCTTACGCAGCGCTGCAACCGCCATATTTTCCGCATTGCCGCCCAGCACGATATCGGTACCACGTCCTGCCATGTTGGTTGCAATCGTCACCGCACCATAGCGTCCTGCCTGTGCGACAATTTCTGCTTCCTGCTCATGGAATTTCGCGTTCAGGACATTATGCGAAATGCCTTCCTTCTTTAACAGCCTGGACAACGTTTCACTCTTTTCGATGGAAACCGTACCAACCAGAATCGGCTGTCCTTTTGCATTGCATTCCTTGATCTTCCGGATTACTGCACGGAATTTGCCTTCCTCGGAGCGATATACCGCATCGGCATTGTCAATACGTGCTATCGGCTTATTGGTTGGAATCTCAATGACATCCAGCTTATAGATTTCACGGAATTCATCTTCCTCCGTCAATGCCGTACCGGTCATGCCGGACAGCTTGCCATACATACGGAAGTAATTCTGGAACGTAATCGTAGCCAGCGTCTTGCTCTCGCGCTGTACCTGTACATGTTCCTTGGCTTCGATTGCCTGATGCAGACCTTCATTGTAACGGCGTCCAAACATCAGACGGCCAGTATTTTCATCAACAATGATGATTTCATTGTCACGGATAACATAATCGACATCGCGCTTCATAATGCCATGCGCACGCAGCGCCTGATTGATATGATGCGCCAGCGTTGCATTTTCCGGATCTGCCAGATTGGCAATATTGAAATACTGCTCCGCCTTCTTCTGACCACCCACAGACAGCACAGCAGTCTTGGCCTTTTCATCGACAACATAGTCCGCATTGATCTGTGCCAAAATCTGACGGTCTTCATCGGTGAGGGGCTTTGCCTTGGATGGATTCGCCCTGCGCTCCTCTTCTTCCAGGCGCAGGCGTTCCCCTTCCTCTTCCAGATCCAGCTTGTCATCCGTTTCCTTAATGCGATAACACTTCAGGCGGCTGACAAAGCTTTCGGCACGCTGATACAAATCTGTAGATTTATCGCCGCGTCCGGAAATAATCAGCGGGGTACGTGCTTCATCGATCAGAATGGAGTCAACCTCATCGACGATGGCAAACGCATGTCCGCGCTGTACCATGTTCTGCTTATAGGTTGCCATGTTATCACGCAGATAGTCAAAGCCGAACTCATTGTTCGTACCATAGGTAATATCCGCCTGATACATGCCCTTACGCTGATCCGGCGGAACCTCATGAATGACAAGGCCAACCGTCATACCGAGGAAGCGGTAAACCTTGCCCATCCATTCACTGTCTCGTTTTGCCAGATAGTCATTAACAGTTACGATATGTACGCCCTTTCCGGCAATAGCATTCAAATACGCCGGTAAGGTTGCTACCAGCGTCTTGCCTTCACCGGTCTTCATTTCCGCGATACGGCCCTGATGCAGGACAATGCCGCCGATAATCTGTACCCGATAATGCCGTAAGCCCAAAACGCGCCATGCAGCCTCACGTATGGTTGCAAACGCCTCCGGCAGAAGGTCATCCAGAGATTCCCCTTCCTGATACCGCTTTCTGAATTCATCTGTTTTGGCCCGCAGCTCTGCGTCTGTGAGCTTTTTGTATTCTTCCTCAAGCGCATCTACCTTGTCCGCAATCGGACGGATGCGCTTAAGCTCATGGTCACTATGCGTGCCAAAAATTTTCTCTAAAAAACCCATGAAAAAAAGATCCTCTCTAACATTTAACCTAAAGAATGCAAAAAAAGTTTGTCTCTGCACACTTTATCTGGTCATTCATCTTGCATTATAGCACAAATCAATTGCAATAAAAACCAATTTTTTGTTAATTCACTGTATTTTCCGAGCTAATACAAAAAAAACTTTACTTCCACAGTCTATTTTACTATAATATTATGTTAAGAAGACATAAAATCAGGGCAGTATGAAGTTTTTACAGGACAGATCATTCAGTCTCCCTCACCCCGCTCTGCCGGCGCGGGCAGTTCTTTCATGAGAGGGAGCCGTGCAGAGGAATTTCCTGTTATCTTTCCGTATTGCCGTAATTTTTGTATTGTAATATTTGTATGTAATAGGAGAGTTTAGTTTTGGCACTCATTGAATTTGAAGAATACAAACAGAAGCTAAATGGCTTACAGCCAGCCATCGATGAGCTTGGTCAGGCATATGATCTGGAGCATACTGCCGAAGAAGTGGAAGAGCTGGAAAACCGTGCCAGTGAGCCGGGCTTCTGGGATGACATGGAAAAATCCCAAAAAATCCTCCAGCGCACCAAGGCCCTCAAGGATAAGCTTGAAGGCTATCAGCATCTTTGCTCCCAGCAGGAAGATCTACTGACGCTGTGTGATCTCGCGCTGGAAATGGAAGACGATTCCATGCTGGATGAGTTGAAGGAAGGCTTTGCCGCACTACAGGATGATCTGGAACGCCGCAAGCTGGCAACCCTGCTGCTGGGTGAATATGATGCAAACAACGCCATCCTGTCGTTCCACGCCGGTGCAGGTGGAACGGAAGCGCAGGACTGGTGCGAAATGCTGTATCGCATGTATACCCGTTGGACAGAACGCCATGGCTTCACCTACAAGATTCTGGACTATCTGGAGGGCGATGACGCTGGTCTGAAATCCGCATCCATTCTGATTGAAGGCGAGAATGCATACGGCTTTCTCAAAAGTGAATCCGGCGTACATCGTCTGGTGCGTATTTCCCCGTTTGATTCCTCCGGACGCCGCCACACCTCCTTCTCTGCTGTTGAGGTTATGCCGGAAATTGATGATGACACCGAGGTTGATATCCGCCCGGAGGATATTGACATGCAGGTTTACCGTTCCTCTGGTGCAGGCGGTCAGCATATCAACAAAACCTCGTCCGCAGTCCGTCTGACCCACAAGCCAACCGGCATTGTTGTCAGCTGCCAGACAGAGCGAAGCCAGTTCCAGAACCGTGACAACTGTATGAAAATGCTGCGTGCAAAGCTGGTTGAAATCAAGGAACGGGAACATCTGGATAAGATTTCCGACATCAAGGGTGACCAGAAAAAGATCGAATGGGGCAGCCAGATCCGCTCCTATGTCTTCATGCCGTATACACTGGCAAAGGATACTCGTACTGCATTTGAAAACAGCAACATTGAAGCTGTTATGGATGGCGATATCGACGGCTTTATTACCGCTTATCTGACTGCGCAGGCTACTGGTGAGTTGGCAACAAAATAAAAGCATCGGCCATCCTTTTTTCACCTGAACAGATGGATTTTCCCTTTCCCTCTCCGCAGGAGATGGGGAAGGGTTTTCTTTGCTGTTTTGCACAATTTTATCCGCATTTCTTTGGCCATAACAATCATGTTTCTGTTACCATTTTGTAAGATATAACCAACGCTGCAATTCTATACATGTGCAATTCATATAATTTCTTTTTCCTTGTGAAATCTGCCTATTGAATTGATAGGTAAATTGTGAGAAACTTTTTCTTGCACCAAAGAGGTGCATGGAAGATGACTTCCATAATTTATTTTTGTTTTCTTCTGAAGGAGAAGATTGATTATGACTACTGCTACCTATAATTTCATGGCGCCGGTTACCGGCAAATGTGTTCCTATCGAAGCGTTCCACACGGATCTTTTTGGCGAAAAAGTTCTGGGCGAAGGCGTTTCTATTTTCCCGGCTGAGAATACAGTGGTTGCCCCGTGCGATGGTATTGTGAGCCGTGCTTGTGAAAACTCCCATATTGTGACACTGCTTGATTCCGTTCATAATCTGGAGCTGATGCTGGGTGCGAATATCGAAGCTGCAAATGCTGATTTTACCATGTGTGTCAAAACTGGCGAAACGGTTAAGGCAGGTTCCCCGCTGTTCACCTGCAATGTTAACGATATCCATGCCCAGGGTGGTTTTGTTGATGTTTCCTGCATCGTTACCAACCTGCCGACTGCTGATGTCAGTGTAAATTGCGGTGATGTTGTGCGTGGCAAGTCCCGTATCCTGTCCTGTGAGTGTGCAGGCTAATCTCTCCCCTCATTTTTAAATATTACCTCTCTGTATAAAAACTCTCTTTTCTGTTTACGATAAAAGCACGCCTATATGTCAGGGCGTGCTTTTCTTATGTCTGTAAAAAGGGGGGTTTTCCCATGACAGAGCGTACAAAATATCTTGTGATCGGCGCCTGCGCCGGCGCTGCAAACGGCTTTTTCGGTTCGGGCGGCGGCCTATTCCTCGTTCCATTGTTTACCGGCTGGCTCGGTATGCAGCAGAAAAATGCTTTTGCAACTTCTGTCGCTGTTATTTTCCCGCTTTCCGCCGTCAGCGCAATCATTTATTTCTGGAAGGGCGGCATTGAGCTTTCTTCCGCTATGCCGTATCTGCTCGGCGGAGCTGTCGGCGGGGTATTATCCGGATTTTTCTTTTCCAAGGTGTCTGTTCCCTTGCTGCGCAAAGCATTTGCGCTGCTACTGTTATGGGGCGGAATCCGGGCGGTGCTGCTGTTATGATAAGCTTTGTTGTTGGAGCCGTTACCGGCGTTTTATCCGGCTTTGGGATTGGCGGCGGTTCGCTGCTCATCCTATGGCTAACCATGATGGAACATGTCGCGCAATACACTGCCGCTGGAATCAATCTGTTATATTTCCTGTGCTGTGCACCTGCCGCACTGGTTTCGCACATCCGGCATCATCTGGTGGACAAGCAAGTCACGTTATGGTGTACAATTGCCGGATGCATAACTTCCCCGCTGGCCTCGCTTGCCGCCGGAGCCATTCCGATGGACTGGCTCCGGAGATTCTTCGGCATACTTTTGTTAATTCTCGGAATCAAAGAACTGTTTGCAAAGAAAAGCAAATAAGCTTCTCCTGCCGACTGTTACCATTCTGTAGTGGCTTGTCTTTTCCCAGTATGTTATACTATATGTAACATAATAGGAAGGACTGAGTCCAATGAAATGGAAATATAAATCTTTTTATATCATACTTTCTTTTTGTATGCTGCTGATACTTTGCAGCTGTGGCACAAAACAGGCAGGTCCTACCATCAAACCCATCGAATTTCCCGAGGAGGTTCAGTCGGTTCTGCAACCTCTTGATCCTGATACCAAATTTTTTGATTTCACCACAGATAAATCTATCACACACGCCGTGATAGCCATGCGGTGCTGTGAAGATGGTACATGGAATGATCCTGAACCGATTCTGGAATTGTCTGACATGGATGTCGGAAGCTACCAGATGATACTCCGCTGGATTGATGACCGCATCGATGCAATCATTTCCGAAGATGGTGTCTCCTATACGAGCACGTATTCTATTGCACAAGAGCATTGGGATGCATTCAATGCAAGCGAGATCACAAGCACAGTGGGATTTGGCAATGAACAGCCAATTGTTGCCGGAGAGGAAATTCCACTTTGGTGCACTTATGGCAAAAATGCAGCAGGGATTTCTTCCCAAAGCCTTGACTTCCGCAATTCCGATTGCGATACCGGCTTTGCGATTACCATAACATTTTCATAAGAAAAAATGCCTGCTTCCCAGCAGGTGTTTTTCTTTAGATAACTTTTATCTAAAAATGCAGGTATTCGATTTTCCGATGTATAATCATGTAAAGCGAAGCAACAAAATTCTCTCCAGTCAATGTAACGCATCTGCATCAAAGCCTCCCTCTTCGAGGGAGGTGGCACGGCGCAAGCCGTGACGAAGGGAGTCAAGCTGTCATATCATCCTCAAATGCTATGATCGAATAAAAACAGACAAAATATCAGCTCCCTTGATGTCAATGAGAAAAGCGCCTACTTCTCATGAAACAGACGCTTTTTTAACATTTTCCGTTATAGCAACTTAGATAGCGGACAGATTCTTGAGGGAAACGTCCATTGCCGGAGACGCATAGGTCAGCGCACCGGATGATACAAAATCAACGCCGATCTCTGCAATTTCCAGCAGACGCTCTGCGGTGACGTTGCCGGAGCATTCCGTCTTCGCACGACCGTTGATAATCTTGACGGCCTCGCGCATGGTTTCGTTATCCATGTTATCCAGCATGATAACATCTGCACCACATTCCGCAGCTTCCGCTACCTGCTCCAGTGTCTCGCATTCTACCTCGATCTGGGTGACAAAGGAAACATAATCGCGTGCCATCTGTACAGCCTTGGTGATCGAGCCGGCAGCACAGATGTGATTATCCTTCATCATAACACAGTCAGACAGGTTATACCGATGGTTGGTAGCGCCGCCACAGCGTACTGCATATTTTTCAAAAATACGCAGACCCGGTGTGGTCTTACGGGTATCCAGCAGCCTGGTATGCTTGCCTTCCAGAATCTTTACCATTTTATTGGTATTGGTAGCAATGCCGCTCATGCGTTGTAAGTAATTCAAAGCCGTGCGCTCGCCAGTGAGCAGCGTGCGGATATCTGCATAAATAATGCCGATCAGGTCACCCTTCTTGACTTCATCGCCATCTTTGTAGGTGGTTTCAAAATGAGCTTCCTTTTCCAGAATCTCAAACACACGTGCGAACACATCCAGACCGCAGATGATGCCGTCCTGTTTGCAAATCAGCTCTGCCTTTCCCTGCTGCGGTTCCCGCATAATGGCATTGGTGCTGACATCCTCACTCGTAACGTCCTCACGCAGCGCGTTCATAATGGACGGGTCCATATTAAGAATCATAGTGGAGCCACTGCTCATAAAATTCTTCATCCTTTCGCTTAATTTCTTCCAAAACAGCTGCCCGGTTCTTTGCATCAATATCAGCATATTCAGCAGCATCAAATGTAATTTCTTTTTCCGGCAACGGTTCATCTACAGAAACAGTTTTTGAAATATGATCTGCGGCACGTTCCGCAAAAACAAGGCTTTCCAGTAGGGAATTACTTGCCAGACGGTTTTTGCCATGTACGCCATTACAGCTGGTTTCACCAACTGCATACAGACTGTTCATCGAGGTCTTGCTGTCAGAATCAACCTTGATACCGCCCATAAAGTAATGCTGGCCCGGTGTGACCGGAATCGCTTCTCTGGTCATATCATAGCCCGCCTCCAGACACTGCCTGTAAATATTCGGGAAACGTTTTTTAATAAAGTCTGCATCCAGATGCGCAATCGAAAGCTCAACATACGGACGTCCGTCAATCTTCATCTGCTTGCAGATTTCCTGTGATACCACATCACGCGGCAGCAGCTCGTTGACAAATCGTTCCCCGGCTTTGTTATACAGATAAGCGCCTTCGCCACGGACAGATTCCGAAATCAGAAAACTACGTCCCGGCTTCGTAGAATACAATGTTGTCGGATGAATCTGAATATAATTAATATGCTCTACCTCAATATTATGACGCATTGCAATGGCAAGCGCATCACCTGTAATATGCGGGAAATTGGTAGAGAATCGGAACAAGCCGCCCAGACCTCCGGTTGCCAAAACAACCGCACGAGCATGGACTGCATACAGCTTTCCTTCCGGATCCCGCAGAATCGCACCGCAACAGTTATTTTCGTCATCGCACAGAATATCAACCAGCGTTGTATACTCCCGAATGGTAATATTCGGACGTTCCTGCGCACGCGCAAGCAGCTTACTGGTAATTTCCTGACCAGTCAGATCCTCATGAAATAGAATGCGCTTTTCCGAATGTGCGCCTTCACGGGTAAAAACAAAATTACCGTCTGCATCACGCTCAAAATCAACGCCGTAATCCACCAGCTCCTGTGCAATTTTCTGCGAGGAACGAATCATAATATCGACAGACTGTTTATTATTTTCATAATGCCCAGCCTTCATGGTATCTTCAAAATAGCTGTCGTAATCATCATCATCAAGCATCATGCACATTCCACCCTGTGCAAGGAAGGAATCTGCCTGATCTGCTTTATCCTTGGTAATCACGAGAACCTGATATTTTTCGGGCAGCTGTAATGCATTAAACAATCCGGCAGCACCGGTACCGACAACCAAAATGTCAGTCGTCTCCATATTAGCTCCCCCTTACTCTGCAAACCCGTAAAATTGGGCCTGTACCGTTATCTTTTTCGTGAGCAGCACAATGTGCTCCGTCAACTGTTTCATTTCCTGTTATTCTCCCTAATTAACATGCAGCTCTTACTGCACTGGCTTTACATCTCAGTATACCATACCAGCCTGCATCCTGCAAGACAGTTTCAAAGTCTTCCTGTCTTTTTTGCAATTTTACAGCAGCTATCATGCATTTTCTGTCGATCTTTGGGGCATTAAATATCGGCACAGCCTTTCGGATTTTCCATGAACCGGTGCACCTGCTCCAGATTTGGCGCAGAGAAATATGCTGCGCCAGGATGTGCAATTGCCAGTCCTGCTGCACATGTTGCAAGCTTTAACGCTTCTGTCGGGTGTTTTCCCTGAAGATATGCCGTAAGGAAATAACTCTCAAAAACATCACCAGCAGATGTCGTATCAATCACAGAAACCTTTTGTGCCGGTTGATAGCTTTGTCCATTCTTATTCTTAAAGAAAGCTCCCTGCGAACCAAGGGTAAGCAAGAATTCACTGTCCGGATACATCTCTTCCATATGGATAAGGATATCTCCCGGCTGTACATAGCTTGTGATAAAACGCCCCTCCGTTCTATTCATACAGAACAGAGAAACCTTTGTCAAATCACCTTGCATCATCTCCTGCGTACATGGAGATGGATTCAATACAATATACATGCCCTTTTCATACGCACGGTCAATGGTATATTGCAGACAGGAAACCTGATTCTGTATAATCAGAACATCGTCCTTGCCATATCCCTCCAGCATTTCGTCGATATATGCTTCATTAACCCTATGGTTTGCGCCACCATACAATAGGATTGCGTTCTGCCCCACTTCATCTACCTGAATAACAGCATGCCCGGTATAGTCTTCCTCCAGCACACGGACCAGCGAAGTATCAATACCATCCTGCTGAAGCTTTTCTAACAGTTCCACGCCATCGGATCCAACCATACCTGCCATCCGGACATCCATCCCGGCACGCGTCAACGCAACAGCCCGATTCAAACCGGAACCGCCCGGTAGTCTTTCCATCCGGGAAGACGCCTGTGTCTCCTTTGTTGTCGTAATATGCTTGACAAAATAGCTATGATCAATATTAATTGACCCTAGTACCAGTATTTTCATAATCATTAGCCCTCCATTTCCTTCCCTAACCATACAAAATATTTTTCTCTTTTGGTCCTGTATGTTGTGATAGAGCTTATTTTATTATAAATTGTTTCTGCAATAAGTACAAGACTTTCCAAAACAATTCTCTTGTTATTTATGTCAAAAAACTTTTCATTTTTTGCTTTTTATAGTTTTTTGTTTTATTCTTTTTCATCATATACCAGAAAAAACAGCATTTTCCACTTGACTTTCCTGATTGCCACGGATATGATATAAGGTACTGAAACGAAAGGATGATTGGAGTCATGGCTGTAAATAAAAAAGGCACCAAGCAAATCACCGCCAATAAAAAAGCCAGACACGATTATTTTGTCGAGCAGGCTTATGAATGTGGTATTGAATTATTTGGAACAGAAGTAAAATCCATCCGTCAGGGCACTGTAAGCTTAAAGGATTCTTACTGTATTTTCCGTGATGGAGAAATTTTCGTCAAAGGAATGCATATCAGCCCCTATGAAATGGGAAATATCTTTAATAAAGACCCATTACGGGAACGCAAGCTGTTGATGCATAAAAAGGAAATTATGACGCTGTTTGGCAAAACCAGACAGGAAGGCTATTCCCTGATCCCGCTTTCCTTATATTTCAAAAATGCACGTGTCAAAGTCGAGCTTGGCCTTTGCAAGGGTAAAAAGCTGTATGATAAACGGGATACCGCTGCAAAGCGGGATGCACAGCGTGAAATCGAACGCGCAATGAAATCCCGTCGGTAAACAGTTTTTCGTTTCATCGAATACTATGGGGACGTACCGGTTTCGACGGGGGCGTGGAATCCGGGATAGCGGGCCGCAGTGAGGACGCTGCGTTAAAAGCCTCAACTGTCTAAATATTAAACGACAAAAATTATTCTTTACAGGCTGCCTAATTAGGCCGGCCCGTTCTGCCTGAGAGTATCGCGGCTCGGGACAGAGCGTCATTTAGCGGTGAACGTGCGGCAGGTAAGCTTTGCCCTGCCCATGCATGATGAAGCTACCAACCCTGTAAGCCTGTCATTTGGCGTGCAGCAGCGGGAATTTCAATAAAATGACTGCGCCCGGAGAGGTCCTTGAGGAAGTGCCTTCGGACAGGGGTTCGACTCCCCTCGTCTCCACCACAAAATTTTCACCCGATTTCCGCTTGAAATCGGGTGATTTTATTTACCTGGAACTGCAAAGAAATCGTCACAAAAAAAGCTTTTTTCTGCACAAAATAGTCTGAAAAGTCCCTATATGTTTCCTTCAATTTGACAAATACACTTTTTTGTTATATTATGAATACAATCGTGTATTCTAAAAGGGAGGAGAATCGCGCACAATTGCGCTCAAAAACAGCATTTGTCTCATGAAATTGAAAAAAATCACCATTTTGTTACTCACATTAACTTTATCCTTTCAGGCTATTGCGGCAGTTCCTGCTGCATATGCCACAGAATTGGATGAAGCACAGCAGTCTGTTGTCGAGGAAATACAATCGGTTGAAATAACTCAATCGGAAACTACGCCGGATGAAACTACACCGGATGAAATGACACAGACTGAACCCATATCCGATGACACTACATATGACAGCGATTCCGAAGCGGATACCAAAGAATCCTACATTCCACAGTCCGAAAACCGTTTTATCGATGTCGATTCCGATAAATATTATTACGAATCTGTTGTATGGGCAGCGGAAAAAGGTATCACCTCAGGTACCTCTGATACCACCTTCTCACCGAACAACGTTTGTACCAGAGCGCAGATCGTAACCTTTTTATGGAATTCCTGTGGCAGCCCGAATCCCGGTTCTATATCCACAAAATTTACAGATGTCAGCCCAAACGCATATTATTATCAGGCGGTACAGTGGGCGGTACAGAAAGGAATTACCGCAGGTACAACCGAAACAACTTTTTCACCGGAAAAAAGCTGTACCCGTTCTCAGGCCGTAACCTTCCTTTGGCGAGCAGCAGGCTGTCCGGCTTATACAAAAGAGAGTTCTTCTATCAGCGGAAATGAAGCCTCCTATTTTTATGATATCAGCCAATCAAAATATTATTATGACGCTGTCCAGTGGGCAACAGAACACTGTGTCACAAGCGGCACCGGAGACAATGCTTTTTCCCCGAACAATATTTGTACCAGAGCCCAGATTGTCACCTTCTTATATCATTATCTTGTAACCCAAGCAACCTTTACCTCAAATGTGACCGCACCACAGCTCAATGCAGTGATGTCAGACGCATATGACCGTATGACGGTAACATGGTACCCATCCAATGGTTCCGAAGGCTATACGGTCTATCGCAGAGCGGCCAGTTCCGAGGACTGGATTCCGCTGACTACCCTTTATGGCGCCAATACCGCCAGCTACACGGACACCACAGCAGTAGCCGGTGTCGTGTATTATTACACTGTGTGCGCGTACTATACGGTAAACGGACAGCAGATATTCAGCCGATATAACAATACCGGTATTTGCGGTACCGTTCGCTGCTTTGCAGAGCAGCAGCTGCAATATCGCGATATCCCTTATACGACACCATCGGGACTTCCAAAGGGTGCAACCATTGCAAGCGGCGGCTGCGGCCCATCCAGTGTCTGCAATCTCGGCAACAATTTACTCGGCTGGAATACAAGTATCCCACAAATTGCACAGATCGCTGTCGATTCCGGGGCGCGATATAATGGTGGAACCAATATTAGCACACTTCTGGGCGCTGTACAGCAGCAATTTGGCGGCTTTACCTATCAGTACACAAGCAATGATGATACTGCTTTTTCCGCCGTACAGTCGGGCGCCATGGCCGTGATCCATACAAGCGGTACAGTAAAAAGCAGTCAATACAGCCAGCTTTTGTCTTCAGGAGGCCACTTCCTATGCCTCCTGCGTGTTACCGACTCTACCGCTACGATTGTGGACAGCTATTCCTATGATGGAAAGTGGACTGCAAACAATGTACGTCGGGAATATATCACCCAAACAGATACCGTTGGTATTGTCCAGTGCCCGTTGTCTGTACTTGCAGAGGTTGTTGATTATTATTACATTGTAAACAATGCAAATTAACAGGAATGAAAGGCTCTTTTCCTTTGTTGGAAAGGAGCTTTTGTTATGCCTGCAACAGCAATAGGAAAAAGGGTTCAATATTTTCATATTTTCCGCTGATTGACATTCTATTGTAGCTATGTTAATCTGTATGGTACATACAAAATCTGTAGAAATCTGTCAATGGAGAGTAGCGCACGGCAACGATCTGCTGTGACTGTCTACTCTTTTATGATTTCCAGTAGTCACATTTCCCTTCCGGCTGGTTCTGGATCTCTTATGGTGAACTTCTCCGCCACCGCCGAAAGGAAATCACAAAAGAAAAGGAGCGATTTTTATGAGCAAAGACACCAAACCTGCACAGACAGGAACGCCATATAGCTTTTATGGTAAAATTCCGCTGAAGCAGGCAATTCCACTCGGTTTGCAGCATGTTATGGCTATGTTCATCGGCAACCTGACTCCGCTTATTATTATCATGGGCGCATGTGGGTTAACCGCAGATGCCGGGTATGGTGAACTGCGTACTGCTCTGCTGCAAAATGCGATGCTGATTGCCGGTATTGTCACACTGGTGCAGATGTTTTCCATTGGCCCATGTGGCGGTAAGGTGCCGATCGTTATGGGTACCTCTTCCGGCTTTCTCGGTGTCTTCCAGAGCATTGCTGCTACAATGGGCGCAGGTGTGCTGACCTATGGCGCTATCATGGGCGCTTGTCTTGTCAGCGGTATCTTTGAAGGCGTATTGGGCTTTTGTCTCAAGCCGCTGCGCCGCTTTTTCCCACCTGTAGTCACCGGCTGTGTTGTTATGGCAATTGGCCTATCTCTGATTCCGGTTGGTATCAATTATCTCTGTGGCGGCAACAGCGCAACGACGCCGGACTATGGTTCTATTATCAACATTGGCCTTGGCCTGCTGGTTCTGGTTGTCATTCTGATTCTCAAGCATTTTACCAACCCAAGGGGGTTGCTCAGCACCTCTTCCATCCTGATTGGCATTCTCGCCGGTTATGTCGTTGCCATCATCCTGACGCTGGTTCTGCCGAACACCGGCATCAATGCAGACGGCGATACCTTTACCTATGCATGGGTTGTCAACTTTGATCAGGTGAAAAATGCTGCATGGTTTGCTATTCCGAGCTTTATCGGCTTTGGCAAGCTGTCTGATATTCATCTGGTATTCAACGTACAGGCCATCGTTCCGATCGCCATTATGTTCATTGTAACCGCAGTGGAAACCGTTGGTGATATTTCCGCCTGTGTGGAAGGCGGTATGGGACGTGAAGCAACGGATTCCGAGCTGTCCGGCGGTGTTATCTGTGACGGTCTTGGTTCTTCTCTGGCTTCCCTGTTCGGTGTCCTGCCGAATACCTCCTTCTCTCAGAACGTAGGTCTGGTTACCATGACAAAGGTTGTCAACCGCTTTGCCCTGTCCTGTGGCGCTATCTTCCTGATTCTATGCGGTCTGTGCCCGAAGATCGGCGCCTGTGTATCCATCATGCCGCAGCCTGTACTTGGCGGCGCCGCTGTTATGATGTTTGCATCCATTCTGATTTCCGGTATCCAGCTGGTAACTCGTGAGCCGATTACCGCACGCGAGATTACCATTATTTCCGTTGCCCTCGGCCTCGGCTATGGTCTTGGCTCTACAACAGGCGCTACCGGTCAGCTGCCGTATTATATACAGCTGATTTTCGGCGGTTCTGGTATTGTTCCGGCAGCCTTTGGCGCGATGCTTCTCAACATCATTATTCCAAAGAAGGCCGACTAAACCTATTTTACATACAAAAAGGAGATTGCCATTGCTCATGACGATCTCCTTTTCTTATGCTGTTTAGCGCAGTAGAAGAATCTCTTTCAGCGGGTTAACAGCATCAACAAAACCTTGCAAGTATACAACTCCCTCAGTCAGCTCCCTCGGAGAGGGAGCCTTATGGTCCTTGATGATACAGTAAAAAAAACACCTCCAAAGCAGTGTTTTCCTGCTCTGGAGGTATCTTAATTATACTATGTCCTTTTCCAAATAATTACTTTACAAAGTACTCGGTCAGCATAGTAGCTGCTTCTGCTCTGGTTGCAACAGCCTTCGGAGCGAGATAATTTACATCGCCCTGCTTTACGCCGCTGATTGCGCCAACATTTACAGCCCATGCTACGCCGTTCTGTGCCCATGTGGAAACACTTGCGTAATCCGGATACTTCGCTGCTGCGGTCTGGTCAACAGCCTTGGTGGTGTCCTCTACATAGTTATACAGAAGATTTGCCATCTGCTGTCTGGTAACACTGTCCTTCGGGCCGAACTTGCCATCTCCGATGCCGGCAGTGACATTATTCTCCTGTGCCCAGGAAACAGAATTGTAGTACCATGCATCCTGCTTGACATCCGTAAAGGTAGTGCCCTGCTTGACATCCGGGCAGCCTGCTGCATTGTAGAGAATCTCTACAAACATTGCGCGGTTCATCTCTGCCTTCGGGCTGAAGGTTGTATTGCTGGTACCATTGATCAGGCAGTTAACGTATGCAGACTCTACATACTTCGCATACCATGCGCCTGCGGATACATCAGAAAATACCTTGTTAATCTGAATCGGGTTCTTTGCCTGCCACTCACTGGTCAGCTGATATGCATAAGCAACCTTAATTGCCGAACCGTTTTCATCGGTAAAGCTTTTGCTTGTGCAGTTGCTATTCTCATCATAGGTGTATGTGGTGATAGCGCCATCTTCGTTCTCTTCAATGACATTGCCCTTGTCATCATACTGATATGTTGTCTGGGTAACAACTTCATCGCTGCCCTTTGCCGAAATAGCTACCTTTTCCAGACGGCCTTCGCTGTCATAGGTATACTTCGCTACAGCCTGTACATTACCGGTGTATGTGATGTCGGCCTGTACGACAACGCCCTCGTCACCATACGTGTACGCTGCCTCATAGTTTGCGTCGGCATCCTCTGCATTGGTATACTTTTCCGTTGCAACCTTCCCAGCTGCATTGTAAGTAAAGGTCAGGGTTTCGGTATTGTTTTCTGCCTTTGACAGCATCCCCTGGTTGTTGTACGTGAAATAGGTAACCTCGGAATCTCCCAATACTTCCTTGCCATTATCCAGCACATACAGCTGCTGTGTCTGCTGTCTGACCTTATTGTCCTTGTCATATACATAGCTGTAGTGATATCCGCCGATCAGTGTACCATCCTGATAAACCTCGGCTTCAGTCTGGGTAAACAATGCTTCTCCTGCAACCTGCTTCTCGCCGATTTCTGTGAGCAGCTGATCCGGAATCTCCGGTAACGTTACGGTATCTGTAGCCATTGCTGCCGGTGCGAGCATACCTGCTGCCAGACATCCTGTGAGCACAAGGCCCATCGCACGTTTTTTCCAATCCATATGTGTGCCTCCTTTTGTATGCGCTCCAGCGCATATTGTTTTGTAGTTGCAGCATACCGCTGCATGGTTATTTTACATCTTTTCGTATAATTTGTAAAGGAGATTTGAAAATTTCCCTTTCTTTTTTGGCATTGTGCAAAAAAAATTATCAAAATAATGTTTTCCACAATGCGTGTTCAATTGAAGCCGCCCTCCCCACACTGGGAAAACAGCTTTTGCACCTTTGCCCTGAGCTTCGGCTCCCGCTGTAGCTCAGGATCATTCTCCAGAAGCGTATCTGCTGCCAGCTTGGCCTGCTCCAGCAATCTGGTATCTCCTGCCAAATCGGCCATTTTCATGGGCGGCAATCCATGCTGCCGCGTGCCAAAGAAATCTCCTGCACCGCGCATTTCCAAATCCCTTCTGGCAATTGCAAAGCCATCATTTGTCTGCACCAGTGTCCGAAGTCTCTCTCTCGCTTCTTCTCCCTTATCCGCGCCATAAAACACACAAAAAGACTGTCGTTTCCCGCGTCCAACACGTCCGCGCAGCTGGTGCAGCTGGGATAATCCGAAGCAATCTCCATTCTCAACCACCATCAAGGTTGCATTCGGTACATTGACGCCTACCTCAATGACAGTTGTAGAAACGAGAATATCAATGCTTCCCGCTGCAAAATCCGCCATAATCTGTTCCCGTTCTGCGGCTTTTGTGCGTCCGTGCACCAATCCAATAACGCGGTGCGGTAATATCTTTTTTAGACGTTCCGCCGTACTTTCCGCACTGCTGCGTACCGTATCCATCGTTTCACTGTCTTCTACCAATGGACACACAACATATACCTGCCCGCCTTCGGCACATTGTTTGTCAATAAACCGGTCAATCCGCGGACGGGTTTTCTCACCAACAGCATAGGTTTTAATTTTCTGCCGTCCCGGCGGCAATTCATCAATAATCGAAACATCCAAATCGCCATATATCAACAGCGCAAGCGTGCGCGGAATTGGTGTTGCCGACATAACAAGCAGATGGACATTTTCTCCCTTGGCCGTCAAGCTCGCACGCTGACTGACGCCAAATCGGTGCTGTTCATCCACAACAGCTGCCGCAAGGTCATGGAAGCTTACGTTATCGCTGAGCACCGCATGCGTACCGATGACAACGGAAATTTCGCCGCTTTCAATCGCCTGCGTCGTTTCCCGCTTCTGCTTTGCTCCCATGGCACCCACCAGCAGCCCGCAGGAAACTCCCAGTTTCCCGAATAGCGGCTCCATGGTCTGCATATGCTGCTGTGCCAGCAGCTCAGTCGGGGCCATAATAACGGCCTGTCGTCCGTTTTTCGCCGCAAGATAGCACAACGCTGCCGCCACCATAGTCTTACCGGAACCAACATCCCCCTGCACCAGACGGCTGAGCGGTTTTCCGGCTGCGATATCCATGGTACACGCCTCAATCGCACGCTGCTGTGCACCGGTCAGGGCAAATGGCAGTGCACGGTAAAATGCATTCAAGCTTAAATCCCGCAATCTGGCACCGCTTTTCCCCGCCCTTCTGGAACGCAGCAGACGCATACCGCAGGACAACAGGAACAATTCCTCAAACACCATACGATGCCGCGCCTGCTGTGCCTGTTCCATCGTCTGTGGGCGATGGATATAGACAAGTGCTTCGCCCAGCGGCGGAAGCCCCTGCTGTTTCCGTATCTCCTCTGGTAAAAAATCTGGATATTCCCCTGTAACTGTTTGCAGCGCCGCATCGGTAACTGTGTATAAATCCTTCTGATGCAAGCCAGCAGTCAACGAATACACCGGCAAAATCCGTCCGGTCTTGCTGTCGGCGCCGACAGGCTCGAATTCCGGTGCGATCATGACAAGGCTCTTGCCCTCTGCCTGCACCTTACCGTAAAAGGCATACTCCTTTCCAACCTCAAGCGCTGTCACCGCATACCGATTATTGAAAAAACGCAGCAGGAGACTGCCGCTTTCATCATATACCTTACAGCGGGTAACATCCATTCCTTTGCGGATATGCGCGGTTTTCGGCTCGGCGCCGACGATCGCATGGACACACTGCTTTTCTCCTTCCAGAAGCTGTGCAATCGGTGTAATATGCGTACGATCCTCATACCCGCGCGGATAGCATTGGATCGCATCCTCCAGTGTCACAATACCGAGCTTTTGCAGTAATTCTGCCTTTTTCGGCCCAATTCCCCGCACAAAGCGGACATGATCCTCTAATCTCATACCGGATAGTCCCGAATAACCTTGACAACCACGCCAATGATACAGGCATGGTCACCGGGAATCGGAGGATAATCCGGATTTTCCGGCATCAGCCATATATGACCATCCTCCTGTTCCAGCCGCTTACAGGTAGCCTCGTCCTCCAGCATAGCCACGACAATCTGTCCCTGCTGCGCGTAATTCTGGCTGCGGACAATAATGTAATCCCCATCCAAAATACCGGCATTGATCATAGAGTCGCCGCGGATACGCAAAGCAAAATGCTGTCCGCCCCTTCCATCCAGATCAACATGCAGCACGCTCTCCGCTTCCTCTACTGCCAAAATTGGCATCCCTGCCGCAACCCTGCCGAGCAGGGGTACTTCCGTACCGCCTGTATGTCCAGCCAGCTTAATGGTGCGGGTCTTGCCATTCTCCTGCTCCAGATATCCAAGCTCACGCAGGTGCTTCAGATGCGCATGCACGGAGGACGGTGAACGCAGACCAACCGCTGCTGCAATCTCGCGTACGGACGGTGGATACCCCTGCTCCGCAGTACATTCCCGTATAAATGCCAAAATCTGTCTTTGCTTTTCCGTAATCGGACGCATTGCGGCACTCCCTTTCATTTTTCATTCAGGTGTTAGTTCTATTGTACAGAATTCTATGCCAAAAAGCAAACATTTGTTTGTTTACCAACCCGTTTTCGTCAATCGTTTGCAGATTATCCACCAAGATCGTTAAATTTATATAATATTATGGGATGCAATTGTAAAATACTCTTGTCGCAGAGGCAAAAATATTATAAAATAAGATTGACTTACTTTGAACACAAACAGGATTCAAGTATATAGAGGAGGAATTGTGATGACGATCAAAGCCGATCTCGGATTCATCAACATCGCGCCGGAAGTCCTGGCGGATATCGCAGGCTATGCAGCCATGAGTTGCTTCGGCGTAAAGGGAATGACCATTCGTTCTGTCTCCGACGGTATTGCTCATCTGCTTCGCCGCGAAAATATGTCCCGCGGCGTACGCATTACAGAGGCTGAGGATGGCGGCGTCAATATCGACCTGCATCTGGCTGTTGAGCACGGCGTCAACATTGCAACGATTTGCCGTTCGATTATCAACGAGGTTCGTTACAATGTAGAGAAAATGACCGGCATCGACGTCAAGAATGTTGATATTTATGTCGATGCAGTCCGGGCTGACTGATAAACTGTCCATGGGTGTGAACGATCACACCGGCAAGCAAAAAGGAGGCAAATGCATTGTCAAAATTGATTGACGGACAGTTATTCTGTGCCATGGTTATTGAAGGCGCGCTGTCCATTGAAGAGAAAAAAGAAGAAGCAAACGAATTAAACGTTTTTCCGGTTCCGGACGGTGACACCGGTACCAATATGTCGCTGACCATGGCGTCTGCGAAAAACGAGCTGTCCCGACTGAAGGATGCCGATCTGCCGACAGCAAGCGCTGCTGCGGCATCTGCACTGCTCCGCGGCGCACGCGGCAACTCCGGCGTTATCCTTTCCCTGCTGTTCCGCGGCATGTCCAAGCAGCTGAAAAAATGTAAGGAAGCAAACGGACAGATGCTGGCACTTGCCCTGCAGGAAGGCGTACAGGCAGCGTATAAGGCTGTTATGAAGCCGGCAGAGGGCACCATTTTAACCGTATCCCGCGTTGCCGCACAGCATGTTGTTGAGCTGTGCCAGTCCAATCCGGAAATCGGCTGTGGCGAGGTGTTGCGTCAGGCGCTGGATCGCGGTCATGAGGCTCTGACAGAAACCACCCATCAGAACCCCGTACTGGAAAAGGCCGGCGTTGTCGATGCGGGCGGCTTCGGTTTCCTCGCTGTACTGGAGGGCATGAACGACGCCTACAACGGCATTCACAAGGAGCGCGCCATTGCAGAGCCAACACCGGAACAAAAGGCCGGCGCAACCTTCTCTGATATCTCAGAGGAAGACATCACCTTTACCTACTGCACCGAATTTATTGCAGAACGCCGCGACAAGGCACGCAATGTGCAGCGCCTGCGTTCGTTCCTGAACAGCATCGGTGACAGCCTCGTGGTTGTAGAGGATGATGATATCGTCAAGGTGCATGTGCATACTGATCAGCCGAATGAAGCACTGGCTGCCGGTCTGAAATTCGGCCAGCTGCTCACCGTAAAGATTGAAAACATGCGCCAGCAGCACTCTGCAAAGATTGTAGAAGAGGCTTCCGGTCTGGAAAGTAAGGCACGCAAGATTGCAGAACCGGAAAAGAAGTATGGCTTTGTTTCCGTCGCTGCCGGCGAAGGTCTGGTCAGTGTGTTCCGTGATCTCGGTGTCGACGAAATGGTGCAGGGCGGTCAGACCATGAACCCGTCCACCGACGACATTCTTCACGCCATCGACGCTGTTCCGGCTGAGATCGTCTTCGTCCTGCCGAACAACAAGAATATCGTCATGGCGGCAGAACAGGCTGTTCCGCTCTGTGAGAAGAAAACCGTGGTCATCATTCCGACAAAGAATATTCCGCAGGGTATTTCCGCTATGCTCTCCTTTGATGAAAGCATGGAAATGGATGAAAACCGCGAGGCCATGCTGGACGCTGCTGCTAATGTCCGTTCCGGTCAGGTAACCTATGCAGCGCGCAATTCCGATTTTGACGGCAAAAAGATCAAGGAAGGCGAATACCTTTCCCTGCTGGAATCCAAGCTGTGTGCAAACAGCCGAAAAATGGATGATGCCGTCAAAAAGATGGTCCGTGAAATGTGCAAAAAGTCCTGCTCCTTTGTCAATATCATCTATGGCGAAGACATGACCGAAGACGATGCAGCGCGCATTGAAAAAATGGTTCTGAAGGAAGCGCCGGAAGCAGAGGTTACGATCATCAACGGCGGGCAGCCGGTTTACTACTTTATTATTTCTGCAGAAGGCTGATACAATCCCAATGTCTATTTTTGATATTTTTGCAAAACTCGAACAGGAAGAAAAAAACAAACCTGCCCCACAGCCGATCGAATGGCTGGTTGTCGGGCTTGGGAATCCCGGTAAAAAATACGAAAACAACCGTCATAACACCGGTTTCCGCGTGATAGATGCCCTGTGCAAAAAACACAATGTACGCTGTGACCGTTCCAAATTTCAGGCGCTGATCGGCGAAGCGGTTCTTGGCGGGCATCGCTGTTTGCTGATGAAGCCGCAGACCTTTATGAATGCCTCCGGCGATGCGGTTGCGGAAGCCGCGGATTTTTACAAAATTCCATCGGAGCATATTCTGGTCATCTTCGATGATATTTCCCTGCCTGTCGGCACACTGCGCATCCGTCCAAAAGGCTCCGCCGGCGGACAAAATGGTGTTAAAAACATCATCTTTATGCTCAGCTCCGAGCTGTTTCCACGAATCAAAGTTGGTGTCGGTGCAAAGCCGCATCCCGATTATGATCTGGCAGACTGGGTGCTGTCCAATGTGACCGAAGAGGAAATGCCTGCGATGCATGATGCGATTGAACGCGCTGTCCTCGCAATCTCCGAGCTGATTGAAAACGGCGTACCTGCGGCAACGCAGAAATACAACGGAAAAAACAAACAGCCGGAGCAATGCAAATAACCAACCAAACACAGCAACCAGCACGGTTGCTGTGTTTTTTATCCCGACAAAACGGAACACAAAATATCAGGAACCCTTGCGCTGAAAACGGTAAAATAGATACAGACGGAGGGAAATAAAATGGATTGGGTAAAAAGCTTTCAGAACGCTATCAATTATATCGAAGACCATATCACGGAGCCGTTGGACTATACACGTATCGGGCAGGAAATGAATATATCCGGTTTTTACTTTCAAAAGATATTTTCTATCCTGTGCGGCATGTCTGTCGGTGAATATATCCGCAACCGCAGGCTCACACTTGCCGGCAATGAGCTGCTGTCAACGGATACAAAAATCATTGATATTGCTCTCAAATATGGCTATGATACGCCGGAAGGCTTTACCCGTGCCTTTACCCGGTTTCATGGCGTAACACCCAACGCTGTTCGGAAGCATCCCATCCCTTTGCAATCCTTTTCCCGCCTGTCAATTTCTATTTCCGTGAAAGGTGGAAGCAGTATGCAGTACAAAATCCAACAGAAAGAAGCATTTCAGATTATCGCGAAAACCCAGCGCTTTGTGAAACAGGAGGACATTCTGGGACGAAAGGATATCCCGCGGTTTTGGGCGGACTGTCATCTGGACGGTACCGTATCCCATTTGGCAGAAATCGCAAAGAAAGATGGTATCCTACAGGGCTGTATCATTGGTATGAGTACGGAGGATTCTACTGTTGTAAAGGATTTTCCGTATTCCATTGGTGCAGAATATGCAGGCGGTATCGTACCGGAGGGCTATGCATTGTTTGATGTTCCTGCCGCTACATGGGCTGTTTTTACAGCAGATTCCGTCAAACCGCAGGATATCCAGTCACTCTGGCACCAGATTTTTACAGAATTTTTCCCGACTTCGGATTATAAGCCCCTGGGGACATATGACCTTGAAGTATACTCCGGTAGCTGTGCCTTCGGACAGGTATATGACAGCGAGATTTGGATTGCTGTAACCAAAAAATAATACCTCAAATTAAAGCGTCACTCTTTGAGGGAGCCCAGCCTGTCGATAAACCCATCTACAACGGTTGTTGAAAAGCCTTCCTCATCTAAGGGAGACTTGTCCCAAACTTCTTCATACGCATCACACAGATAAAATGGTGTTTTTGCGGCAAGCTAAAACCGGCGGGGTTTCCTGCCGGTTTCATTTTTTTGTAAAATATTGTATCCTTATCTGTAACGAATCTCCTTTGACCGGAACTAACATATAAACAGAAAGCTGGGAGGTGAATATCGTGCCCCGCAAAGGTGAAGATTTATATGAACAGCACGCACAGAAGGTGTATCGGTATCTGTGTTCTCTGACCGGGGACGCAGACCTTGCCGAGGATCTGACACAGGAAACCTTTTATCAGGCGCTCAAAAGCCTGCACACCTTCCGCGGTGACTGTACGCCATATGTCTGGCTCTGCGCCATTGCCAAGCGGTTATGGTACCGGGAATGTAACCGGCAAAAGAAAAATCCTCCTCTGGAGGAAGCTCATCTTACCAGCCTCACAGCATCCGACAATCCGGAACAGGAGGTACAGGAGCGCGAGGACCGATTACGCCTCTATCGTGCCATGCAGCAGCTACATGCGGATACCCGCGAGGTGATGCATCTGCGGCTAAACGGTGATTTCTCCTTTCGGGAAATCGGTGAAATCATGCAGCATACCGAAACATGGGCACGCGTCCGCTTTTACCGCGGAAAGGAACAGCTTGTCAAAATCTTAGGAGGTGACGAACATGAAACAGAATAAACTGGACTGCTGCGTTGTCCGCGATCTTCTTCCCTCTTACATCGAGGAATTAACAGAATCAGAAACTTCACAGCAGATTGAAGAACATCTGGAGCAATGCACTGCCTGTAGTGAATTGGAGCATAACCTGCGGACGCAGGTTCCGGTAACTCCTATCCCCAAAAAATCCCTTCGTTTTTTGAAACGAGTACGGAACAACCGCATTGCATCGGCGCTGTTTGCCATTGTTATCGCAATTCTGATTGTTGTCCTGTGGTATTTCTATCTGTTCCCTTATTCCAACACAGACGCTGGACGGCTGACTGCCGTACAGGATTATGTTGCTTCCGGCGAGGTACATTTTCAAGAACAACAGGCGATCGGCGGAGATATTATCGATACCTCTGACAGTTCCGATCTCGAAGCAGAAAACGCCATATGGTATACCATTCAAAAAGGCACCCCTGTACAGGTAGTTTCCTATACGGAGATTGACAATACTCTACTCGTTTCGTTTACCGTCGAGGATGATTTACACAGCCGTGGTATTTTGCAGCTTTCCCGCGGTTTGAATGGCAGATATCGTCCTGTCAATGCTTCCTACGGCACCGGATACAATGCCGCACTGATCTATGATACAGCATCCATATGGTCTGGGGAAGCTGACGGAGAAATCTATCATGTTGGCACTGTTTTGGCGGGCTTTGCCTGTGATAATGTTGCCGCAGTTCGTATGCGGTACAGCCACAGTTATTTTGATCCGGACGGAGATTATGAATTGACGGACCCGGAATGGGTTACAGAAAACTATGAGAAAACCTATCCGGTAACAAGCAGTACGTTCCTCTGGGCATGGTCACAGGAACAGCTCGCTGCCGATCTGGACGTTGCCCATTTTTCCAACGATACATCAAATATCTCGGTATCTGGCAAACCGGTCCTGTTGGACAAGAATGGAAAGGATATCACCGAACAGTATGAAAACACAGAAAATCCCAGTTGGTTATCCCTGCCAAATGAAGCTGACCTGCGTTATGTCTACATTCTCATGTTCGGGGTTCTTATCATTGGTATTCGTGCTGCCATGCAGATTTTAGAGCATTAAAGTATAAGCCCGGCGGTTTCCCGCCGGGCTTTGCTTCCGTTCACTCGATTGCATTGCGGTCCTCTGACATCATAACCGGATTGACATGCACCATGATATGTTTGACCTTTGGAAACTGCTGCTCAATGGAATTATGCACACGGCGTGCAACTTCATGCGCATCCTCCAGCGTCTTCTTTCCTTCCACACCAATTTCCAGATCAACATAAATTTTATTACCAAATACACGGGTACGCAGGATGTCAATTTGCAGGACACCTTTCTCCTGCAGCACACACGCATACATTGCCTGTTCTGTCGAGGTATCACACGCATGATCTACCATCTTATCCACGGCATCCCGAAAAATATCAATTGCTGCCTTGGCAATGCACACACAAATCAGGACACTGGCAATCGGGTCAAGCGCCGGATACCCCATACGTGCACCAAAAACACCGATCAGCGCACCAACAGATGACAGGGCATCCGAACGATGATGCCAGGCATCCGCCAAAAGTGCAGAAGAATCAATTTTCTTTGCATTCCATTTTGTATAATGGAACATGGCTTCCTTCGTTACAATCGAAATCACAGCGGCAATACCTGCCAGCAGCCCGGGAATGGCAAGGGTGCTGGTATCCCCCGACAGAATGTTCTGCACTGCCTGCACGCCGATCAGCAGTCCGGTCAGCATCAGCACGCCGGACAGCACAACAGCTGCAACACATTCCATGCGTTCATGTCCGTAAGGATGCTCTTTGTCGGATTCACGAGACGACAGCTTCACACCAATGATAACAATAATGCTGCTGAATACGTCGGATGCAGAATGCACGGCATCGCTGACCATCGCACCGGAATGTGCAGCCAGCCCTGCAAATAGCTTGAAAACTGACAGGACAACATTTCCGATAATACTGACCATCGATACCTTATACGCTGTTTTTTCCGCTGAAACCGACTGTACGCATGCAGGTACTTTCGTTTCCAGATATTTTCGGCGTTTTTTCATACATAGTTTCCTCCTGATTAGGTTAATAGGTGCATAAGCATGTTCGCGGAGGATAGAAAAAGTCCGCGAAACCAGTAATTACACTGTCCCGCGGACTGAAAATCCACTGTCATTTACAATGACCCGGCTTCTGACTGTTGTCATGCCTGTTCAGATGGTTCTGCAATTCTATTCTATGCCATGCATGATATTTTTATGATTATAACAGCCTTCTTTTTATCCGTCAATAGAAATACGCACAGTTGCAGTATTACAACTTTTTAATGAAAAAACGAAAGAATTTTCTCTCTATTCCTATTCTTTTATTTATTCTGATTCAAGAATGTTTCCCGTTCCTTCCGCAGCTCTGCGTAGACCTGCAAGGAAGTCCATGCAAGATTTGTCGGCGTTGTTACAGCCTTCAGGTCAATACGGATGCTGTTTTCCCGCAAAAGCTTCAAAACAACATCTACCAGTTCAGAGGAAAAGCCATGCATGATCAGCATCGGCTCTGCCAGCTCAATACCAAGACCTGGTAAAGCCCTTCCCGGCTGTTTGATTCCCAGCAATACATTCAGGGGAACCGTATACTGTTCCTTTCGGACCACTCGGACGGAAATGCCATGATTCCGCAGAAGCGGTGTCAGCCGGTTCAAAATCAAATCCGGTGTACGATATACCAAGACAATAGGATATGTTTTCTCCATCACGTTCACCTTCCTTTATGATGCAGACCAGCCTTCGATGCCATGGAAAACATTATACGGCCATGGCGCGAAGCCTTCCGGAAGCTGATCCGCCGAGGAAATCAGAGAGCGTTCAAAGGCAATTGGTATAATCGGTGTCTCTTCCATAAAGCATTCGAGATAATCTGCCTGTGCATCCTCCCATTCTGTCTCGTCTGCCGTATGCAGAGCCGTCAGCACGTTCTCCATTTGCGAACTGGAATACGTTCCGAAATTCCGTTCTCCATTGCGGGAGATAACCGAAGACAGATCAAAATCCACTGTCATCTCATATTCACCATAATAGATTTGAAAGCTTTCCCGGCGCAGCTTTGCCCGACAGTCCTCAAATTCCAACGGTGTGACGGTAGCCTGAATACCAACCTCATTCAGATTTTTTACATACTGATCCAGTACAGCGCCCTTGGCGCCATAGGCTGCGTTATAAATGATTTCTATCGTAAACTGCTTTTTGCTGCTGATATCCAGATAACCGTCATCATCACGGTCATAAATGCCTGCATCCTCCAGAAGCGCCAATGCTTCCTCCTTACTATAGTCCGGTGCGTCAACGCCTTCCGGTATCGATGCCACCGGCAGCGATGCTGCATCAGCCCGCCCGGTAAAACAGGTATGCACAATACTGCTGCGGTCCATCAGCATAGACAACGCCGTGCGGACGTCCGGGTCATCCAGCGGCTCCCATTCACAGTTGATACCGAGATAATGCAGCCGGGTTGTCGGAACGCTTGCTGTATATTTGGCTCCGGTCACTGCGGTACTTTCCGCGTCCTGCTGTATCAGGAGTGATAAATCCCCGCTGCTCAACAGGTTGGCAGCGCCGCTGTTGTCGGATACGGATTTCAGTTCAATGGAACTGCAAAAGCCAACCGTTCCCCCGCTCCATGCATCAAATGGAATCAGCTTCATACCGGAATCCGATGATACAATCTGATACGGGCCGGAACCATCCAGAATTTCCTCTTCCTCGGAGCCTTTGCGGAAAATCGGTACATTCAGCAATGCCTCCAGTTCTTTTGTAGATTTGGAACGGTTAAGCCGGATATTGATGGTATCATCATCGCATTTCACGGAGGAAATGCATGCCAATTGCTCCTGATACACAGAATTTTCCTGCTGACGCGCATTGTTCAGAGAATATACAACATCCTCTACAGTTACTTCCTCTCCGGAATGAAATTTCATTCCGGATCGCAGCGTCAGCGTATAGGACTTTGCGCTGTTTTGTTCGATATCTTCACAAAGCTCCGCCTGTGGTTCAAAGCTTTCGTCCAGTTGGAACAAGCTTTCAAAGCAGAGCTGCAATAGCAGCTTGTTTTCCGCTGAAGTACAGGTCAGCGGATTCAGGCTGTCGCTTTTGTTATATGCAAGCGAAAAGGAATCCACTGCCTTGACATCTTCCGGTTGCACAGCTCCCTGCTCGGCAGCCGTACCGCTTCCGTTCCCATCTGCTGTTTGTGCACCGCATCCTGCCAGCGCCGTCAACAATATAGCACCAGTCAGAAATACTGTTATCCCACGTTTCCAATTCATTTCTTTTTCTCCTCCAGCATAATGACCCCTGCTTGAACGCCGCGCATACCATGCGTCGCACGGTGTGACCAGAATTCATCCTGCATACATTTTGTACAAAGGCCGCTGTCGATAATCGTTTCTACGCCTGCCTGCTCGAGCTGTAATTGATTGATACCCTGCAGGTCAATAAAGTATTTCGGCTCCCGCCATTGGATAAACGGTTCTACCATTGCACCCATGGTTTCCCGCATGGCGTCCGGCACATCCGTATCTGTCTCAAAGCAGCACTGCCGGATAGACGGTCCAATAACTGCCTGTATATTTTTCGGGTCCGCACCATAATTTTCCCGCATGGCCTGCACGGTTTTCGCAAGGATTCCATGGGCTGTGCCGCGCCAGCCGGAATGGCATACGCCGATGCTGCGGCTCACCGGATCATGCAGCAGCGTGACAACGCAGTCCGCATAATAGCCGCACAATGGTACATTGGTCAGATTGGTTACAATGGCATCGGCTTTCCAGCTCATCGGTTGTCCCAACCCCATGCCCAGCGTTTTTTCATCTACCACGCGTACAATATCACTATGAATTTGCTTGGTCATTGTCATACGCTCACGCGCCACGCCGAAATGCTCCGCCAAAATCTGATAATTCCGCAGGACATTTTCCCGTTCATCGCCCCGGTTGAAGCCCAGGTTTAAGGAAAACAAATGTCCTGTACTCACCCCGCCAAACTTTGTGGTAAACAGATGCGGCGTTGTCACCGCATCGCATGTATAATAAACAAAATCGCCGTTTTTCTTTCTTTGTATCATTTGATGCATGCTGAATCCTCCCTGCAGCAATACTGTTTTTATTATACTATGGTTTTCTAAAAAAATATAGTGGTAATATTAAATCAGGATATTACCATAAAAGTTCCATTTTTTTGCAGGAATTCATGCATAAAAATGTATTGGGCTGGCAAAATTGGAAGCCTTTGCAAAACCGCAACGGTTGACAAGATTTTGATTTCCGATTACAATAGTTAACGATACCTTTGTATGCAAACGTATGCGATCTATCGTTTGATTGCACAGGTGTTACACTTAAAATGAAGATATTTTGAAAAAAATCACAAAAAACAGGAGGTGTGTATCAGAGGAATGATTGGTTATATCATTGCCGCAATTGTCGGTATTATTATTGGCGTTGTCGTTATGTTCATTTATTGCAGCGCTTCCAAGCAGACGCTTAACGATGCGAAGCGTGAAGCAGATATAATTAAAAATGAGGCAGAGGAAGCCGCAGCTCAGAAAAAACGGGAAGCCTTGCTGGAGGCCAAGGAGGAAATCCACAAGAACCGTGCGGACCTGGAACGTGAGATCAAGGAACGCCGCAGTGAGATGCAGAAAACCGAACGCCGTCTGACACAGAAGGAAGAAACGCTGGATCGTAAAACCGATGCAGCAGAGAAGAAGAGTGAAGAGCTAAACCGCAAGCTGGCGAATATTCAAAAGAGCCGTGATGAAGCGGAACAGTATAAGCAACAGCAGCTGGAACGTCTGGAAAGCATTTCCGGGCTGACCCGCGAAGAGGCAAAGGAATTTCTTGTCAATTCCATTGAACAGGAAGCACAGCATGACGCAGCCATTAAGCTGCGTGATATTCAGCAGCAGACAAAGGATGAGGCTGAAAAATATGCGCGTGAGGTTATTTCTTCTGCAATCCAGCGCTGTGCCGCAGACCATGTTGCAGAAGCAACGGTTTCTGTTGTACCGCTGCCAAACGACGAAATGAAGGGACGTATCATCGGACGTGAGGGACGTAATATCCGCACGCTGGAAACTCTGACCGGTGTTGACCTGATTATCGATGATACGCCGGAAGCGATTACGCTTTCGTGCTTTGACCCGGTTCGCCGCGAGATTGCCCGTCTCACACTCGAAAAGCTGATTATTGATGGGCGTATCCATCCGGCACGCATCGAGGAAATGGTGGAAAAGAGCCGCCGCGAGGTGGAGCAGGTCATCAAGCAGGAGGGCGAACGCGCTGTACTCGAAACCGGTGTGCACGGCCTGCATCCCGAGCTGATCAAGCTGCTCGGCCGTATGCGTTACCGCACCAGCTATGGACAGAACGTTCTACAGCATTCCATCGAGGTTTCCCACATCGCCGGCATTCTTGCCGGAGAGTTGGGCGTGAATGCAACACAGGCAAAGCGTGCCGGTCTTCTACATGATATTGGCAAAGCAGTTGACCGCGAAATGGAAGGCTCTCATGTGGATATCGGCGTCGATCTGTGTAAACGCTATCGTGAACATGCTGATATTATCCATGCCGTTCAGGCACATCATGGCGACATTGAGGCAAAGACCCTTGTTGCCTGCCTCGTTCAAGCGGCAGATGCAATTTCTGCAGCCCGTCCGGGTGCCCGCCGCGAAAATCTGGAGGCTTACATCAAGCGTCTGGAAAAACTCGAAGAGATCGCAAATACTACTCCGGGTGTTTCCAGCTCGTATGCAATTCAGGCAGGCCGTGAAATCCGCATTATTGTCAATCCGGATCAGGTTTCTGATTCCAAGATGATTCTGCTTTCCCGTGACATTGCCAAGAAGATTGAAAATGAACTGGAGTATCCAGGTCAGATCAAGATCAATATGATCCGTGAAACCCGCGCGATTGAGTATGCCAAGTAAATAAGATCGAAAGCCAAGCGAGCGTGTTGAAAAAATACGCTCGCTTTTTGCTGCTCATATAAAAAGCCTCCCTCGGATTGCATCCGAGAGAGGCTTTGCTCTGCATAAACTGTTACGGCCTCCTGCAGGTCAGCAGAATAACCTGTCTTTCATGCGCGATTTCACGCAGCAGCTTCATACCGCATGCGGTTCGCTCGTCATCATAATTGACAAACGGGTCATCCAGAATAATCGGTACGCTTTCGCCTGCTTCATCCAGCAGCACCTTGCATACTGCCAGACGCAACGCCAGATATAACTGATCACGGGTACCAGTGGACAACCGAAGCGTATCCATCTCCACTGCACTGTTATCCCGGCGGCAGGTTGCTTCAAAATCTGTGTATAGCTGCATGGCTGTGTACCGGTCAGCTGTCAATACCCTTAAATACTCCTGTGCGAGCTGATTGATCTGCGGAGAAACGCGGCCTGTCAGCTCTGCATTTGCCTGCACAAGTGATTCCTTTGCCAGACGGATGGCATCCAACTGCCACAGAATGCTTTCCTTCTCTTCCTCCAGCCGATCCCGCTGTGCGCATAGCTCTTGCCGCACACCGATTTCTTCACATTTCCCACGGCATACCGCAATTGCTTCATGCAGCGCATTGCAGCTCTGCCTTGCCTGATCGACGGCTGTCTTTGCTTCATTCATACGTGTACGCGCTTCACCCTGCGGACCTGTCGTGTCCAGAATATCCAAATACTGCTCCGCCAGCGCATCATGCTCACGCTTGCAGTCCAAATACTGCTTTTTCTTTGTGATAACCTCTTGCATGAATTGCAGGGCACGCTGCTCCTGTTCCGCTGGGATATCCGGTGCAATACGGTTTATCTGCTCCCAGAACTTTTCCCGTGCGGCTGCTCCCCGCTCTTCTGCCTGTGTATTGCGCACAATGGCAGACTGTTTGCGCCGCTCCAGCTTGACACGTTCCTCATCAAAATCCATCGGCGGCGCTTCCAGTGACTGCGTACTGCCTACAAAGGTGACAATCAGCGCAATAATCGCAAAAACAGAGAACAGATATGGCATATATGGCGCCAAAGGCCCGAATGGAATCAATCGCAGCAGGCTGACAACGGCGAGGACGCCAAACAACACGGCCAATGCCATAGACCAGCCGCGGATATGGATATCCGATGTGCTTCGTGCACTGTTGCTGTAATCATCCTCTGTATTATCAATATCATCCTTCCATTTCTGATAATTGGCTGTGACGGTTTCCAGCTCTTCTCTGGCATCTTTTGTTGCCTGTTTGGCTTCCAGATATGCGCTGGTTGCACGTTCTGCATCTGCCAGAACATCAAATGGAGGCAGCTCATCACGTATTTTTGCAAGATTTTCGCGCGAACGTCGTTCCTCCCGCTCCGCGGCTTCCCGCTTGGCAACAAATAATAAGGTGAAATCCTCTGTTGCCTGCTGCTGATCGTTTTCAGCTTCGGCAATCCGCTGCTCCGCCTCCGGAAGCTGTGCCTCATAATTTGCAATCTGCCCAGTCAAATCATCCAAACGTGCAATCGACTGATCAAGCTGCTCAATGCCAGCTTCCACCTGCGCATAACGTCCACGCTTTCCTGTACCGCGCAATGCATTTTTCCACTGGTCGAGCTGTGATACCGCGCCGGAATACAGCATTGCACTGTCCCCGGTTGTAGAAAGCGCCAGCATGCGGTCTCCCAGTTCCCCGGCGGAAAGCGCCTGATCCTGTCCATCCAGCAGTGCAGAGGATTGGAAGCCCTCCTCACTGACACCGGTCAGGATTTTACCGCAGTCCTTTGCCGTCAGCTCCGCACACGGCTCACCGGTATCCGCATAATATGCGGAAAATTCCTGCATCGGCGCACTGCCCTTGCCAGTCTGCCGGCTGAGGATCACCCGCCGGCCTTTCCATTCCACCTCAAGCCTGCCGCTCATCGGATTGCCGTCAATTGGACGGAAACGCGTTTTATCTGACAACTGCCTGCGGCTATCCCTCCGGCTGGTATTCAGCCCGTACAACATAACCCGCAGGAAATTGCACAATGTTGTCTTGCCGCCCTCATTGGGCAGATAAAGCACATTCAGGCCGTCCTCAAATCGGATCGTCCGGCCATCCAAAACACCAAAATGCCCTTGTGCATTCAAAAATTTCATTTCAGTCTCCCTGTTCAATCAAAACAAAATAGGTTCAGACACTATGCCTTTTATTATATCACATAATTTATATATGACAACCATCTGAAAACGACAGTTTCTGCATTTCTTTTCCAATACAGGTTTTCATTTGTTTTCCGCCCTTCCTATGATACAATAATATATTATAATCATGTTCCCACATAGGCTTGAAACGAGGTGCTTTATTATGAGAAAGAAAGCAGGAGCGATCCTTTCCGTTGGTCTGCTCGTCACATTGCTGCTTGCAGGCTGTACAAGCGCATCCCCTGCCCGGGAAACCAACGGCAGTGCGGATTTTTCGGGCAGCGCAGTCCGTTCCAAAGAAACCGGCGCCGCCATGCTGCCCTCCGCTGACAGCGGAAGCGGTTCCGGATATGCAGACTGAGCTGCACAGGCCGTACACTTTACCAGCATATATGCGAATTGTCAGACAGATTTAACCATTATGAAAACTCCGCAGAGAAATTCATCCACATTTTCCACAAAAAAAATTCAAAAAACAATTTACAAACTTGTCACATTAGTATAAAATGAAGTTAAATTGAATTGCTTCGTTTCCTTCTCGGCTTTTCCAGTAAAAAGTTGAGAGATTTTTCTTGTAACTTTGTCACTTTTTATTGAAGTTTCGCTCAACTTTTGGTACAATTAAAAGCAAGGGAATGGAATTTATTCACCCACCTTTGGATAACAAGTCTGAAAAGGCTTTTTATGCAAGAAATTTTTTTATAGGAGATGTTTAATATGGATGCTTTTAGCAAGGCTCTGCAGGCTGATAAGAGAGAAATCATTATCGCGCCAACCATTTACAAGTGTGCTGATTTCGGCATGTTCGCTGAAGAATTCAAACTGAATGAGCGTGACTGCGTTCTGACAAATGAATTCATCTACAAGCCGTTCATGGAGCAGTACAACCTGCCGTGCAACTTCGTATTCCAGGAGAAATTCGTTGGTGCAGGCGAGCCGTCTGAAAAGATGATCGAAATCATGTACGAGACCATCCCGTATGATTCCTATGACCGCGTTATCGCTATCGGCGGCGGCGCTATCATGGACCTTTGCAAGCTGCTGGGCTGCAAGCGCCCGAAGTCTGTTCATGAACTGTACTTCAAGCGCGAGCCGTTCATTCATGAAAAGGAAGTTATCGCTATCCCGACCACCTGTGGTACCGGTTCTGAAGTTACCAACATTTCTGTTGCTATCGTTAAGGATGAGAAGGACGGCGTTCTGACCGGCGGCGAGACCAAGCTCGGTCTGGTATCTGACGACATGATTCCGAACAAGGTATGCCTGATTCCGGATATGCTGAAGACCCTGCCGTATAAGCCGTTTGCTTCTTCTGCAATCGACGCGCTGATCCATGCAACCGAATCCTTCCTGTCTCCGTCCCGTAAGACCATCACTTCTGAGCTGTTCTCTGTAAAGGCTATGGAAATGATTCTGGAAGGCTTCCGCCGCATCGGTGAAGATGGCCCGGATGCTCGCCTGACTTACCTCGACGAGTTCTCCACTGCTTCTACTTACGCTGGTATCGCATTCCTGAAGGCTGGCTGTGCTACCGTTCATGGCATGTCCTTCCCGCTCGGCGGCACCTACCATGTACCGCACGGTGAATCCAACTACGCTCTGTTCGGCAAGATTCTGGAAATCTATGACGAAATGAACCCAACCGGCGAGATCATGAAGTTCAAGGAAATGATCGCTCGCATCACTGGCTGTGAAGTAGACAACGCTATTGCATACCTGAACGAGCTGCTTGAGAAGGTTCTGCACCTGAAGCCGCTGCATGAGTATGGCTTCAAGGAAGAAGACATCGATGCATTCGCAGCATCTGTTGAGGCAAACCAGCAGCGTCTGATTACCAACTCCTACATCCAGCCGTGGACGCAGGAGCTGTCTAAGCGTGTTTACAGAGAGTGCTTCTAATTCTGAAAGCAACCCACTATTACCGTTAGCTTGTAAACGCAGCGGGTATCGTCCGCGGTACTCGCTGCGCTTTTGCTACAAGAAAGAAACCATAAACCAAGAGAGAGATGACCGAAGAAAGGATTTCGATTCATTATGATGACGAAAGAACAGTACATTGAATCCCTGCGCAAGCTGAATCTCAACCTGTGGATGTTTGGCAAGAAGATTGATAACCCGGTAGATGACCCGATTATCCGTCCGTCCCTGAACTCCTTCGCTGCTACATATGAAGCTGCAGAAGATCCGGAAAACGAAGATCTGATGGTTGCAACCTCCCACCTGACCGGTAAGAAAATTAACCGCTTTACGCATATGCATCAGTCTACTGATGACCTGATCAAGAAGGTTAAGATGCAGCGTATGCTGGGCCAGAAGACCGCAGCTTGCTTCCAGCGTTGCGTAGGTATGGACGCTATGAACGCAGTATATTCCTCCACCTATGAAATTGACGAAGCATGCGGCACCAAATATCATGAAAACTTTGTTCAGTTCCTGACCCGTGTACAGGATGAGGATCTGGCAGTTGACGGCGCTATGACCGACGTTAAGGGTGACCGTGGACTGGCTCCGTCCAAGCAGGCTGACCCGGATCTGTTCCTGCATGTTGTTGAGCGCACTGCTGACGGCGTTTACGTAACCGGTGCAAAGGCACATCAGACCGGTTTTGTAAACTCCCATGAAGTTCTGGTTATGCCAACCATCTCCATGCGTGAGGGCGACGAGGACTATGCGATTTCCTTCGCTATCCCAACCGATTCCGAAGGCATCACCCTGATTTACGGCCGTCAGTCCTGTGACACCCGTAAGCTGGAAGAGTACAATGACATCGACGTTGGCAACAAGATTTACGGCGGTCACGAAGTTCTGGTTATCTTTGACCATGTATTCGTTCCGAATGACCGTATCTTCCTCAACGGCGAAGTAAAGTTTGCAGGCATGATCGTAGAGCGTTTTGCTGGCTATCATCGTCAGTCCTACGGCGGCTGCAAGGTTGGTGTAGGCGACGTTCTGATCGGCGCTACCCAGCTGGCTGTTGAGATGGCAGGCTGCGCAAAGGCTTCCCACGTTAAGGATAAGATCATCGAGATGATCCATCTCAATGAAACTCTGTATGCATGTGGTATCGCATGTTCTTCTCAGGGCGCCCCGACCAAGTCTGGTAACTATCTGATTAACCTGCTGTTGGCTAACGTCTGCAAGCAGAACGTTACCCGTTTCCCGTATGATATCGCTCGTCTGGCACAGGATCTGGCAGGCGGCCTGATGGTTACTCAGCCGTCCGAAGCTGACTACATGAATCCGGTAACGCACGACTACATTGAGAAGTACCTGAAGGGTGTTGCATCTGTTCCTACTATCGACCGTATGCGTGTTCTGCGTCTGATTGAGAACATCACTATGGGTACCGCAGCTGTTGGCTATCTGCCGGAGTCCATGCACGGCGCTGGTTCCCCGCAGGCTCAGCGCATCATGATTGCCCGTCAGGCAAACATGGAGCAGAAGAAGGCGCTGGCAAAGGCTATCGCTCGTATCGACTGATTCATCCCCGACAAACGGTGCTGAATTTCTGGTAATACTTGTCTTGTGACAACAGGCACTCATAGAGCGCTCTCTGTGGGTGCCTGTCTGTCCGTTTGCACCAGCTACCACGATTTGGAAGAGGTATATTATGCTTCACTGTACTGTAAAATTCTGTGGCGGCTGCAACCCGTTATATGACCGCGGAAATGCATACCGCAGTATTGTAAATGACCTTACGGGTGTGGCCGAATTCTCCTACCCGGAGGACGGCGAGCAGTATGATGTTCTGCTCATTCTGCGCGGCTGCACCGGCTGCCCTTATCTGTATGAGGACATTTCGGCCACCCACCGCATCGTATGTGCCAGTCAGGCTGAAGCGGATGGCGCGGCTGCGCAGATTGCAAAGCTCGCCTGATTATATTTATTTGTATCATTCATGATTCACATCATTGGATTTTAGGAGAAAGGATTGATACCCCATGAAGAAAGTAAAGGTTTTAACCCCTGAAGAGGCAGTTGCGATGATCCCTGACGGTGCGACTATCGCTACCGGTGGTTTCGTAAGCTGTGCTTGCCCGGAAACGCTTTCCAAGGCAATTGAGAAGCGCTTTCTGGAAACTGGTCATCCGAACAACATGACCCTGTTCTACGCAGCTGGTCAGGGTTACCGCGGCACTCCTGGCTCCGGCGGAGAC
Organism: Eubacteriales bacterium; assembly: GCA_030524285.1. Classification (GTDB taxonomy): domain Bacteria; phylum Bacillota; class Clostridia; order Oscillospirales; family Butyricicoccaceae; genus Butyricicoccus_A. The sequence continues at coordinate 92,057 of JAUNGQ010000004.1, forward strand.
CACTTCGCACACGAAGGCATGGTAAAGCGCGTTGTTGGCGGTCACTGGGACCGTGCTCCTGGACTGGGCAAGCTGGCTCTGGAAAATAAGATTGAAGCGTACAACCTGCCGCAGGGTGTTATCACCCATATGTATCGTGATATTGCTGCACATAATGTAGGCACCATCACCCACGTCGGTCTGTACACCTTTGCTGACCCGCGTAACGGTGGCGGCAAGCTGAACGACGTAACCAAGGAAGATCTGGTTAAGCTCATTGAAATTGAAGGCCAGGAGCGTCTTCTGTATAAGGGCTTCCCGATTGATGTTGTATTCCTGCGCGCTTCCTACTGCGACGAGCGCGGCAACTGCACCGTACATAGAGAGGTAGGCCCGCTGGATTCTACCGCTATGGCACAGGCATGCAAGAACTCCGGTGGTAAGGTTATCGTCCAGGTTGAGAAGGTTGTAGCTGCTGGCGCGCTGGATCCGAAGCTGGTTAAGATTCCGGGCATCTACGTTGATGCTGTTGTTGTCGGTACCGAAGAGGATAACATGCAGTGCATCGGTGTTCCATACGACGGTTCTGCTGCTGGCGAATTCACCATCCCGCTGGATGCTATTCCGACTATCCCGCTGAATCAGCGCAAGGTTGTTGCACGCCGTGCTGCTATGGAGCTGCCGGATGATGCAATTGTTAATCTGGGTACTGGTATGCCGGAGCAGATTTCCAACGTCGCTGCAGAAGAAGGCATCGCTGATAAGATGACACTGACCGTAGAGGCTGGCCCGATTGGCGGTATTCCGCTCGCTGGCCCGCAGTTCGGCGCTTCCGCTAATGCAGAGGCTATTCTGGAGCACAATGTACAGTTTGACTTCTATCAGGGCGGCGGTCTGGATATCGCATTCCTGGGTCTGGCTGAGACTGCTCCGAACGGTGACCTGAATGTATCCAAGTTCGGCACCCGTCTGGCTGGTTCTGGCGGATTCGTTGATATTACCCAGAACGCAAAGAAGGTTTGCTACTGCGGTACCTTCACTGCCAAGGGCCTGAAGGTTGAGGTTGCTGACGGTAAGATCAACATCCTGCAGGAAGGCGCAAAGAAGAAGTTCGTTAAGGAAGTTGAGCACATCACCTTCTCTGGCGTCTATGCAAACAAGGTACATCAGCCGGTACTGTACATCACTGAGCGTGCTGTATTCGAGCTGCGTCCGGAAGGCGTTACCCTGATCGAAATCGCACCGGGCATTGATCTGCAGACCCAGATTCTGGATCAGATGGAATTTACTCCGCAGATTGCATATCAGGAAGATGGCACCATCAAGCTGATGGACGAGCGCATTTTCCGCGACGAGCCGATGGGTCTGGCAAACGACTGATCGTTTCATAGAAAACTCGCAGGAAGGTATATTATCTCATACATTACGGCAATGATTATTTGCATTTTTAATGAAAATATTCTTGTAGATTCCTGTGGTATCATGTACAATAATGGCGGGGAGCGGACTTTGATCGTCCTCGATCTGTCTGGCTCTCCGTTATCATTTTTATTCACTGTATTGGAAAAAGGAGAATTGGGCAAATGAATGTTTATATTTGCAGTGCAAAAAGAACCGCTATCGGTTCCTATGGCAAGAGCCTGAAGGATGTATCTGCACAGACGCTCGGCATCACCGCAGCAAAGGCTGCTATCGAGCAGGCTGGCATCGATGTAGCTGACATCGACGAGACTCTTACCGGCTGCGTCCTGCAGGGCGGCAACGGTCAGAACATTGGCCGTCAGATCGCTGTTGGCGCTGGTCTGCCGATCACCACGCCGTCTATCACAGTCAACAAGGTTTGTGCTTCTTCCATGCGTTGCATCAGCCTTGGCGCTCAGCTGATTAAGTCTGGCGACGATCAGGTTGTTCTGGTTGGCGGTACGGAATCCATGTCCGGCGCTCCGTACTTCATGAAGCAGGCTCGCTGGGGCGCTCGTATGAACGATGTCAAGATGGTTGACCTGATGGTAAATGATGGTCTGTGGGACGCATTCAACGGCTATCACATGGGCGTAACTGCTGAGAACGTTGCTGAACAGTATGGCATTACCCGTGAGCAGCAGGACGAAGTTGCTCTGGCTTCCCAGACCAAGGCTGTTGCTGCAATCGAAGCTGGCAAGTTCAAGGACGAAATCGTTCCGGTTGAAATCAAGACCCGCAAGGGCACCGTTGTATTCGATACCGACGAGCATCCGCGCAAGGGGACTACCATCGAAGCGTTGCAGAAGCTGCGCCCGGCATTCAAGAAGGACGGCTCTGTCACCGCAGGCAATGCTTCCGGTATCAACGATGCTGCTGCATACATGGTTCTGGCTTCTGAGGAGTACGTAAAGGCACATAACATCAAGCCGATGGCTAAGATCAAGTCCTATGGTTCCGTAGGCTGTGATCCGTCTATCATGGGTATCGGCCCGATCGAGTCCACCCGTCAGGCGCTGGCTCGCGCTGGTCTGACTGTTGACGATCTGGACCTGATCGAATCCAACGAAGCTTTCGCTGCACAGGCTTGCGCTGTTAACGGCACGCTGGGCTTCGACATGGATAAGGTTAATGTAAACGGCGGTGCAATCGCTCTGGGCCATCCGATCGGCGCTGCTGGCTGCCGTATCTCTACCACGCTGCTGTACGAAATGATCAAGCGTGACGCTACCTATGGTCTGGCTACCATGTGCATCGGCGGCGGCATGGGTGAAGCTGTTATTCTGGAGCGCGACGAGCTCTGCAAGTAATTGTCAACTATCATTGAGGAGGGTACTGCGTGCCCTCCCCCTCAATTCCTGTTGCGCATCGGAGGAAAATTTTTCCTCTACTGATATTATTTTAAACTTTATATAAGGAGTGTTTTATCATGGCAGAACATGTACATCAGACTGAATCCGTATATGTAGATCTTCCGGAAGATTACATTGCAGTCGTTACCGTTGATCGTCCGAAGGCTCTGAACGCACTGAATACGCAGGTTTACCGCGAAATCAAGCAGGCATTTGACTATGTAGAAGAGCAGGGTAAGAAAATCCGCTGCGTTATCGTTACCGGCGGCGGCGAGCGTTCCTTCGTAGCTGGCGCAGATATCGCTGAAATGTCCACTATGAATCCGGATGAAGCAAACTTCTTCGGTCATTACGGCAACAAGGTTGTTCGCCGTATCGATGAATTCCATTGCCCGGTTATCGCAGCAATCAATGGCTTCTGCCTCGGCGGCGGCCTGGAGCTGGCTCTGGCTTGCGAGCTGCGTGTTGCTTCCAAGCAGTCTGTATTCGCTAAGCCGGAGGTTACACTGGGCATTATGCCGGGTTGCGGCGGCACCCAGCGTCTGGCTCGTACCATCGGTGTACCGCTTGCTAAGGAAATGATTTACACTGGCAGACAGGTTGACGCTGATTTCATGCTGCAGCACGGTCTGCTGAACGCTGTATACGACGATCAGGCATCCATGATGGAAGGCGCTATGCAGCTGGCTCGCGCTATTGCTAAGAATGCTCCGATCGGCATCAAGCTGGCTAAGGAAGCAATCAACGTTGGTATGCAGATGGATATCGATAACGCAGTACATTTCGAGTCCAACTGCTTCGCTCAGGTATTCGCTACCGAAGACCAGACCATTGGTATGAGAAACTTCCTCGAGAAGCGCGGCTCCAAGCGCAACCCGACTCCGAAGGATCCGTTCATCGGCAAGTAATTTCAAATTCTGACAACTTTTGGCTTTGAGAATAGAGGAGAATGAGAATTATGAAGGTTTCTGTATTTGGCGCAGGTAACATGGGTGCCCGCATTGCAGAAGTATTTTTGAAGGCTGGTCACGCTGTTACGATGATTGATATCAAGGAGCAGTTTTGTGAAGGCGGTAAGAAGCGTATCGAAGGTGATCTGGCGGGCGCTGTAAAGCGCGGCAAGATGACACAGGAGGAAATGGATGCTGCAATGGCAAACCTGACTCTGTCTGTTGACCGCAAGGATGCTGCTGGTTCCCAGTTCGTAATGGAAGTTATTCTGGAAAGAATGGACCTGAAGGAAGAGCTTCTGAAGGATCTGGATACGATTCTGGACAAAGACTGCATCATCGGTACCAACACCTCTGCTCTGTCTATTACCGAAATTGCAAGCGCAGTTCCAAGCCGAGCAGCGAAGGTAATCGGCGTGCACTTCTTCAACCCGGCTCATATCATGAAGCTGGTAGAAGTTACCCGTTCCATGCTGACCGACGATGAGACCTTTGAGTTTGCTTTCAACCTGATGAAGGAGCTGGGCAAGACCCCGGTTGCTGTAAACGAGGGCGCTGGCTTCGTCGTTAACCGTATCCTGATCCCGATGATTAACGAAGCAATCGGTATCTATGCCGATGGTATTGCTTCCCCGTCCGACATCGATCTGGCAATGCAGCTGGGCGCCGGTCTGAAATCCGGTCCGCTTCATACTGGCGATCTGGTTGGTCATGACGTTAATCTGGCTATCATGGATACCCTGTATCGTGAATCCGGTGATGCGAAGTACCGTCCACATCCGCTGCTCAAGAAGATGGTACGTGCTGGTCTGCTCGGCCAGAAAACCGGCAAGGGCTTCTTTACATATGACGGTCCGTTCGGTAAGGAGATTCCTGGCGGAGATCTGACCATCAAGTAATTTTTAAGAAGAGGCGATTATACCTATGAAGATTAGCGTCATTGGCGCAGGCGTAATGGGCGCCCGCGTTACCGAAGTTTTCTTAAAAGCCGGTTATGATGTCACAATGATCGACATCAACCGTGACCATTGTGACAGCGCCCTGAACCGTATCATTGCCGATCTTTCCGTCGGCATTGAAAAGGGCAAGCTCACCTCCGCAGATAAGGATGCTGCACTGGACAAGCTGACAATTTCCAACATGGTAAGTGCAGCTGCAGGTTCCTCATTCGTTCTGGAATGCATCACGGAAAAGCTGGATGCAAAGAACGCTCTGATGAAACAGCTGGATGCTATTCTGGACGAAGACTGCATCATTGGTACCAATACCTCAGCGCTGCCAATCTCTGAAATTGCCCGTGCTGTTCCGAAGCGTGCTTCCCGCGTTCTGGGTGTACACTTCTTCAATCCGGCTCATATTATGCAGTTGGTAGAAGTTACCCGTACCATCAGCACAGATGACTCTGTTATTGATGCTGTGCATGACATCATCACCCAGAGTGACAAGTGCCCGATCGTTGTAAACGAAGGCGCAGGCTTTGTTGTGAATCGTATCCTGATTCCGGAAATCAACGAAGCTGTCAGCATTTATGCAGACAACATCGCAAGCCCGTCTGACATTGATCGTGCTATGCAGCTCGGTGCAGGCATGAAGATTGGTCCGCTGCATACTGCTGATTTGGTTGGTCTGGATGACATTCTGGCTGACCTGACAAGCATGTATGAAGAAACCGGTGATCCGAAGTATCATCCGCATCCATTACTCCGTAAGATGGTTCGTGCCGGCCTGCTCGGCCAAAAGACCGGACGTGGATTTTTCACCTATAAGTATCCGTTTGGACCGGAAGTTCCTGGCGGCGAGCTGAAGATCAAGTAAACAATTGCATTATTTCCATTCCCCGCAGCGTTTGCTGCGGGGAATTTTTTCTCTTTCCTGCCTTTTCCTGCTGCTATTAGATGGCAAAATTTGTATTTTTTACCCATCTCTGTTAAATTTTTTAATATTAAAATGTTTCATTCGAGACATTTTACCTTTTGAATCTGCAATTTTTTTATAATTTTTTCAGGTATTTTCCAGAAATTTCCGATACTTTTTTCCAGTTAAATTGCATAATTTTTCGTTTTTTTCCTTGTTTTGGCAAAATAATTGTGTATTTTTCACATGATTTGAATCAAATCAAATTCTATTCTTGTACGATAACAAAAATTTTATTTTTGAGAGCAGGATCATACATTTTTATATTGAAAACTTACCAAATTTACGTCATAATATAATTAAAAAATAGGAACTTTTGTCTATCTATCCCGCACTAACCAAGCCATCTGACCCATGCAGCAGCAGAAATAAATGCGGCAAGATCTGCTAAAATAGCCGCAGGAATTGCATATCTTGTCTTTTTTAATCCTAAATGACCGCAATAAATGCTGATTGTATACAGACTGGTTTCAGAAGCTCCGAGCATAACCGCAGCTACCCTACCGGCATAGCTGTCTACGCCACACGTGTGCATGATTTCCTGTCCCAGCGCCAGCCCTCCGCTGCCGCTAAGCGGCTTGAGCAATACCAATGTGGCACAATCGACAGGAATCCCGGTTCGTTGCAGTATTGGCGCCAGCGCCTGTCCCGCCAGATCAATAAAACCGGAGGCACGCAGCATACGCACTGCCGTCAGGATCGCAATCATGGTTGGAAGGATATGCAGGGCTGTTTTCAGTCCTGTCTGTACGCCACGCAGCAGTACAGGAAAAATGTCTGTGTGATGGAGCAGCGCGTCCATGCTGACGGCAGCAAGCAGCGCGGGAATTAGAATTTCTGTCATCGCTTTTCCTTTGGTCCTATGTGTGCAAACAGCTTTGCCGCCCCCAAGCCTGTGATAACAGAGAAGATGGAAGCTCCCCACACCGCAGGCATGATGTCAAAGGGCTGTGCCGCACCAAGAGATGCCCGCACCGCTGCTACAGTTGTCGGTATCAGCTGTATCGATGTTGTATTGAGTATGATGAATTGCAGCACTTCATCCGGTGTTCCTTTGCGGTCATACAGGCTGTACAGCCGGTCTGCTGCCTGTAAACCAATTGGTGTTGCAGCATTGCTTACTCCCAGCAGATTGGCGGTAACATTGGCGGCAATCCGTTCTATGGTTTGCTGATCCTTTGCAGCCCGCCGGAACAGAAGCCTTAGAATCGGGCAAAGGACTGCTGTAATTCGTTTGGATAAACCGGATTCCTGCATCAGTTCCAAGATACCAGACCACAGTCCCATGATCCCCGCAAGGGAAATACAAAGCGTAACTGCCTGTCCTGCGCCATCTGTTACGGCTGCTGATAGTTCCGCAGTCCGTCCGGTCATACAGGCTGTGATACAGGACAAGATGATCATACCGGCCCACAGATAATTCATCATATTATTTCACCCGGCCTTTCACGCTGCCGTTTCTTTACGTCAGCAATGTAACGATACACTCTAACACTATTTGAATTATATTATCACCATTAGTTATGGAGGAAGTGACTACTTATGAAATCAACAGGAATTGTGCGGAAGGTAGACGAACTCGGACGTATTGTTCTTCCCATTGAACTCCGCAGAACGTTGAACATTGATGTAAAGGATTCATTGGAAATTTACGTTGACGGTTCCCACATCATCTTAAAGAAATATGAACCCGCCTGTGTTTTCTGTGGGAACGCAAAGGATGTGGTTAATTTCAAGGGAAAAATTATTTGCCGCAACTGTATGCACGAGCTGACCGAGAACAAGTAAATGCGATATACAAATACAAATTATCTTGCATAAACTACGGGAACTGTAGGTAAATACCAGTTCCCGTATTCTTTTATTTATCCGGTTGCCTCAATCCTCACCACGGTATTTACGGCGTGTTGCCATGCCGCCACGGATATGGCGTTCCTCTTTGTTGCGCATCAGTACTTCATGCGCCTGTGTATATAACGGTAAATTTAAATGATACAATCGTTCTGTAATATCCTTATGCACCGTCGACTTGCTAACGCCGAACTTTGCCGCTGTCTGCCGCACAGTCGCCCCTGTTTCTATCATATACTGCGCCAGCATGATTGCCCGTTCTTCCGGCTGTCCTTTCACATATTTCCCCTCCTGACATAACTTTGTGCTTCATGTCTATGCGGGAATCATTACAATCATGCTGTTTTTCCGCTTTCTGTCACGAAAAATGACCGGAAATCGCAGTATCGTTCATACAAATGTTTACAAGCCTATGCTTTTTCTGTATTGCATCTTCAAAACAGAAAAGAGAGGACGATATTCTTTTTCAAGAATGCGTCCTCTCTTTTTTTATGAAACCACTAACGTATATTATGCTTTCCACAATGAATGAAGATTACAATAGGCATAAACAGCCTCTACTTCATCTCCATCGCAAATCGAAAAAGATACCTTGGGAGCTTCGCCGGGCTTCAGGCTCTTATACTGGCTTCCCTGTTTGGTCTGTAAAAACACCCATTCAATATAGTGTTCCGGAAGCATTGGATGCTCGATCTCTCCAACGGTAACAAGTACCTTATTTCCATCCATATGATACACAGGAACATGCTTCTCCTGTGCAGCATCGGTAGTTCCCGGTACGATTTCCGTCATTTTCTTTCCACAGCACACCACCGGTACGCCTGCGTCCTTAATCATGGAAATAACATTGCCGCAATGTTCGCAAAAATAAAATTTCTGTTGCATTGAAATCCCTCCTGACAGTATAGTATGTCTTCTATACCATTTAATTATAACAGACAGGAAAAATGATTTGATTGCCCAGACGCGATCTGAAAACCAGGAAAATAACAAATTTTTCGCAAAGACGAGACTGATTCAAGGCAAACGCACACAGGAATCCTTTCGGATTTCAAATGTTTTTAACAGAGAAGCAGACCGTATTTGTAGTGACTTTTCAGATACGCCCTGGTTATGCAGCTATTACTTTGCGCAAAGCTCCTCCGCCAGCTTTTCAATAGACTCCTGCACACCTGCGTTCACAGCGGAACGAATTGTTACCACTTGTTCGGCAAATGTAATATTTTTGCTCTTTGCCAGCAGACCTTCCATTGTCTTCTTCGCCGTTGGCGCCCATGTGCCATTTTCAATAAAGGCAACCTTACGGTTCTGATAGCTTCTTTCCGTCAAGCCATGGATAAACGTCTTCATAACCGGGAAGATATCACCGTTGTACGTAACAGACGCAAGCACCAGCGTATCATACTGGAATGCATCGGCTACACACTTTGCCATATCCTCGCGTGCAAGATCAGCCAATACAACCTTTGAGCCCTTTTCCTCCAGCTTTGCTGCCAGCAGCTCAGCTGCCTGCTTTGTGTTGCCATATATAGAAGCATATGCAATCATGATACCCTCGCGCTCCGGACGGTAGGAGGACCAGATATCATACTTTTCAATGTAATGATTCAGGTTCTCTGTGAGTACCGGGCCATGCAGCGGGCATATGATCTCAATGTCCAATGCCGCAGCAGCCTGTAACAGCTTCTGAACCTGCATGCCATATTTGCCGACGATACCGATAAAGTAGCGGCGAGCCTCATCATCCCAGTCCTCTTCTACATCCAGTGCACCGAATTTACCAAATGCATCTGCGGAAAACAACGCCTTATCTGCGCTGTCATATGTAACCATAACCTCCGGCCAGTGTACCATCGGAGCAAATAGAAAGGTCAAAACATGCTTGCCAAGTTCCAGCGTTCCCTTATCTGTAACTGTGAGCCGCTTTACGGATGCATCCAGCTGGAAGAACTGATTCATCATGGCAAAGGTTTTTGCATTGCCTACGACTGTGGTGTCCGGATAAATTTCCAAAAAGTTTTTGATATTGGCTGAATGATCCGGCTCCATATGCTGGATAATCAGATAATCTGGCTTTCTATCACCTAATACAGCTGCAATATTTGCAAGCCATTCATCCTTAAATTTAATATCTACTGTATCCATAACAGCAATTTTATCATCCACTATAACATAGGAATTATACGTCATACCGTTTGGTACAGCATACTGTCCTTCAAAAAGATCAATCTTGTGATCGTTTACACCGACATATTGAATATCTTTTGTAACGTTCATCAATTACTTCCTCCTAACTTGTTTTTTATTATTTTATTGCGATTCCCTCCACTTGTCAATATCATGTGCACATTCTCAATGATTTTTCCTATTGGAAGCTGAATAAGCCACAGATATTTTGCACTTACATAGAACTGTTATGATTGTGGCAAAATACCAGCAGAGCTACAGCTCATGCTGTAGTACGAAAATGAGAAAAATCAGGAGGCTGGTTTTATGAACAACACAGCTATGTACAGGCTGTCCTACGGATTATTTGTATTGGCCGTGCGCGAGGGTGAAAACGACAACGGCTGCATCATCAACACAGCAATGCAGGTAACCGTAGAACCCAACCGCATTGCCATCTCAGTCAACAAGGACAACCACACCCATGACATGATGAAAAGAACGTCGGCATTTACCATATCCATTCTCAACGAGGAAGCAGATTTTTCGCTGTTCAAGCGGTTCGGTTTTCAATCTGGGCGTGATGTTAATAAATTTGAAAGCTACACCAACTGTAAACGATCTTCCAATGGAACTATGATCGTTACAGCGGGCACAAATGCTTTTATTTCTGCGAACGTGATTTCCAGTACAGACCTTGGCACGCACACATTATTCATTGCAGATGTGACAGATGCGGACATTTTAAATGATGTTCCGTCTGCAACCTATGCATACTACCAGCAGAACATCAAGCCGAAGCCAAAAACTCCCGACACTGCAAACGAAGGCAAGATCATCTGGAGATGTACCGTATGCGGCTATGAATATGTCGGAGAAGAATTACCAAAGGATTTCATTTGTCCAATCTGCAAGCACCCGGCATCTGATTTTGAACGGATTGTCGTTGGGCAGGCTGCAAAATAGAAGCGTTAGCACAATGTTAAGATTTCGTTTCTTTTTTATTTTGGTCCATTGATCAATAGATCAAAATTTCTGTTTTTCTTTTGTTAATTTATACAATATTTTTCTATATTTTGTATCAAATCCATTGTGCACACTCGTATTCTTTGTATAATCTTCCAATGATATTTTTAGTACCTCGTGCTATAGTATAGATAGTTTTATATCGGGGCGTATCTGAAAAGTTGGGTACTTTTTCTTTTCAGATACTGCCTGATTCAAAGAGGAGTATTACTCATGTTCAAAAAGAAAGGTTCCGAACGAAAGGGGCTAAACATAATTATTGTCGGCTGCGGCAAAGTTGGTGCAACCATCGTCCAACAGCTAAGCAAGGAAGGGCATGTTATCACCATCATCGACAAAGATGCTGCCAGCATTGCGGAGCTGACAAACCTGTATGACATCATGGGTATTGTCGGCAATGGTGCAAGCTATAGCGTCCAGATGGAAGCTGGCATTCAGGACGCCGATCTACTGATTGCTGTAACTGCATCCGATGAGCTAAACCTGCTTTGCTGCACAATTGCAAAGCGTGTCGGCAATTGTGCTGCCATTGCCCGTGTCCGTAATCCGGATTACAGTCAGGAAGTCAGCTATCTGCGTGACCGTCTCGGCCTTGCCATGATTATCAATCCTGAGTTAGAGGCTGCACGCGAGGCTGCACGTATCCTGTGTCTTCCGAGCGCCCTTGAGGTCAATTCCTTTGCCCATGGACAGGCCGAGATGATTAAATTTAAAATTCCAGAGGGAAATATTCTTGACGGTATGACCATTTCCCACCTCGGACAGCACGTCACAAATGCTGTGCTGATCTGTGCCGTGGAACGCGATGGCGAGGTGCACATTCCATCCGGTGCATTCCAGCTGGCAAAGGATGATATCATTTCCTTTGTATGCCCGCGCAGGATGAGCCGTGCATTTCTGGAGGCTGTTGGCATCAAAGCCAACCGTGTCAACAATACCATGATTATTGGCGGCGGCAAGAGTGCATTCTACCTCGCGCAGTCGTTGATTCATATGGGTATCTCTGTAAAAATTATTGAAATCAACCGCGCACGATGTAAGGAACTGAGCATCCTGTTGCCGAAGGCCATTATTATCAATGGCGATGGTACAGACGAAGAACTCTTAAAGGAAGAGGGCATTGAATCTGCGGAATCTGTTGTTGCATTAACCGGTATTGATGAGGAAAATATTGTGCTGACACTACATGCACGCCATGTATCCAAAGCAAAGGTCATTACAAAGATCAATCGGATTACCTTTAAGAGCGTCATCAGCCAGCTTGATTTGGGTAGTGTCATTTACCCACGCTTTATCACTTCGGAAGCCATCATTGCCTATGTCCGTGCAAAGACAAATTCTACCAGCAGTAACATCGAAACTCTATACCATTTGTTTGATTCACGTGTGGAAGCCATTGAATTCCGCATCGGACAAGAATGTGCTGTCACGGATATCCCGCTCAAGCATCTTACCCTCAGAAAAAGCCTTCTTGTTTCCTTTATCAACCGAAACGGTAAAATTATCATTCCACGCGGCGATGACTGTATTAAGGTTGGCGACACTGTAATGATCGTCACAACTCATGAAGGACTTGTCGATATCCGCAATATTTTAAGGTAATAAAAAATGAACCATTCGATTATCCGTTATATTCTGGGCCATGTCCTGCGGGTGGAAGGGCTCCTTTTGCTTCTCCCCTGCCTGATTGCCGTGTATTATTCCGAAGCCACAGGCTGGTATTTCCTGCTGACAGCCGCAATCTGCGTTGTCCTTGGTACATGTATCACCTGGAAAAAGCCCAAAAGCACCATCTTTTATTTAAAGGAAGGCTGTATTGCCACTTCTCTAAGTTGGATTTTCCTCAGTGTCTTCGGCTGTCTGCCGTTCTGGCTCAGCGGCGAAATCCCCTCTTTCACCAATGCATTATTTGAGACAATTTCCGGCTTTACCACTACCGGCGCCAGTATTTTGGAGGACGTTGAGGCATTGTCGCGCTGTACGCTGTTCTGGCGCAGCTTTACTCACTGGATCGGCGGTATGGGCGTTTTGGTCTTCCTGCTCGCCATCATCCCGCTGAGCGGCGGCTCCAACATCAATTTGATGCGTGCGGAAAGCCCTGGCCCGTCTGTTGGCAAGCTGGTTCCGAAAATGCGATCTACCGCACGCATTTTATATGGTATTTATATCGGCCTGACACTGCTTGAAATTGTCCTGCTGTATATCAACGGTATGCCGCTGTTTGATTCGGTTACAACCAGTATAGGTACCGCAGGCACCGGCGGCTTTGGTATCAAAGCAGATAGCATCGCCGGTTATTCCGTCACGCTGCAATGGATTGTCACCATCTTTATGATTCTGTTCGGTGTCAATTTTAATGCATATTACTTCATTTTGTTCCGCCAGTTCCGTAAGGCGTTCGGTATGGAAGAGGTCCGCGGCTATTTCCTGATTATCGTCGTCTCCGTGGCCATGATTGCAATCAATATCCGCCATTTGACAACAAGTATATTTGATGCAGTCACTCAATCCGCCTTTCAGGTTGCCTCTATCATCACAACCACAGGCTTTGCAACTGCTGATTTTGATCAATGGCCACAGGCAAGCAAAACCATTCTTGTCCTGCTGATGTTTATCGGCGCATGTGCCGGAAGCACTGGCGGCGGCATTAAGGTTTCCCGTTTTATTATTTCGATCCGTACGGTGATTGCGGAGCTGCGTTCCTATATCCATCCAAAGGTCATCAGCACCGTAAAAATGGAGGACAAGCCAGTTGAGCAGGATGTTATCCGCGCAACCAATGTATATTTTATCACTTTCCTGCTGTTATTTTCCGCCTCTGTGCTTGCCGTATCACTGGAAGGTCATGACCTGACCACCAATTTCACAGCCGTTGCAGCTACGATCAATAACATCGGCCCGGGACTTGCCCGGGTTGGTCCAACTGCCAATTTCAATTTCTTCAGCCCATTTTCCAAGTATGTCCTGATGTTTGACATGCTTGCAGGCAGATTGGAGTTATTCCCGCTGCTCATTCTGCTGCATCCCACCATATGGAAGGATATGCTGACCTATCGCCGTAGAATGCGCAAGCTTGCCAAATCGGATCGGTAAACATACGAAACCCCCGCTGACAAGCGGGGGCAGGTTGTAGAAAAAATACAGACTTGGGCTCCCCCAGAGGGAGGCTTTTCAACAACCTTTTATTGCATACGGATCAGGCTTATCGACAGACAGAACCCCGCTTGTCAGCGGGGTTCTGTCTATTGGTATCGGATTTCCTTTTCTGTGCTTTGTAAAATGGCTTCTACATCATTTCCAACAATGTCCAGCCCCTCAGCGCTGATCAGCCTTGTCTGGTGAATGCCAAACAGGTTACAAAGCATTTTTACGTATTCATAGCCGTCATTGCGTTCATAAAAATAGCCGCCTGCCGTTGTGATATAGGTTAGTTTTCGTGCGTGACACAACCCTTCCGGTGTACCGTCCGGCAGATAATGAAACGTCAGGCCAGTTACACTTACAGCCTCCAGCCAGCATTTTAACGATGCCGGAAAACCCATATCCCAGAATGGTGCGGCAATTGCCAGCTCATCTGCCTTCAGCAGCTGTCTTGCATACCGGAACATTGTATGATCAACATCCTTTGCTGCTAACAGTGCATTGCGCTGCTGCAAGGTTTCTGAGGTCAACCCGCAAATATGCTCCCGTTCCAAAATCAGCTCCTCGATTTCATATTCCTTTTCCCGATTAACAGTATCCAGCCATGTGCGCAGCAGGCGGTCTGTTCTGGATTGATCGCGCAGTACGCACGCATTGATCACCAGCAGCTTTTTCAACTCCTGTTTCCTCCCTGCTTTCTTCTTTTTATTAGTATAACATGAAATCTGATCTGTATGCAAACAGGATGCACACCTTGGTGCATGTTATTCTAAAATATAAGTGTTTTATATCAACTATAATTGCTGTGGAGAAGACAAGTGTAATCAAACTCCCTCCATTACAATAGCGCCGTAACGGAGGGAGTTTTTGTAGAAATGATTTTATGTATTTACTTTTTCTTTCCGTCCAGATATGCCTGATGCAGCTGCAAGCAGAATTTCAGGCCCATTGTACCATCATGTGCTGTGGTCTCCGGTTTGCGTCCGGTGCAGATACAATCGACAAAATCATTGATTTCCGCCTCAAATGCATCGCGCCAACGGGACAGGAAATCTGCCTGGCATGCTTCCAGATAACCGTCATTGGTAAACATGGAAACATAATTTTTGCGTGGTACGGAATTGACACGGATCGTTCCCTTTGTACCGACAATTTCTGTCTCAACATGGCTGCATGTCGCTGTGCGTCCAACCTGAATATATGCAGTTGTATTGTTGTCAAATTTCGTCAGGGAAAAGCCGTTGTCATAATCATCGTAATCTGCCAGCTCTTTGCACACGTATGCATCACCGGTTGCATAGGATTCTATCGGTTCGCCTTCCAGGAACCAGCGTGCAAGATCAGTATCATGGCTCCCCATTTCAATGAACCATGGTACATAAATCCCCTTCTTTACACCCTCCAGATGTCCCGGCAGAACAGAGGACGGATCAAGCGATACCCCCTTGAACAGAATCGGCGTACCAATTTTTCCTTCACGGATTTTTTGCTTTGCCTCCGCATAGGACGGATCAAAACGGCGCATAAAACCAACGGTAAACAGCTTTGTGTCATTTTCCGCAGCTGCAGCTTCAATCTCCTCACAGTCGACAATGGTCTTCGCCAGCGGTTTTTCACAAAATACATGCTTCTTTGCCCGGCAGGCCGCAAGGCATGCCTCCTTATGTGCATCTGCGCCGGTGGATACTACAATTGCATCAATATCCGGGTTTTCCACCATATCCTGTACGCTGGTGTAGCCATATGGGATACCCAAATTTTCCTGCATTGCCTTTACCTTGCTTTCTGTGCGTGCACAAATGGCAATCACCTCTGCATGACGGTTGCGCATCAGATTTGTGATATGCATCTGTCCCATCATGCCGATACCAACAATGCCAAAACGGATCTTTTTCATAACCAGTCCTCCTTTACTATCAGGAACGCGCCTGCATCCTTTCTGTTACAAATCATACCATATTTCCACTCTCAATGCATCCTGATATCCTGCTCAAATACGAGCGGTTTTATGAATATACTCCCGTGCCATCAGAGCGTATTCAAATGGATTCGCCTTTGCCGGATCCTGCTCTGCCTCGACAACAAACCAACCCTCATAATGTGCCTGCTTCAATGCTGCAAACACAGCCGGATAATCCACACAGCCATCTCCCGGAATCGTAAAGCAGCCTTCCAGAACGGCCCTGCGGAATTTGAAGCCTTCCGCATATGCCTGCTTCATTTTGTCCGGACGGATATCCTTCAAATGTACATGACCAATGCGCGGGCCAAATTCCTTTGCAGCCTTGACGGCGTCCTCTCCGGCAAAGGTAAAATGTCCGGTATCAAAGCACAGATACACATATCTGGGATCGGTATTGTCCATCAAACGTTTGGTTTCCGCAAAGGTTTGCACAACGGTTGCCATATGATGATGAAAGCACAGCTTAAAGCCGCGATCCGCTGCGATTTTACCCAGCCGGTTCAATCCGCTGCACAGAAGCTCCCATTCTGCGTCTGTGGCAATCGGCTTGTTATCACCGAACATGGAGCATTCCTCAGCAAACAGGTTACGTGTCAGCTCACATACGTTGATGCGGGATGCACCTACTGCTTCCAGAAAGTTCAATGCTTTGATAAACTCCTTTTCGTTTTCTTCATATGGCGTAGAACACAGAAAGCTGGAAAACCACTGGGATGCAATTTTGATGCCGCGCAAATCCAGCGCTTTATTCAAAACAGCCGGGTCTGTCGGGAATTTACCGCCGACTTCCGTGCCCTGAAAACCAGCCAGAGCAGCTTCCGAGATCATCTGTTCAAAGGTTAGTTCACCGCCGAGCTGCGGCATATCATCATTTGTCCAGCCAATCGGTGCAATACCGAGCTTTACGTTGTTAAACATCGCCTGTTTCCTCCCTCAGCAGGTTTCCCACTGGCCACTCTGTACAGACTTCAATACAGCGCCAATAACACCATCTACCTTTGCACCCATCTCAAAATCACAGATATAATCGCCGCCATGCAGCGCCTGCATCAGCGTATGCGCCTGTAACGTCTTCATATCGTCAAACGCAATTGCAATGCCGCCGGCCGGCTGGAACCACTTGAAGCCCTCATGCTCCGGATTCAACAGAACCGTGCGGAAGCCGCAGTCTCTGCCATTGTCTACATCGGCATCTGCCTTGAAGTAAACCTGAACCTCACACATGCGTTCCAGATTATAAACAACCGTACCTTCGGTGCCCTGAATTTCATAATAGAAATAGTTTTTGCGTCCGGTAGCGACACGCGAAGCTGAGAAATCACCGATGGCGCCGTTCTTATATTTTACAAGGAAGGTAATCAGGTCATCATTTTCTACCTGTCCCATTTCGGAAGAACCAGCCTTGACCGGACGCTCCGGGATGACAATGGACTGTACTGCGCTGACGGCTTCCATATCGCCGACAATCATCTGGGAAACCGACAGCAGATGACTGCACAGATCACCCAGTGCACCGGAACCTGCCAATTTATTGATATGACGCCATGCAATCGGAATGGATGGGTCCAGCAGCATATCCTGGTCATAGGTCGCATGTACGCGCATGATTTTTCCCAACTTACCGGATTTGACCAGCTCTGCGACATACTGATTTGCCGGATTCATGACATTGGAAAAGCCACAGTAATTGACAACCCGCTTTTCCTTTGCCAGATCTGCCAGAATGCGCGATTCCTCCGCAGACAAGCTCAACGGTTTTTCACAAAAAACATGCTTTCCATGCTCCAGAGCTGCCTTTGCCATCTCAAAATGCATACAGTTTGGTGTTGCAACATCAACCAGATCAATATTGGGGTCAGATACTACCTCTTTCCAGTCGGTAGTATACCGGTTATATCCCATCTGCTTTGCAAATGCTGCAACGGCTTCCGCATTCACATCACTGACCATTTCAAATACCGGCATATCATCACCGAAAATCATCCTTGCGTTATGGAATGCCGTGGTGTGCGCTTTACCCATCCAGCCGCTGCCAATCAGTCCGATACGAATCTCTTTCATGCTCTGTCCTCCGTTTTGTGTCGTATTCAAGATATAAAGAAGTGCCCTGTTCCGGCAGAGACGCAATCACCTCTGCCCTCGCTTTTTATCCAGTCATACATAGCAATATCAAAAAATTTTACCTCTGCATTTTCACCCAAATATAATGGAAACAATATAAACTCCAGAGACTATTGTATCTTTTCCCTTTTTTACAGATATTTTCGCTTTATTTTTGAACATTCCAGCCATGTACTTCCCTTTGACAGTATAGTATAATAATTTTGATAAGAAAGCACTACATATTCTTGATTATTAATATCAAAAAATAATACTTATTTTTATTGACGGATTTTCTATTTCCCCGGAGGTACTTCCTTATGCTGAACGATGCCGGCATCCTTGCGGATTCTGTTCGTTTTTATCACGAGCCAGACCCCTTTACTGCTGAAAATTTATTTCATACGCCACATGTTGGTGTTTATCACTGCAATACACAATATCATTTTGAACGCACAAAAGAAACCTGTCTGAATATCTGCCAGGCGTTGCTCGTCGATCAGGGTATACTAACCGTACAATACCGCGGGCAGGAGCTGCAGGCATATGCCGGTATGCTCGTCCTACTGGACTGCCGGGAGCCACACTGCTATTTTGCCGTATCCAGTGAAGTGCGCTTCCGTTGGTTTCATATTGTTGGCGCAAAAAGCAAAGAATATGTCAATCATATTATCCTACAACATGGATTTGTCCTACATACCGCACAAAATACTGATATTGAATCCAGCTGTACGCAAATTGTTTCCGATGCCCGGCAGGATGCCAGCGTACATCTGGTTTCGCTGCATGTACATCAACTACTGACACAGCTTGCATCTCTTGCAATTGAAACAGTAAAGGATGAATTAGAGCTTGCCATAGAGGATTCTATCCGCTATATTGAGACACATTATGCAGATAAGAATGTAAAAATCCCGTTTCTTGCCTCCCGCGCGGCTCTGAGCACCTGCTATTATCTGCGCAAATTCAAGGAATATCAATCGATAACACCGCATCAGTATTTACAATCCGTCCGTCTGCGTGCTGCAAAGGAGCAACTGACGACAACCTCCTGTAGTATTGAGGAAATTGCAGAGACGTGCGGCTTCTGTAATACCTCACACTTTGTCATGTCTTTTCGTAAAAACACTGGTTTAACCCCTTTGCAGTTCCGGATGATGTGGAAGTAAGGTAGCGCCCTTGACTTTACTGCTTTTATGTGATAAAGTATATTTGTTACTTTATCACTTTGGATTGATACAGTACGCCAATTCGTTTCAAAGGAAGGGATATTGTGAAATTACTCGTTCTAATCGTCTATTTCGCCGTTCTGGTAGGCATTGGTATCTATTGTCGGCAACATGCTACTGATGTCAACGGCTTCGTACTGGGCGGACGTTCCGTGGGCCCGTGGCTGACTGCGTTTGCGTATGGTACATCCTATTTCTCCGCCGTTATCTTTGTCGGCTATGCCGGACAGTTTGGCTGGAAATACGGCATTGCATCCACATGGATCGGCATTGGCAACGCGATCATCGGATCCCTGTTGGCATGGGTTGTCCTCGGACGCCGTACCCGTATCATGACCCAACATCTGGATTCTGCCACCATGCCGGCCTTCTTTGGCTCCCGTTTTGACAGCAATGCGCTCAAGGTTGGCGCTTCTGTCATCATCTTTATTTTCCTGATTCCGTACACGGCTTCGCTGTATAACGGTCTGTCCCGTCTGTTTGCAATGGCGTTCAATATTGACTACACTGTCTGTATTATTCTGATGGCAATTCTGACCGCAGTTTACGTTATTGCAGGCGGCTACATGGCAACCGCAATCAATGACTTTATTCAAGGTCTGATTATGCTGTTTGGTATCGTTATCATTATCGCAGCCGTTCTGATGAGCAAAGGCGGCTTCATGGAAGCAGTCAATGGTCTGGCAAATGTATCTGATCCGGCTGCATCTACGCAGCCCGGCGCATTCGCTTCTTTCTTTGGGCCGGATCCGCTCAATCTGCTGGGTGTTGTTATCCTGACCAGTCTTGGGACATGGGGCCTGCCGCAGATGGTTCAGAAGTTCTATGCAATCAGTGATGAATCCGCAATTCATAAGGGAACCATGATCTCTACCCTGTTCGCACTTGTGGTTTCCGGCGGCTGTTATTTCCTTGGCGGCTTTGGCAGACTGTTCTCCGATCAGATTGACATTGAAGCAAACGGCTTTGACTCTGTTATTCCGACAATGCTGTCCAATCTGGCGCCGATTCTGATTGCACTGGTTGTCATTCTGGTGCTTTCCGCGTCTATGTCAACGCTGTCCTCTCTGGTTATTGCATCCAGCTCGACGCTGACCATTGACTTCCTCAAGGGAACCTTCATGAAAAAGATGAACCAAAAGCAACAGCTGGTTTCCATTCGTCTTTTTATCTTTATCTTCATCGCAATTTCTGCTGTAATCGCAATCATCCAGTATAAGAGCAATGTTACCTTCATCGCTCAGCTGATGGGTATCTCCTGGGGCGCTCTGGCAGGTGCATTCCTCGCTCCGTTCCTATACGGCCTGTACTGGAAGCGTACTTCTAAAATTGCCTGCTGGGTTAGCTTCATTTTCGGTTGCGGCCTGATGATTGCCAATATGCTGTTCCGTACAAGCTTCCCGGTTCTGCTCCAGTCCCCGATCAACAGCGGCGCAGTCGCTATGATTGCAGGTCTGATTTTGGTTCCGATCATCAGCCTGTTTACACCGGCTCCGAAGACGGAAATTGTAGAGGATGCCTTTGCATGCTACAATAAGGAAACAGTTGTTCCGCAGAAGACTGCTCTGGGCAAATAATTTTTGGTCATATTTCAGCTTTTTTCGTCGTTTCATTGGTGGTATACTGGATTTATCCGGTATACCGCCTTTTTTCTACGGAAAGCTGTGGTATCCGATTTATTTTATGCATTATCTCAAGGAGGTTTTCTATCATGGATCAGAAAAAATCCAAATCCGAAATTACCAAACGTTATGTCCTGTGTATCATAGGATTATTTTTTTCCGCACTTGGCGTTGCTATGACCAAGCACGGCGAGCTTGGCGTATCCCCCATTTCTTCTGTTGCAAATGTCATGAGTCTGCAATTTTCTATGCTGACATTGGGTAACTGGCTGATTATCTGGAACTGTATCCTGATTCTGGGACAGATTGTCATTCTCCGCAGAAGATTCCAATGGATTCAGCTTCTTCAGATACCGTTATCCTTCCTGTTCGGCTATTTTACCGACTTCGGCATGTGGCTGTTTTCCTGGGCTTCCTGGGATTTTTATCCGCTCCGTCTGGTAAATGTCGGTATCGGCACAATTCTGCTGGGCTTTGGCATCGCCCTTTGTGTTATTGCAAACGCTATCATGAATTCCGGCGAAGCATTTGTAAAAGCGATTTCAGACACCATTCACAAGGATTTCGGCACAATGAAAATTTTCTTTGATATCAGTTGCGTTGTCCTCGCTGTCATCTTATCTCTGATCTTCTTCGATTTTACCATTCAGGGAACACGAGAAGGTACGGTAATCGCAGCTCTGTTTACCGGTATCGTCATCAAATTCTTTACGCCGCATCTGCGTCATCCTTTGGAGCGTATTCTCACCGGCTCGATCCAGCAGCAGGAGACTTCCGTATGATTATTGATTTCCATACCCATACCTTCCCGGATAAAATCGCCGGATCCGTCATTTCCAAATTACAGCAATTGTCCCGTTCCAAGCCTTTTACAGATGCTACCAACGACGGTCTGCGGCGTTCCATGGAGAAAGCAGGTATTGACATATCCATCCTGCTTCCGGTTATGACCAATGCCGGACAGGTGCACAAGCTAAATGAATTGGCGGCACACATCAATGAACATTGGCAGGAAACCGGTCTGCTGTCCTTTGGCGGAATGCATCCCGATGCAGAAAATTATCGGCAGGAATTAACCCATGCCACAGAAATAGGACTGAAGGGCATAAAAATACACCCTGCCTATCAGGGCGCTGATTTTGATGATATCCGTTTCCTGCGTATCATAGACAAAGCAGCTGAGTTAGGTCTAATTATCCTCACACATGCCGGCTGGGATATCGGTATTCCGGGACACAATTTCTGTACTACAACACAGATACAGCATGTGATGCAGGAGATTGGGCCGGATAAACTGGTGCTTGCCCATATGGGCGGCTGGTGGGACTGGGAGACTGTCGAAAAGGAGCTTGTCGGCCTGCCGCTGTATTTCGATACGGCCTTTTCTGTCGGTGATATTCTCCCGGCGCCGGGAACAACACGTACGCCGGAAGAATCCCACAACATGAACCGCGAGCAGTTTACACGTCTTGTGCGCAGGCTGGGCACAGACCACGTTTTGTTTGCAACAGACTGTCCATGGAGCGATCAATCAGAATCCCTGAAATTTATGCGCAGATGTGATTTCTCTGAGCAGGAACTATCCGGTATTCTGGGCGGCAATGCACGGAAGCTTCTGGGGATTTGATGCCGCTTGACAACTATCATCTTTCATGCTAACATATAAATAGAAACGAGAGATGTATCATCGACGGTACGTCCCCTCAGGCTAAGTTAAAGAATAACCGCTTTCAGATGGCAGTCCGGGCGGTTATTTCTTTTTGTTCTGATAAAACAGAGCAACTATCGCAACAATTAGTAATCCAAAATCAATCAAAACTGATAACAGCTGAAACAATTCTGTATATGTAACGTACATAGTTTCCCCTCCCATCTTATGGGGAGGGACAAAAAGGAATTTTTTATACCGTCCTCCCCGTAATATATGTGAGGAAACGGCTCCGCCTTATAGATGATATGTCTCTCGCTGATTTCAGATTAGCAGTTTTCCAAATAAATGTCAAGCGTCCTGCCGGAAACGCGGCAGGACGCTCTTTTTATCGACAAAACAATATATTTAGTTGCTATACAGGTTACGCTTGTCAATTACACGTACCGCCTTGCCCTCACTGCGGGCAATCGACTTTGGCGCTACCAGCTTAACATCAACCTTGATACCCAGCATCGCCTTCAGGCTTGCTACCAGCTTCTTTTCCCGTTC
Source organism: Eubacteriales bacterium (assembly GCA_030524285.1). GTDB lineage: Bacteria > Bacillota > Clostridia > Oscillospirales > Butyricicoccaceae > Butyricicoccus_A. The sequence continues at coordinate 115,011 of JAUNGQ010000004.1, forward strand.
CGCAGTGGAAACCTTAAAGTCATTGAACATCTCATTTGACATTTCAACATTGACCTCAATGGTATCGCTGTTGCCGATACGGTCAACAATCAGCTCATAGTTTGCCGGATAGCCTTCATTCATCAAAACGGTTTCAATCTGGGACGGGAATACATTGACACCCTTGACAACCATCATATCATCACTGCGTCCCAGTGGCTTGGTCATGCGGATATGAGTACGTCCGCAGGAGCATGGCTTGCGGGACAGGATACAGATATCACGAGTTCGATACCGGATTAACGGAAACGCTTCCTTGGTCAGGCAGGTAAACACCAGCTCACCGCGCTCACCCTCCGGCAGTACCTCACCGGTCTTCGGGTCAATAATTTCTGCAATAAAGTGGTCCTCATTGATATGCATACCCTTTTGCTCTTCACACTCGAAGGATACACCCGGACCGGAAATCTCGGTCAGGCCGTAAATATCATATGCCTTGATCCCCAGATTCTTTTCGATATCATGACGCATTTCCTCTGTCCATGCCTCCGCACCAAAGATACCTGCCTTGAGCTTGATCTGGTCACGTACACCGTGTTCCTGAATGCTCTCTGCCAGGTAAGCGGCATAGGACGGTGTACAACACAGAATCGTAGAGCCAAGGTCTGTCATGAACTGAATCTGCCGTTCTGTATTACCAGAGGACATCGGCAGGGTCAGACAACCAACCTTATGCGAACCGCCGTTCAGGCCGGGTCCACCGGTAAACAGTCCATAGCCATAGCTGACATGACAGACATCCTCCCTGGTTCCGCCTGCGGCTACAATGGCACGTGCGCAGCACTCATCCCAAAGGTCAACGTCGTGCTGGGTATAGAATGCAACAACGCGGCGTCCTGTGGTGCCGCTGGTGGACTGAATACGGACACAATCAGACAGTGGCTTTGCCAGCAACCCATACGGATACTGATCCTTTAGATCATCCTTGGTGATAAACGGCAGCTTGTGCAGATCCTCAATACCATGGATATCCTCCGGCTTGACGCCCATTGCATCCATTCTATTGCGATAAAATTCCACATTGTCGTATACATATTTTACCTGCTTGACCAGACGCTCACTTTGCAGTGCCTTCAGCTGATCAACCGGCATCGTTTCAATTTCCGGCTGGTAATAACGTTTCATACTTGCTTCCTAACTCCTCATCTTTAATCTGACGTGTGAAACCAACCCTTCCCCGCCCGCCATCTTCCCAAATAAGATGGCCCAAGCGGCGACTTCGTTCTGATTTCTGGGTAAACAGTCGGCTCTCCTATCCGATCATTCCTCGTGACCGCCTTCCTGTAGAGAGGGATTTCTCCTGAAAAACCGTATTTTTATACGGGAACTTTTTTCTTACAGACCCATTTACTCCGCACGTCCCAAATGAAAAGCTTTGCGGTTCAGCTCCAGGAACTTGGCCGGTACGCTGGCTGCCAACGCTTCCAGCCATGCTTCTTCTGTAATCTGATCAAAATAACGGGACAGTCGGCCCATGAGTGCAATATTCACTGCCTTGGAGGAGCCTGCCTCAGTTGCAATTGCCAATGCATCCATGGCATCTACCGTAGCGCCCAGCGCTTCCATTTTTTCAATCAGATCAGCTGGATACTGTGCCGCACCGGTGATAACCGGCATCGGGTCAATCTCCTGTGTATTGACGATAATGCGTCCGCCCGGCTTGAGATACTCCATCCAACGTGCAGCTTCCAGCTTCTCGAAGGAAACAATGAAATCCGCTTCACCTTTATCAATAATCGGGGAATATACATGTTCGCCAAAACGGACATAGGTTACGACGCTGCCGCCACGCTGGCTCATACCATGTACCTCCGAAACCTTGACATCATAGCCCTGATCGAGCAGCAGACGTCCCAGCAGCTTACTTGCCAGCAGAGAACCCTGACCGCCGACACCTACAATCATTACATTCGTTGTCATTTCAGTTTCCTCCTCAGGCTTTCAGTGCGTCAAATGCACATAGCTGCTGGCATACGCCGCAGCCCACACAAAGGGTATTGTCAATGACTGCCTTTTTATCCTTCATGCTGATAGCCGGACATCCCAGCTTCATACAGCTGTGACAGCCACGGCATGCATCGGTATCAACCTTGAGCGGCGGATTGTGCTTGACATATTTCAGCAGCACACACGGACGGCGGCTGATGATAACAGACGGCGCGTCGATTGCCAGCTCTTCCTTCAAAACAGTATTGCACTGCTTGAGGTCATACGGGTCAACCACACGGATGCGTTCAAATCCCATTGCACGGCACAAAGCCTCCAGATCAATTTTACCTGCCGGCTCACCTTTGATATTATAGCCTGTCGTCGGATTCTGCTGGTGACCAGTCATGCCGGTAATCGAGTTATCCAGAATAATGACGGTAGAATTGCTCTGGTTATAGGCAATATTTGCAAGGCCGGTCATACCGGAGTGCATAAATGTAGAGTCACCGATGACAGCAACCGTCTTGCCCTCTGCTTCCTTCCCCAATGCCTTGTTAAATCCATGGATGGAAGAAATCGAGGCGCCCATACATAGAGTCATTTCAATTGCATTCAGCGGCGCAACGGCACCCAGTGTATAACAGCCGATATCGCCAAGAACAGTGCACTTGTTCTTGGACAGGGTATAGAACAGGCCACGGTGCGGACATCCTGCACACATAACCGGCGGACGTGCCGGCATTGCCTCGTCCAGCTTTTTGGTTTCCGGAACCGGCAGCCCCAGCTTTTCGGCAATCAGGTTCTGGGAGAATTCATCCTCCATCGGGAGAACATCCTTGCCGGTTACTTCCAGCCCCAGCTTCTTGCAGTGGTCTTCGATAATCGGGTCCAGTTCCTCAATGACAACCAGCTTATCCACCTTTGCCGCGAAATCGAGAATCAGCTTTTCCGGCAGCGGGTTAATCATACCCAGTTTGAGAACAGACGCCTTGTCTCCGAATACTTCCTTTGCATACTGATAGCAAGTGCTGGATGTGATAACACCAATCGAGGTGTCTGCCATCTCAACACGATTAAATTCACAGTTTTCCGCATAAGCAATCAGATCACGGGTACGCTGCTCCACCAGCGGATGGCGGCGCTTTGCATAGCCCGGCATCATAACATATTTGCTGATATTTTTCTCATACGGCTTTTCCGGCGGCGTGATGCGCTCACCCGGCTCGACAATGCTCTGCGAATGCGCAACACGGGTACACATCTTGATGATAACCGGCGTATCAAACCGCTCCGACAGCTCAAAGGCACGCATGGTAAATGCGCGTGCTTCTGCCGAGTCAGACGGCTCCAGCATCGGAATTTTGGATGCAATCGCATGATGGCGGGAATCCTGCTCATTTTGCGACGAATGCATACCCGCATCATCCGCTACAACGATAACCATACCTGCATTGACACCGGTATACGATACGGTGAACAGCGGGTCTGCGGCTACGTTCAATCCAACATGCTTCATGCCGCAAAAGCTGCGCTTACCGGCAAGACATGCGCCGAAAGCTACCTCCATGGCCACCTTTTCATTCGGCGCCCATTCACAATACATTTCATCATATTTTGCAGCTTCTTCCGTCACTTCCGTGCTCGGGGTTCCCGGATAACTGGAAACCACGCTGCAGCCGGCTTCATATAAGCCGCGGGCAACTGCCTGATTGCCCAGCATTAGCTGTTTCATATGTATTATCCCTTCCTTAAACAATGTAATTGCCAACCGTTGTGCCCAACATGTCGGCTTGATTGGGTTATTCTTTATCTTCCTCAGCAAGCTGTTCCGTCAGACCGCGCAATACGCCGGTGCCGGAGGCCAGCACGCGGCTGACACGGCTGATTGTGGCGCTGCTTGCACCTGTACGCGCAAGGATTTCATTGTAGATTTTTCCCTGCGTAAGCAAAACAGCTACATCAAATCGCTGTTCAATCGCCCTTGCCTCTGATACCGTGCATACATCCTCAAAGAATTTGCGGCACTCATCAACAGTTTTCAGCTTCAGGATATTTTCATACAGAGCCATGCTCGGCTCCTTGTGATCTAATTTTGCCATGCGGCACTCCCTCCTGCTGCTGCCGAAAAAAGACAGCTAAACTCATGACGCTTTCACAATTAAGTTTAACACAACAAATCGCCGCAGTAAACTGTTTTTTGTGGATTCCAACGAAAACTACCCGATTTCCCGCCGAAAAGCAACAAAAAAACTGGCTCCTGCCAAAAGCAGGAGCCACTGTCAAACAAATACAATATTGGTATACTGCCGACCGTTTTCAGCCTTCATTTTCCTTTGCAACCAGATTTTCCACACTGTATATCTGGCGGAGCTTCGGCTTTTCAATCTTGCCAGTCGGGTTGCGCGGAATATCTGCAAAGATAACATTCACCGGACGCTTATAGCGCGGCAGCTTCATGCAGAATGTCCGAATTTCCTCCTCTGTGCAGGTAAAGCCTTCCTTGATTTCAATGATAGCTGCGGTAATTTCACCCAAACGCTGATCTGGCATACCGATTACGGCAACATCCTTAATAGACGGATGCGCACGCAGGAAATCCTCTATCTGAACCGGATAAATATTCTCGCCACCACTGATGATGACATCCTTCTTGCGGTCTACGAGGAAATAGAATCCATCCTCATCCTGTCTTGCCATGTCACCGGTGAACAGCCAGCCGTCCCGGAGTGTTTCCTCCGTTGCCTTTTCATCGCGATAATAGCAGGTCATCACGCCAGGCCCCTTCACACACAGCTCGCCTACATCCCCCGGCTTTACCATCTCGCCATTTTCATCTACGATTTTTGCCTTCCAGCCAAAACCCGGCACACCGATTGCACCAACCTTATGGATATTTTCTACGCCCAGATGGACACACCCCGGCCCAATGGATTCACTCAGGCCATAGTTGGTGTCATACTGGTGGTTCGGGAAGTAGCCCTTCCATCGACGAATCAGAGACGGCGGCACCGGCTGCGCACCAATATGCATCAGCCTCCACTGCTCCAGCTCATAATCCTCCAGCTTAAAATCGCCACGGTCCAGCGCATCCAGAATATCCTGTGCCCACGGAACCAGCAGCCACACAATCGAGCATTTTTCCTGTGAAACAGCCTCCAGCACATATTTCGGCTTGGTGCCCTTGAGCAGAACTGCCTTGCCGCCGGAAATCAGGCTGCCAAACCAATGCATTTTTGCACCCGTATGGTACAGCGGTGGGATGCACAGGAAAACATCCTCTTTTGTCTGTCCGTGATGTGCCTGCTCTACGCGTGCAGAATGCATCAGACTTTCGTGGTTATGTAAAATGGCCTTCGGAAAACCAGTGGTACCGGAGGAAAAATAAATCGCTGCATCGTCATCATCGCGGATATCAATCAGCGGCGCCTGACTGGAGCAGTTTGCCGCGAGAGATCCGTAATCTTCCGCCCAGCTCGGACATCCGCCTTCACCAAGATAGAACATCAAACGATGCTGGCACAGTTCATCGGCAATCGGCTCCAAACGGCCAATAAAATTGTTGCCGAATACAATGACATCAACCTCCGCCAGATCGGCACAGTATTTGATTTCATCGGTGTCATACCGGAAATTGAACGGGACTGCCAGTGCTCCGGTCTTGAGAACACCAAAATAAATCGGCAGCCATTCCAGACAATTCATAAGCAGGATAGCAACCTTGTCCCCTTTCTTGACGCCACGGCTGAGCAGTAGATTGGCGAAGCGGTTTGCCTTTTCGTCAAATACGCGCCATGTAATCTCACGACGGTAGCTGGTAGCCGGCGTCGGTTCCATCAGGTCAAATTCCTTCCATGTCACACGACGGATTTCCTGAATCTCCGGATTTAATTCCACAAGCGCAATGTCATCGCCATACAGCTTGCTGTTTTTCTCCAATAAATCGGTAATAGGCATGATACGATCTCGATCCTTCCTCTATAATAATATCTCAATGGAATCCTTCTTTTCCTGTTTAAAGCGTAACTCTTTTATATATAAAAGTAACATATGCCAGAGCAAAAGTCAAATCGTTTGTCATGATCTCTATGGAAATCTATTTTTCAAAAATAGTCTATCAAAACTCTCATCGTCTTTGCCGGCCTTCGTCAATGCACGAACATTTGTACGAAACTGTTGCGTCCTGCTTTCCGCAGCAGTATAATAAGAGCATCGAAGCCTGTCAGGAGGAATATGCAATGGAACAGCAGACACTTTTCGGCAATACAGATACCCAGCCGCTGGCCGCGCGGCTCCGTCCGCAGTCACTGGATGATTTGCTGGACAAACCCACCTGCTCGGTGAAGGTAAGATTCTGCGTCGTCTGATTGAAGCAGACCGAATTTCCTCCATGATTTTCTGGGGACCTCCGGGTGTCGGTAAAACCACACTCGCACGTATCATTGCCAACCGAACCCGTGCGTCGTTTATCGACTTCTCCGCCGTTACCAGCGGCATCAAGGAAATCCGCACGGTGATGCAGCGTGCGGAGGATAACCGGCGGTTCGGGGACAAAACCATCGTCTTTGTCGATGAAATTCACCGGTTTAACAAGGCACAGCAGGATGCATTTCTTCCATTTGTCGAAAAGGGTAGTATCATTTTAATCGGCGCTACAACGGAAAATCCATCCTTCGAGGTCAACGGCGCACTGTTATCCCGCTGCAAGGTGTTCGTGCTACAGTCGCTCAAAACAGAGGAACTGACAGTCCTGCTTTCCCGGGCACTGCATGACCCGCGGGGCTTTGGCGAGCAGACTGTCCGTATGCCACAAAATATGCTGGAAATGATCGCAGCTTTTGCCAATGGCGATGCCAGAGCGGCTCTGTCTACGCTGGAAATGGTGGTATTAAACGGTGATACCGACGGTGATGTGATTACCGTTACACCGGAAACGCTGGAGCAGTGTATCTCCAAAAAGTCTCTGCTGTACGACAAAACCGGGGAGGAGCACTATAACCTGATCTCCGCCCTGCATAAATCCATGCGCAATTCCGATCCGGATGCCGCCGTATACTGGCTTGCCCGTATGCTGGAAGCCGGCGAGGATCCGCTGTATGTCGCCCGCCGCGTGACCCGTTTTGCCAGTGAAGATGTTGGGCTGGCTGACCCGCGGGCGCTTGAGATCGCCGTTGCCGCGTATCAGGCGTGCCATTTCATTGGTATGCCAGAATGCTCTGTCCATTTGACACAAGCTGTTGTTTACCTGTCGATGGCGCCGAAATCCAACGCATTGTATGTAGCGTATGAAACCGCCAAAAAGGATGCCCTGTCGCAGTTGGCCGAGCCGGTTCCGCTGGTCATCCGCAACGCACCAACCCGTCTGATGAAGGAGCTGGATTACGGAAAGGGCTACCAGTACGCCCACGATACTGCTGACAAGCTGACCAATATGCAATGCCTGCCGGATTCCCTGCTTGGAACGGAATATTACCGCCCCACCGAACAAGGGGTGGAAGCGAAATACAAAACCCGTCTGGAGCAAATCAAACAATGGAAAAAACAGCATTCCTAAATCATAAAAACCACGTTCTACCGGTTTATCCTTCGGTAAAACGTGGTTTCTTCTATGTTTTCGCGGTTATGCATCCTCCAGGGATGGTTCTGCCGTATCTTCCGTATCAGCATCCGCAGTAGCTTCCGGCAGGGGGTTCCGTTTTGTGTATACCAGTTCCATAACATAATTGACCAGCCGTTCCGCAGCATCAGGATGTCCAATGGCACGAATTGTCTCATGTACTGTGCGCAGACGTACCGGACTATGGAACAAATGGTACAACGCATCATCCAGTGGAAACGTTTTGGTCACGCGGGAAGCAATGCCATTATTCATCAAAAATTCCACATTTCGTTCTTCCTGTCCCGGAATCGGATTGATTAAGATCATGGGAAGCCCCTTTGCGATGGCTTCCGAAACCGTCAATCCCCCCGGCTTGGTGATGATACAATCCGCTGCACTCATCAACACCTCAACATTATCCACAAAGCCCATAACATGAACACTGCACGTACCCTGATACTCTGCCTGAAACGAGCACAGACGATGATACGTGCGCTTATTATTACCACAGACTGCCAGAATCTGAAAATCCATCCCCAGTTCTGTGATTTTCCGAACAATTTTCGTGCTGTTTCCATAGCCCATACTACCACTCATAACCAGAATGGTGGATCGGTCTGGAGAAATACCGAGCTGTGCACAGGCATCTTCACGGGTAATTTCCCGATTGAATTTCGGATGGATTGGAATACCAAACGGCAGGATCCGTTCCTTTGGAATGCCGCGCTTAACTGCGGTATGTGTAATCAGCTCGCTTGCCGTAACAAGGCCGTCCATATGCAGCACATCCTCCCAATAGGGATGGATACAATAATCGGTTACAATGCCGATGCTCGGCGCCGCTACCATATCCCGCTGCTTCATCTGGCTGACCAGATGGGCTGCCAGTACATGTGTGCAAACAATAGCGTCCGGTTCAAAATCGTCTACAAAATGCTCAAATTTGAATGCGCCAAGCGTATTGACGATCTTGACGATATTCATTTTATTTAGTTTTTCTTTGTTTTTTGTTGTCTTATCATAAAACAGCCGGTATAATTCCGGTGTATACTTTGAGGAAAGCAGATATCCCTTTGCCAACGCTTTTTGAATCATTTTACTGATATATTCATATATATCTATAATTTTTGTCTCCGCGCCCTTCTCCTCAAACAAATCCGCCAGCGCTTTTGCCGTAGCATGATGTCCATATCCGGCAGTGACTGTCAGCAGCAGAATTTTCATTTGTCACACTCCTTATCGTTATATTTTACCTTATTCGTATAAGAAGTGCAATCCATATCTTTCCGGATTCTCGGAAATCAATTTTTACTCTCTCAGTCAGCGCCCTTATGCAAGGAGCGCTGATATTCGCCCAAAACCTTCTGTTCCAGTTCTTCCCGCAGCAATGGACCTACTGGATGCACAATATCACGGTAATGCCCATCCGGCATCCGGCGCGAAGGCATAGCAAGAAACAATCGATCCGGTCCGTCAATAACCTTGATATCATGCACAGCAAATGTCCGGTCAAAAGTAACAGATACCAGCGCCCGCAGTCTGCCGGTTTCATGCAGCTGACGAAAATGAATGTCAGTGATTTCCATATTGTGTACTCCTTTTACCATTTTTACCATATTGTAACCATTTTTCTTCGCATAATCTATTTATATTCTTCCCGTTTTGTCATATAATATGCATAGCGAATCTTGCTTCGCTGCCTAAACTATGGCTGTTTTTTCTATAATACAGTTCTGAATTACACGAAAACACTGCAAATTTCTGTATTGTTTTCGATATCATTATGGAGGCTTTTGAGTCATGTCCGACTTTTCTTTACATTCCTATGTAGCTGATCATAAATCCATTCATCTTGTTGGCATCGGCGGTGTTTCGATGTCTGCGCTGGCTGAACTGCTGATGCATCTGGGAGCTGTCGTTACTGGTTCTGACCGGTCACAGTCCGATGTTACGGACAAGCTGACTTCTCTCGGCGCAAAGATTACATACGCACACCTTCCGGAAAATGTAGAGGGCGCTGATCTCATTATCCGTACTGCCGCAGTACATGATGACAATCCCGAAATTGTACATGCCCGTGCGCTTGGCATTCCGGTCATCGAGCGTGCGCAGGCATGGGGTTCCATTATGCTTGGTTATCAGAACGCTGTCTGTGTTTCCGGCACCCATGGCAAGACAACAACAACCTCGATGCTGACCTTGATCGGGATGCACTGCGGTGTTGACCCGACAGTTATGGTAGGCAGCAATCTTCCTGCAATTGGCGGTACGCTGCGTATTGGCGCGCACGACTGCTTTATTGCAGAGTCCTGTGAATACACCAATTCGTTTCTCAGCTTCCATCCGACGGTAGCAGTTGTCCTGAATGTCGATGCAGATCATTTGGACTTCTTCAAGGACATCGATGATATCATCCATTCGTTTCACCGCTTCTGTGAGCTGGTTCCGGAAACCGGTGCCATTGTGGTCAACCACGATTCTGCCAATGCATTAAAGGCTGTTGCAGGCATTGACCGCACCTGCATTACCTTCGGTTCAACACCAGAAGCAGATGTATATCCCCAAAACGTTACGGACCGTCATGGCTATTACAGCTTCGACGTCATGCACAAGGGCACGCTGTTCACCCATGTTGACCTGTCTGTTCCTGGCCATCACAACATGCTCAATGCACTGGCATCCTGTGCAGTCTGCATTTTCCTCGGTTTGGACGCTACTGCTTCTGCTGCGGGTCTGAGCGAGTTTACCGGCTCCTCCCGTCGCTTCCAGCTCACTGGACACACGGCAATGGGTACCATGGTCATTGACGACTATGCACACCATCCGGCAGAAATGACGGCTACGCTCAAGACGGCACGGGAAATGGACTATGACCGCATTCTGTGTGTATTCCAGCCACATACCTATTCCCGTACCAAGGCGCTGTTACCGGAGTTCATTGAAGCGCTGAAGCTGTGCGACAAAGCAATTCTGGCTGATATCTATGCAGCACGGGAGCAGAATACTTATGGTATCAGCTCCAAAGTGATCGCAGATGCACTGGATGGCGGCGAGTATTATGACTCGTTCGAGAAAATTGAAGCCCGCTTGCTGGAGATTGCCCGGCCGGGTGATCTCATTATCACCATGGGCGCAGGCAATGTCAATGTCATCGGCTCCGCGATCTGTACAAAGGAATAATCCACTGAAAACACGAAAGCCGCTCGGATGAGCGGCTTTTGTTTGTCGATAAACTGATTTGTATATATAGGGTTATGGAACAGCCTCCCTCTTCGAGGGATGGGAACCGCCGCGCAGCGTTGGTGGACCTTGGTGCAGGTTATTCTGAAACAATGATCATGACGAAAACTTGCTTCTATAAAGCAAGTTCGGCATGGTTTCAGAATACCTGTAAGGAGTGAAACGAAAACCCAGATTGACAGAAATCAATCCCCAAAATATGATAAAACTCTCTCAGTCCGCGCCAACAGCGCGGACAGCTCCCTCTAGGAGGGAGCCTCTTCACGTCTTATGCCAGCCCTCTTCTGCGTCTGGCAATATTGAGCGGTCCCTCCTGCATACGTTTCAAATTGCCCAAAATACGGCTTGTCCCCAGAATGACACAAGTCTCCGGGTCCTCTGACGCATGGGTTTCCAATCCCATCTGACGAGAAAGATATTGATCCATGCCATGCAGCTTGGAGCCGCCTCCCGCCAACACAATCCCAGTTTCCGTCAGATCACCTACCAACTCCGGTGGCGTTGTCTCCAACAGCCCGCAGATTGCTGTTAGAATCTGTTCTGCCTGCTCCTGTAAAACCGGTATCAATTCCTCTGATGTAACTGTCTCGCATGCCGGAAGTCCATTGGAAGCCCTTCTTCCGCGCACAGCCATAGACAACACTTCCTCCCGCGGAAGAACACCGCCAATACTGCACTTGAGCTGTTCTGCGGTAGAAAGTCCAATCAGCAGGTCATGCTGCTGTTTCATGTAATTCTGAATCGCGTCATCACAGCTATCACCTGCGATGCGGATGGATATGGCACGCACAACTGCCCCCATGGAAATGACCGCAATATCTGTCGTCCCGCCGCCGATATCTACGACAAGCGTTCCTTTGGGGCTTGCCGGATCTACGCCTGCTCCGGTTGCTGCTGCTACCGGCTGCTCCATCAGATATACGCGGGAGGCGCCTGCCTGTAAGCCTGCATCCACAACGGCACGCTCTTCCAGTTCAGAAACCAGCGGCGGTACGCAAATCAGCAAATTGGGCCGGAGCATACTGCCCGCCCCGGCACGTTTGAGAAAGACCCGCGCCATAGAAGCTGTAATTTCACAATCCGTAATGACACCGCCGCGTATCGGACGGACGGCAAGCAGCGTTTCCGGCGTTCTTCCCAGCATATCCCGCGCCTTTTGCCCCACACTGACAACCTGTCCGCCCTGTCTGCTGATGGCAACCACAGACGGCTCACGTAAAACAATCCCTTTTCCCTGCCGGTACAGCAGTACCGACGATGTACCTAAATCCATTGCAAAATCAAACATCCTGTGTTCCTCGCTTTCCCGGAAAGGCGTAGCCCTCCCTTATGTCCGTACTGTTACACAACAGTATATGCCAGTCCGGACTGCAATGATACACAGGATTGGTTATGTTTCGTTCGACAAATATGGAATTGTTATGCACCGGTTTTGGCGGCTGCCAAAACCCAGACGGCTGTTGCACCAGCCTGCTTGAGCAGTAACGCACAAATGTCTGCTGTTGCACCTGTTGTGACAATATCATCAACCAACAGCACGGATTTTCCTTCCAGCTTCACACCGCTGCGCAGGCAATAGGATTTTTTTGCATTGTCCCATCGCGCGGAAGCCTGTAAAGACGATTGCCGCTTGGAAAACAGATGCCGTTTCAGCATTGGCTCAAACGGAACTTGCCAGCTCTCCGCCAGATATTTTGCAAACTCCGCACTTTGATTATAACCACGGGTATGTACCCGCAGCTGGCTGACCGGCACACAGGTAATGACATCCGGCTGCGGCATATGGTGCAGTTCCCACGCCTGCTGCATCAGTTCTGCCAACGGACCGAGTACCTGATTGCCGTATTGATGAAATTTCATATGGATAAGCGCCTGCCGCAGATCCCTCTGATAGCGCCCCGCGCAGATGACAGCATCTGTGCCTTCCGTCGGCGTACAATAAACCGTTTTCATTTCTGCCTCCGCCTGTTCCCGGCAGTCAACACAGATACCATGCTGCTGTTCGGAAATCCATCCACCGCAGAAAATACAGCGTGCAGGAAACAACACAGACATCGTTATTCCTCTCCTATCCCTATCTGTTCCGGCTCCGGCATACTACGGATCAAACGCGCACGCAGTGCACTGTATCTCCGGTTACGGGTATTGGTATTCACCATAGTCTCCGTCACATGCGGGTCTCCTACCAGCACCAGCAGCTTTTTGGCACGCGTAATGGCAGTATATAAAATATTACGGGTCAGCAGACGTTTGCCAATGCCATTTGGAAGAGCAACAATCACGGCTTCAAATTCACTGCCCTGTGATTTATGCACCGTCATGGCATAGGCAAGCTCCAGTTCACTCAGCATATCAAAGGTATAATGTGCCAGTTTGTCATCAAACTGAATCAGCATATTTTCTTCCGTGAGGGAAATGCCGATAATGCGTCCCACATCACCGTTGAACATACCGGCGCCATCCTCTGCGGGATTGTCTTCCTTTTCCCAGACGATATCATAATTGTTGCGCACCTGCATGACGCGGTCACCCAGACGAAATATCGTATCGCCATACCGTTTTTCCGGCTTTGTAGCATCCGGCGGGTTCAAGGCTTCCTGCAGCATACGATTGAGCTGCTGTGTTCCAGCTGCCTGACGTCTGGACGGGGTGAGCACCTGAATCTGATCGGGTGTAAAGCCATAATAATCCGGTAATCGCTTGCGGCACAAATCAACAACCGTCTGCATGACATCCTCCGGTCTGCGCTGCTTCATAATAAAGAAATCGCCGTTTCTTCCTCCGCCAACCGGCATTTCACCATGGTTGATGGCATGTGCATTGCGGACAATGGCGCTTTCCTGTGCCTGACGGAAAATTTCATCCAGTTCAATGGTATGGATGCGATTGGATCCGATACAATCCCGCAGGAAATTTCCCGGCCCCACGGGTGGAAGCTGGTCTGCATCACCAACAAGAATAAGACGGGTTTCCGGACGCAATGCCTCCAACAATGCCTGCATTAAAACAATATCAATCATGGAAACCTCGTCAAGGATGACCACATCACACTCGAGTGGATTGACTTTATTGCGTGCAAAAACCGCTTTGGTTTCCGCACCGCGATAGCCTGCTTCCAGCAGGCGATGGATGGTCTTCGCTTCACGTCCGCACAATTCACTCAGCCGCTTTGCAGCCCGCCCCGTCGGCGCGGCCAGCACAACGTCCAACCCAATGGCATCATAAAATTCCAGCATACCACGTACGGTTGTGGTTTTGCCGGTACCCGGACCGCCGGTCAGGATAACCAATCCATATCTGGCAGCCCATTCGATTGCCTGACGCTGGCGCGGTGCATATGTGATAGCGCTGTTTTGTTCCAATGTATCCAGCAGTTCATGGACGTCAAACTCATATTCATATTCCGTATCCGACAATTGCGCCAGATAATCTGAAACATATACCTCTGCTTCATGCATCGGATTTAAATACACAGCCTCCCGGCGGCAGATATTTTCGCATACCAGACGTCCGTTGTCCTGCAATTCTGTAAAATTGGCTTCCAGAAGCTCTGCATCCGGTTCAAAGCCATCCTCATCCTGCAACAGCCTTCCGGCAGTCGCCAACAGCTTATTTTTCGGAATAAAGGTATGTCCATTGCTTAGATTAAACTGTAACGTATACAAAATGCCGGCCTGAATGCGCTCCGTGCTATCCCATGGCATTCCCTGTGACAACGCAAGATTGTCCGCCAGATCAAAAGATATCTCAAATTCCTCCCCGCAAAGCAGATATGGATTTTCCAGCACATGATCGATGGCAGTATCCTTATAACGTTTATACAGCCGTGCCGCCAGCTGCGGTGGCAGTTCATTCTCCATCAAAAATTCCATCAACCGGCGCATCGAAGTCTGATGACGAAATTGCTCCCCGATTGCCTCCGCCTTCCGTGCGGTGATCCCGGTAATATCGCCTAGACGCTCCGGCTCATTTGCCATAACGGAAAAGGTTTCTTCACCAAACCGGTCCGCAATTTTACGTGCAAGCTTCGGACCAATTCCTTTGATAATGCCGGAGGACAGGTAATCGGCGATACCTTTGACGGTTGCGGGCATCCGTCGCTCAAAATAATCCGTCTGAAACTGCTCACCATAAGACGCATGGGTTACCCAGTGTCCTGTCAGCATCAGTTCTTCGCCAAGGCAGATTTGCGGCAGTGTACCAACTGCTGTCACTTCTTCGCCATCGTCTGCAATCAGCCGAATGACTGCATAGCCGTTATCTTCATTTTGATAAATGACCGCATCGACTGTACCATTGATGCTCAGCAGTTCCTGTTCCATTTCCTGTCCCTCCGTCTGATTTGCTGCCAGTTTATTATAGCACATGTGAAGATAGAACGCAAAAAAAGCAACCGATTCTCTCGGTTGCTTACATGGAGCGGATGACGAGGCTCGAACTCGCTACCTCCACCTTGGCAAGGTGGCGCTCTACCAGATGAGCTACATCCGCAAATTGTTGGTGCCTCCGGGCGGAATCGAACCACCGACACGGGGATTTTCAGTCCCCTGCTCTACCAACTGAGCTACAGAGGCAAATGGTCTTTCTGCTGTTCATCGCAACAAAAAGAGTATCAAAAGCCTTGTTTTAGGTGTTTGGCGTGAAAAACACCGCACTTTTCAGTGCTTGATTAGTATACCGCAGGACCCCTCAATTGTCAAGAATTTTTTTCAATTTTTTCAACAAATTTTTCCACGCAGAAAAAGTGATGACCGCTGGTATCTATCAGCGGTCATCATTCTCATCCAATCAAACCAGATTGATCGGGTTCCCTGCCAGATATGCCTTGATATTGTCGCATACAATGACAGCACGCTTGTACATCGCCTCATTGGACGCAAAGGCTACATGCGGTGTTGCAATGCAGTTCTTTGCGTGTAGCAGCGGATGATCCTCCGGAATCGGCGGTTCCTTCTCGAATACGTCAACGGCTGCACCTGCGATGGCGCCGCTGTTGAGCGCATCTGCCAGCGCCTGGCTGTCGACAATTGGGCCGCGGGCCGTGTTAATCAGGATTGCAGAAGGCTTCATCTTTGCCAGCGCTTCCTTGTCAATCAGGCCAACGGTTGCCGGAGTCTGCGGAACATGCAGGGATACGATATCGCATTCGGACAACAGCGTATCCATATCAACAAACGTAACACCCGGTACATCCTTCCTGGTACGGCTGTAGGCATACACTTCACAGCCAAATGCCTGTGCAATCGTTGCCACGCGCAAGCCAATTGCACCGGCGCCGATGATGCCAAATTTCTTGCCTTCCAGTTCCGGACCAATCAGACCGGCCTTTGTTCCGCCCTTGCGTACCACCTCATTGCACGGAATAATGCTGCGGTACAGGTCAATGATAAAGCCGAATACCAAATCTGCCACTGCAACGGTAGAATAACCGGCACAATTGGAAACCTGAATGCCCTTTTCACGGCAGTATTCCATATCGACATGATCATAGCCGGTGAATGCAACACAGATGTATTTCAGGTTCGGGCAATGCTCCATGACATCACGTCCGTACTTAAAGTTGGACAGGACAACCGCATCCGCATCCTTGCTGCGCTCGATCAGGGTTTCGGTGTCCTCCTTACGGGTGTTATAGTAAACCAGCTCCATCCGATCCCCGCAGGCTTCCTGCGCCATCGCCACAAGCTTTTCATCCGCGATTCCAAGCGGTTCAAGAATAACTAACTTCATGATGAAACATCCTTTCTATTTTTGTTCGGTATTTTTATGATAATTTCCAATCATTTGATAAACTACCAGCCCGATTCTGACAGCCAGTATTTCATTGGCGTTATCAAAATCAATGCCGGTGATTTTTGCAATCTTTTCCATTCGATACGATGCTGTTTTATAATGTACAAATAAATCCTGCGCCGTTTTGGACAGGTTCTGATTGTGATCCAAGTAGGTCTTTAACGTGACAATCAGGTCATCCCGCTGTGGTTTTTTATAATCAAACAGCTTCTGTAAGGATTCCGGTACATATTCCATCAATGCATCCGGCTCTTCAATCTGGCACAGCAGCTTGAAAATGCCCAAATCGGAAAACCATACCATCTGCGCCTGATGCTCCCCGATCGTATCTCCGACAGCATCTCCTGCAATATCGACAAACAAATACGCGTCATTGGCTTCATGATAGGTTTCCGGCAGGTTGACAAGCCCCTTTACCATCTTACCGACACCGGCCTTGACATGCAGGTTCCGATGCTGCTGCAACACGGCTGTCTGAATCCGGTCCATTGCTTCGCGCAAATTCCGGCGGTATTCACTCTGCGCCACATCGGGCGCTTCCATTCTGACTGCCACAATCCGATCTGTTTCCCGATGAATTTTGCAGTCCCGGATCTGATGCCGGACGGCATCCTCCAAGCTATCGAGATAGATAATGCGTTCATTGATATTCCGTTTGCGCCATGTGTCGCTGGATGCGCCAAATACAATAACACGATAGCTGCTGTCCATGTCCATGCCAATCAGCGCGGTATTCTTTTGCAGCTCATCCATCGGCATATTCTTTCCATGCAGAATGCTGTACAGAATATCATTCTGGAACTTCTTTTCCAGCTCGGATACGGCAAAATCCTTTGCAAATTCATATTGCAGGGCAACAATCGCATTTTCCACCGCAATACAGTTCATCAAATTAAATTCCGACGTCACCTCTGTGATAACCAGATACATCTTCGTGCCGACATTCAGGTCAAGCTGAACGATATACTGCGTCTGATCGCCATACTGTACCAGATATTCATAATTGGTCAGGATACCCGGATCATATTTCTTCACCTTTTGGGAAAGCCGGAAGGCACAGGGAACATCACCGGAGCAGGCATAGCAATGCATATTCTGCTGGAACAATGCTACCGGATTTCCAATCAACTTTTGCAGCATGTCCAGAATGTCTTCAATCCGTCGCTCTGCGCTCTTATCGGAAAAAGATAACGCCAGAAAGTTATCATGCGTTGTCTTATAATATTTCAGCTGCGTGACTTCCTCATTGAACAGCCGCTCCATGACAATAGACAGGATGCTCTGGAAGGACATTTCAAACGGCATCTCCATCAGCGGGATCGCATTTTCCTCTGCAAATTCCTTCAGCCATGCGATCTTGCTTTCCGCATTCTCGACATTCCTCCCCTGCTTGAGGATAATACCACTGACCTGCTTGGTATGCAGCTCATAAATATATTTTTTATATTCACTGATGCTGCACGACTGAAATGCATACAAACCTGTCAGCAGCAGTTCGCCGCCAGTGATGAAATGTACTATATCTGGCGCCTCAATAATCGTAACACCTTTTATCTCGTTTGTTAAGCCTTTTGTACCACAGATCAGCGAAATCCGATTCGCCTGTTCGATCTCCAGTAACTCCTGTACTGTCAGTCCCATTGCCCCACCTTCATATGCAAACCGTTCCATCTACTACATCGTACCAATATGTATAGTATAACAAAAAGGGACGGATAATACCATACCGGATTTGGATGATATTCCGTCCCTTCCCCCAATTTTATGTTATGTTTATTCTGTCAGCAGTTTTTCCGCCAGATCCAGCAGAACAACAGCGGCCTTTGCAAGATCACTATACTTGGTAAATTCCACCGGGCAATGGCTTCTGCCATCCTTGCTCGGAACAAACAGCATTACGGTTGGCAGCACCTGACCGATTTCCAGCGCATCATGTCCTGCACCGCTCGGCAGATACTGATAGCTGAATGCATGATCCTTGCAGCTCTCTTCCATGATGGACAGCATATCCTTCGACAGATTGACCGGAGTAATGGTCAGCTTGTTATCCATCTCATAGCTTCCGCCGATGGCTTCTGTCTCACGATCAAGCGCTGCACTGATGCGGCGCACAATGTCATTGATATTGTCATTATTTCTGGAGCGCACATCCACCGTAAATTCGCACTGCTCCGCAACGATATTCATGCCACCCGGAATGGTACGGATAAAGCCGGTTGTCGCAACCGTGCCGTCTGCCTTCTCTCTCGCCCAATCCGGAATCTTGGAAATGACCTTGGTTGCTGCTTCCACCGCATCCATACGCATGTCCATCGGCGTTGTTCCGGCATGGTCTGCCCGTCCATTGACCGTAATCATATAGCGCTGGATACCGACAATACAGTCAACCAGACCGATTTCAATATTTCCCGCATCCAGCACAGGCCCCTGTTCAATATGCGCTTCGATAAAGCAGCCGATCGAGCCTTCCGGCCATGCAGCCTCCTCAATGCGGTGCGGGTCCAGACCGTAACTCTTCATTGCCTCATAAATCGAAATGCCGTCCGTGTCTTTGAACCGTTTACAGTAAGCGACATCCCGCTTCCCCAGCATTGCACCGGAACCAAAGTAACCGGTACCAAAACGCATACCCTCTTCATCGCAGAAGCCTGCTACAACAAAATTCCGCTTTGGCTGAATCCCGCGTTCCTTGAGCTGGCGCGCCGTTTCCACTGCACAAATCACACCTGCAATGCCGTCAAAATCGCCGCCATTGACAACCGAGTCATAATGGGAACCCATCATCACACACGGAAGCGTCGGATCACTGCCAGCCAGTGTGCCGAATACATTGCCAGCTGTATCCTCTTTCACCTCAAGACCGGCTTCTATCATAATCTTTTTCAGATAATCGACAGCCTGACGCGCTTCCTTTGTAAAAGGAAGACGGGTGCAGCCAGCCTTTGGCGTTGCCGTATACTGTTTCAGATGCTCCAAATCACACGCAATTCTTCCAACAATATCTTCCATTGCCATTTGTTTTTCCTCCTGTTCCGGGGATTTACTGCTTCTTTTTCCTGTTTAAAATATAGACATCAACCGGCGAATACAGCATTGCCGCAACAATCAGGACAAAGCCGATCGTGCAGAGAACCGTTATCCCTGTGTAAAGACCTGCCAAAATCATTGCAAATGCAAGCATGATGACAATAAATGCAATGGTCAAACCGCCTGCCTTTGTCTGAAAAAAGCCCTTCTGTTCCATGTTTGTTCTCTCCTTATCATCAAACCAGTAAAAAGACGATAATACCGATCAGGATCGTAGCCGGAACTGTAATCATCATGATCTTCTTGAGTACATTGCCCTCGCTGCCAAGGATATTCGCAGTTGTCGTGCCGAGGATAATCTTGCTCGGGCTGACTGCGCTGCCAATGGCGCCACCGGCGGACTGTGCACCCAGAATAATCGACGGGTCTACACCAAGCAGCTTCGCCGTCGTCAGCTGGAAGCCGCCGAACAGGATGTTCGAGCTCATGTTGCTGCCGGTCATAAAGGTTCCGAGCAGGCCGACAAACGGGGCAAATACAACATATACAATACCTAAAACGTCTGCAATACCGTTGGCCAGTACAACAGTCTGTCCCGTACCGTCCATGATCTTGGACATGATAACCAGTCCGATGACTGCAATGCCGGACGGCATCGTCATGGAAATCGATTTGATAAAGACGCGCTTAACCCCGCCCTTCTTAATCCAGCCATGCTTTTTGTAAAAAACCAGGCCGATAATGGACGAAACAAACAGGAACATACTTGCATGAGTAAAGATTGCCAACGGTGAAAAGCATTCGCTTGCCGCATTGACATAGCCGTATCCGGTTGCAGTTTCCGGGAATGCGAAGCCGATTTTGAACTGTCCGAGGAACGAATTGATCGGTCCCACAACCAGTACCACGAGTGTAATGATGGAAAGCAGGAAATACGGCACAAATGCCTGTACCAGCGTCATGTCCTTTGGCGCTTCATCGTTACCTTGTCCGGCAAAACCGCGGTTCATAATCGTGCTGTTTTCCACAGACCATTCCTCGCGGTACAGCTTGCTCCTGCCAAGCAGTAAAATCACAAGCAGCGAAATCGTCGCTGGAACAAAGCAGCAAATGGTTGTGTTGAATCCGGCCAGCAGCAGTTCACCGCCGCCCTGAATTACGGATAAAATCAGGACAGCAGGCAGTCCCTTTTTCACCGCCTTGCCTTTGCCATAGAACCAGCACATGGCAACACCGCCGATGATGTTCCACAGCCAGATAAAGGCAGCGGTCCACATAGCAGTTGACAGATATTCGGCACTTCCTACCGTCAAACCAGCGCTCATGGCAAGCGAATCCCATGCGGCGCCCAGCGTGCCGAAGGTATTGCCCCATGCCTGTCCGAGCAGCGGGATAATAACCGCCCACAGCGGCTGTACACCAATACCAATGAGCAGCGGCGCGCCGACTGCAACCGGCACGCCAAAGCCGGTAATGCCCTGCAAAAAGCTTTCAAAAATCCAGCCCATTGCCAGCACCAGCAGCAGCTCATTCGGCAGAAGCTTGCGCATGCCGTTCCGGATGACCAGAAACGCTTTGGCTTCGTCACCAACCTGATACATCAGAATTGCGGTCCAGACAATCAGCAGAATAATCAATGCATTCCAGATGCCTTTGGCGCTTTCCGCGGCAATCAGCGTAATATCCGCTTTATAAAAGAAAATTCCTGTGATAATGGTAATCAGCAGTCCAATCGGCGCTGCTTCCGTTGCGCCCCACTGGAATTTAATCATCAAAACCAGCAGCACCGCAATCGGTAAAAATGCCATTACCCACATAAAAATAGTAACCGGTATATTCATAATTTCATAACTCCTACAGCCCAAACGGAGGAATTTCTTACAGAGTAATCACTGTACCTGTCTTACCTGCAAGACCGTCTGATGCCTTATCCAGCAGGGTGATCAGCGAACGCCGTCCCGGCTTGGATTCTGCAAAACGAATGGAAGCCTCCACCTTTGGAAGCATGGAACCGGGTGCAAAATGGCCTTCTGCAACGTACTTTTTTGCCTCTTCGACAGAAATATCAGACAGCCATACCTGATTTTCCTTCCGGTAATTCAGCGCTGCATGCTCTACCGCAGTCAGGATAACCAGCCGGTCAGCATCCAGATTCTGTGCCAGCAGACAGCTGACATTATCCTTATCTACAACGGCATTGACACCGGAAAGCTTGCCATTTTCCTCGATTACCGGCATACCACCGCCGCCACAGGCGATAACAATATGCCCGGCTGCAAGCAGCGTTTTGATTGTCTCCAGCTCGCGAATCCGCTTCGGCATCGGAGACGCAACAACGATGCGGTATCCTCTGCCTGCGTCCTCCATACACGGAATACCGTGCGCTTCATTGATTTCCGCCTCTTCTTTGGTCATAAAGCGGCCAATTGGCTTCGTTGGGTGCTGGAATGCCGGATCATTTTTATCTACCTCAACCTGGGACAAAATGGTAGACACCTTGGTATCCATGTTGCGACGGCGCAGTTCATATTTGATTGCATTCTGCAAATCAATGCCGATATAGCCCTGGCTCATGGCAATGCTGCTCGGCAGCGGCACCTGCTTATAAATTTTATATCTCACAACGACATTGTCCATTGCGTCCTGAATCATGCCAACCTGCGGACCATTGCCATGCGTGATAACAATTTCCAGTCCCTGCTGCGCAAGATCAACAATGACCTGTGCAGTTTTTGCCACAGCAACCTTCTGCTCGTCAATGTCCTTCCCCAAAGCGTTTCCGCCCAGTGCGATCACAACTCTTTTATTCATTCTTTTCGCCTCCAGTCCTGTATTTTTACGTCTAACGTCCTCAGAAATCACAGCTTTCCTGTCCAAAGCCTCAGACAGGAAAGCCGGAAATCCGAGTGAAAGAAAGATAGGGATATTTTGGAAAATTAAGCCTTGAAGCCCAGCTTTTCAGCATACGCCTTGATTGCCTTCTCGAAGCAT
>JAUNGQ010000011.1 GCA_030524285.1 Eubacteriales bacterium
ACTAGCTACATTATATATATCAGCCTTTGTTTTCCGAAGCCATTCCAGAATTTCTCGGGCATTATTGTCCGAACCTGATAATTCAATAATAATTGTATCCAGATTTTCTTCATTCTTATACAGATTGATACGAGACATCTCCTGAATCATGACAACTAAGACTGTCAACACAATGCCAGTAAAGTACATACCGCAGCCAATTGCCATACCAATAGCCGCCGCTGCCCAGACTCCCGCCGCAGTGGTGAGCCCTTTGATACTGTCCTTTTTGATAAAGATTGTACCCGCGCCCAAAAAGCTGACGCCAGAAACAATGCCGGCAGCAACACGGGAAACATCTACACGGACATTATCATCATACATCAATACATCCATAAATCCATACTTGGAAATCAGCATCATCGCTGCGGACGCAACACATACCAGCATGTGGGTACGCATACCAGCACTTTTGCGATGCTGTGCCCGGATATGATTCTGACGTTCGAAGCCAATTGCCAATCCGCAAAAGCAACTAAGTAATAAGCGGATAACATTCATCAACTCCATCGAATACTGTTCCATATTTTAACCCCTTTTTCTTTTATTATATAGTAGGAGTAGCCAAAACGCAATATAAATACCATGATAGCACATTTTATGACTTTGGCAACACTTTACAGCAATTCTCTTGTAATAATCGAGGTATTCACATTGACAATCTCCTGCCGAATACGATGCCCATATACCAACAGCTCATGCAGGATTAAAATCGCACGATAGACCTGCGAAGTAAAATCCTGTTCCACAACAAAGTCAATTCTTCCTTTCTTCAGGGAATGCTTTGCTTCCGGTGTCAGATCATTGACAACTACTGTCATCCGTCGGCGGATACCCTTCAATGCATCCACACATGCCTTTACATTCTCTGTCCCCATATAAACGCCATGCAGTTTCGGATGACTTTCCAATGCATGACGGACCGCATCATAGGTTAAATCATATCGTTCATAGCACTCTGCTAATTCATAATTGTCCGAATGGAAGCCAAGCATCTCCAAATGCTCCAGAAACCCATCTACACGTACACGATGTGAACGAAATTCCATATTACCCGTGATGACAAGCACCTGATCTTTAGGAGAAAGGCTTCGTGCCATCAATCCTGCGGCAATTTTCCCTGACTTTACAAGATCCTGTCCCACATGGCACACCCGTTTGGTATGCGGCAAATCAGAATTATAGGTGACAACAGCAACACCTGCACGGAACAGCCGCTCAATTTCCGCAGCAATGATAACATTGTCCGGTGCATTCACCACCAGACCGCGCACGCCCAGCTCAAGCAGCTGTTCACAAACACGGATATATTCCTCATCCGATCTGCTGTTCATCCTGCGTACTTCCAATGACACTTTCCCTGTATTGATTTCCCTCGCAGCACGCTGGATTCCACGTAATGTACTGTTGATAAAATATTCATCCTGCCAGTGCGCGACAATGACGCCAATACATATCTTGTCACCGCCTGCAAACCGTTCATCCTTTCGATAACCAGTTTCCTCTATAATATGTAACACCCTTGCCCGTACCTCCGGGCTCACATCCGGTTGATTGTTTAACACCCGGCTGACCGTTCCACGGGATACCCCTGCCAGTGCTGCAATACTCCTGACTGTATGCTTCATATGCTTCACCGCCTCTGCTTTCAGTATACCACAGCTTTTCCTTTGGTCATAGATTATTTCAATTTTGTCACGCGTCACGGATTTTCAGCCAAAAATCATGCCGTTTTTTTGTGAGCAATATACGAATGATTTTTTAACTTTTCAGGCATTCATACGAAGTGATTTTCGTACTATTGACTTGATTTTGTAAACATTATACAATACGTGCAGAGAAACAAAGAGAAACAAAACTCGAAAAAAATGATTCATTTTATCGGAACGTTATTAGGAGGAATTTACCATGAAAACGATTAAAGTTGGTATTGCAGGTCTGGGACGTCTGGGCAAGGTTCATGCAAATAATATCGCATTTAAAATCCCGAATGCACAGCTGACCGCGGCATGCTCCATTATGCCGGCTGAACTGGAATACGCAAAAACCGAGCTTGGTGTCACCGATGTTTACACCGATTTCCGTGAAATGCTGGAAAAGGCTGACATTGATGCTGTTGCTATCGTAACAACCTCTTCTGAGCACTGCTGGCAGATTGAAGCTGCTCTGGATGCAGGCAAGCATGTTTTCACCGATAAACCACTGGGCGTTGATCTGGAACAGTGCAAGATTGCGGAAGCTGCTGTCGAGCGTCATCCGGATCAGGTATTTTTCCTCGGCTTCATGCGCCGCTATGATGCTTCCTATGCATATGCAAAGAAGAAGATTCAGGAAGGCGCCATCGGCACACCATATATGGTAAAGGCCACCGGTATTGACCCGGAAGCGCTGGTAGAAGGCTCAATTAAATTTGCAGCTACCTCCGGTGGTATCTTTATTGACATGGCAATCCATGACATTGACCTGATGCGCTGGTTCCTTGAAGACGAACCGACAGAGGTTTATGCGATCGGTTCTACCTTTAAGCATCCAGAATTTAAGGCGGTTGGCGACGATGAAACCGCAGTTGCTACCTATAAGTTCAAGAACGGCGGTATTGGTGTCATCCATGTAGGACGCACCGCACCACACGGCTACCATGTAGAAACTGAAATCATCGGCACCAACGGTTCCATCCGCATCAGTCCGGAGCCACAGAAGAATCTGGCAAAGCTGTACAATACCAATGGTGTTGTGACTGAGTGCGTTGAAGCATTCCCACAGCGTTTCGCAGAGGCTTATCTGGCTGAAATGCAGGAATTTATCGACTGCGTATGCGAAGGCAGAAAACCGGGCGTCACCGTATACGATGGTACCAAATCCACTGCAATCGGCTTTGGTACAACGGAAGCATGGAAATCTGGTAAGCTTGTAACACTGTAATCCCATCACTTTCCCCATATTGATATAGAAGAGGGCTGCGTTATCCCAAGCACGCAGCCCTCTTCTTCACATTTCGCCTTGGCAGACACTGCAAACCGTTAACATTTCACCGTCCACACGGAATTTGATTTCCAGACCTGCAAATGCCATACCATATACTCGTTCCGGGTCATCCTGATAGGATGGGCGCGGATCATGCGCCAGAACACCAGTTAATGCTTCTCTGCGTCCTTCCGGCACCTGCTCTAGCCACTGCTGCGGAAAATCTACCTGCAAGATACAGCCGCTGGTATTTTGTGTAAAGCCGCCTGCCGCATCTGGATGATTATCCGCATACGGAAGAAACGGTTTGATATCATAAATCGGTGTCCCATCCATCAAATCCGCGCCGGATACGTACAGAACCGGACCATCCTTTGTATGCAAGTCAATGCCATCCAGACGCACACTGGACAAGCCAATCGGATTGGGCCGGAACGGGGAACGTGTAGCAAAAACACCCATGCGCGTATTGCCACCAAGCCGCGGCGGGCGAACAGTCGGGGACCATTGCTTGCGCACACTTTTGGAAAACTGCCAGATCAACCAGATATGGGAAAAGTCCTCTAACCCCCGCAGGGCATCTGGATTGCGGTATTCCGGCTCAAAAACAATAGCTGCCTTGAGGGATTCCACTATGCCGCTCTGTCTTGGGATACCAAACTTCGTGGGAAAATCTGTACGAATGGTTGCGATCACTTTCATTTCATTGCTGTTCATATCACTCACCCTGTAATCATATGTGCCGTACTGCCATCTGTACTACGCTGTACAATAATCTGTTTGTCAATCCGATCTTTTAATTCTGCAACATGGGAAATAATGCCGATCAGTCGATTTCCACCGGACAACCGAACCAACACGGAAATTGCCTGTTCGAGCGCTGCGCTATCCAGCGAGCCAAACCCTTCATCAATAAAGACAGTTTCAACGCGCACACCTCCGGCATAGCTCTGAATGACATCCGACATGCCGAGCGCCAATGCCAAAGCGCCAAGAAAAGATTCTCCGCCGGATAATGTCTTCACCGAACGGCATTTTCCGGTGTAATAATCCATAATATCAATATCCAAACCGGACTGGCTGCGATTATTTTCCGCTTTTTTGCGCCGCCGCATCTCATACCGCCCCTGCGTCATATCCCGCAGACGGAGGTTAGCCCGCTGTAAAACCCGTTCAAAATAAGCTGCCTGTACATATTGTTCCAGCATCAGCTTTTGTTTGCCGTTCAACTCGCCGTTTGCTGTTTGAGACATTTCCCGCAGGGCTGCTGTTTGCTGCTCCAGCTTGGACAACTGCTTTTGCATATCGCCAATGCGCTGTAAAATGCCGCTGTTGGTCTGGATACGTTCGGATATCTGATTCTTTTCCGCCTCACAGGTACGGCAGGAATTTTCTACCTGTTCCCTTTTCTGTATCAGCTGTTCGATATCCACAGGCGCTCCCTTAGGCGCTGCTGCGGCATATTCCCGCTCCAATCCGACTGCCGCTGCAACATCCTGCGTAAATTTTTGTACCCGCTGTTCCCGCCGTTGCAGCTCTTCCGGCGCAAGCAGTGACTTTTGATACGCTTCCCCGGTAGCAAAACCTGCTTCTGGAAGCGAAGCTTTCCATTGTGCCACTGCTTTTTCCACAGCCTGTGCAGCCTGTTGCAGCTGGGCGCTTTCCGACAAAAGGACCTCTTGTGCTCCCGCCAGATTGCGCTGATACTGCTCCCATGCTGATTTTGCCTGTTCGATCTGCTGACCCAGACTCTCGCGCTCCGTTTTCTTTTGGTATAACTGTTCCTCCAGCTGCTGCAAATCATCAAACGGAATAGCTGTACGCAGCGCCTGTGCAGCAGCACAGGTTGCTGCCGCCTGTGTTTGCGCCTGATGCCACTCCTCTTCCGCCTGCTTGGCTGTTGTTTCCAGCTTCGGCTGCTGTTCTAACAGAATATTTCGTTTTTCCTGGATTTCCAGCCCCTGCTTTTCCTGTTCAGCAAGTGCTTTTCCCTGCTGTTGCAGCTCTATCGTCTGCGCGTGCTGCTCCTTTTGTGCAATTATAAAATCCTGCTGTGTTTTTTCTGCTGTATCAAATAGCTCCATACATACGCGCTGTACAGCAGCCTGCGCCGCTTCCATTTTGGATTTACAGGCAGCACATGCCATACTCTGCTGCTGTAATGCTGCACGCGCCCGTTCCATTTTTTGTTTTTCCTGCTCCAACTGCTGCTCTGACGGCACCTGTTGTTTTAACTGCGCCGGAGCCGGGTGATGGATTGCACCACAAACCGGACATGGTATACCATCCTGTAATGCTTGTGCCAAAATACCGGCCTGACCGCGCAGCCATGCTTTCTCATAACTGCGATATCGCTTTTCTGCTTCGGAAAACGCCTGTTCCAAAACCAGATATTGCTTCTGTGTATCTCCCAGTTCCTTCTGACTTTCGTCCAGCTCGACAAACAATGCCAAAGCTGCTTTCATGCGCTCCTCTTGTTTTTTTGATTCCTTCCAGGCGAGGCGCTTATCGGCAAGTTGAAGCTGGATTTCATGCAGCTTTTCTACCCTTTGGTTGAGCTTTTCCACCTCAGCCTGCATATCCGTGAGCTCTGCTGATTTTTTCTCAGAAATTTTTTGCTTCTGCTTTGCAGCTGTTTGTTCCTGTTCGGCCTGCTTCTGCTTTTGTTTCCACGCCTCAGCTTTTTCCTGTGCGTCGGCCAATCTGGTGATTTCCTGCTCCAATACTGTCAGCTGAACCTCTTTCCGGCTGGCTTCTTCCCATGCCTGCCGCACAACAGGTGCAGACTTCTCCAGTTCCTGTATCGCCTGTTTCCGCTCTATCACGCTCTCTTGCAGCTTTTTCTGCCGCTGCTGCTCCATCTGCCATACATTCCATTTCGGCAGGACGATATCTCTGGCTTTTCGTGCCTTCTCCAGCTGCTGCTTTTCCTGCTCCATTTCTGTTTTCTGCGCAGACAACTGCTCCAGCGTCCTTTTTGCTGTCTGCCATTTTTCCAACGCATCCTTTTCCTGCTGTGCCCGAACAACCGCCTCAATTGCCGCAGTCCGGGTCTGTCGCAGCTTTGCTAACTGGTCTTCTGCCGCCTGCAAGCACACAGCATCCTCTGCGTTTTGCTTTTCCATGCCTTCCAACAGGGCGGCAAGCTCTGGATTATCCATTCCCGCCAACGGGCTATTCTCCGGGATACGGAAGCCCTCTGTATACTGTAATACAGCCCGTCGGATTTCCTCACACTTGTGATTCCATGCATTGTATTCTGCCTTGATCTGTTTTTGCAACTCCACCAGCGGTTCCGTATGGAAGACCCTGCGGATAATCTCCGCACGCGAACGGCTGTCCGCTGTCAGCAGCTTTAAAAATTCCCCCTGCGCAATCATGGAAATCTGCTTAAAGGATTGACAGCCGACGCCAAGCAGCTGTTCCACAGCTTCTGTTACCGCACTTGCCCCGGCTACCGTAGAACCATCAGGATATTTTAAAATTGCCTTCGGATTCTGTGTTACTGTACCGCTTCCGCGCTTTTTCGGACGCTCATATTTTGGAATCCGTTCAATATAATATTCTTGTCCATGATGGGAAAAGCGGAAATCAACATAGGTTTCCGCCTCTGGCTTTGCAAAATCCGAACGCAGTTGATCGGAAGCACGCTGGGAACCGCTGACCTCGCCAAACAGGGCAAAGCAAATAGCATCAAAAATACTGGTCTTCCCTGCACCGGTATCACCTGTGACTAGAAACAGCCCACTGCCGCCGAAATCCTCCATGGAAAGCGTCATTTTTCCGGAATATGGGCCGAACGCACTGACAGTCAATTCAATTGGCTTCATCTGCTTCCTCCATTCTGCGGCAAATGCTATCCAGCATACTCTGCTGCCATTCCGTCATTTTCTTTCCGTTCTGTTCTATAAAAAACTGTGCAAACAACTCTGCGGGCGTCATCTGCTTTGCTGCATCTTCCTGCTGTAAGCCGTCTGTATCCTCTGTTCTGGTGCGGGTATTATCAAAATCCAGCCGCATCAGATTCGGATATACCTCTTTCAAGGCTCCCTGCGGATCATATAATTCCTCTTCATCTGTCAGAATCACACGGATATAATCCTCCGCATTACCTGCCTGCACAGTTTGCTCAGAAAGAACATCCTCCAGTGTTCCGCGGATTTCCCGCAGGTCATGCTGCGGCTTCAAAGGCAGCAGTTCAATCTCCGGTTCTCCATCTGTATGTATTGTCACCAGTGGGACAGACTTTGTATACCGTGCTTCTGAAAAAGAATATTTCAATGGCGAACCGGAATACCGTACACACTCCCTTCCAAGCCGCTGTGGGCGATGGATATGTCCCAAAGCCGCATAGTCATACCGTTCAAACAGTGCAGCATCCACCGCATCCACACCACCGACAGGAATAATCTCAGACTCAGACTGTGCCGGAAGCTCACCGCCGACTGTAACAAAGGTGTGTGCAAGCAAAACATGTCTGACACCATCATCCCAATCAGCCTGTTCCAATACTGCCTGTACGGCACATTGCTGACTGCTTTTCTCCAGCTCCAGCTTCTCTTTCAACTCCATCGGATGCAGCCACGGCAGCAGATGAAATTGCACCCGACAGCCTTCTGCATCGCAAAGTGTGACAGCCTCCAATATACCATCAAAGCTTCCCGCCAGATGCATTCCCTGCTGTGCGAGCAGTGTACGTCCGAAGTTCAACCGTTCCCCGGAATCGTGATTGCCGCTGATCGCCAGCACCGCGATATTTTTGGCACAAAGCGCAGTAAAAAAGCTGTCAAACAAACTGACAGCTTCACCGGGCGGCACAGCTTTGTCATAGATATCGCCTGCAAGCAAAACAGCATCTACCTGTTTTGTCTCTGCCATCTGTACAATCTGCTCTAATATGACACGCTGATCTTCCAGCATAGAATAGCCATATACCCGCTTGCCAAGATGCAGATCACCAAGGTGTAAAAATTTCATTGCAATTCCTCACGCAAACCACAAAATCTGTCCTGTATTGTTCCACATTATACTCTGATTGCAGGATGATTTCAATGGGACAACCATTGCACAATGCCTGTTTCACTGCATAAAAATACAACCTCATCCCACCTGAAACACGAGGTTTTCGGTAAAATAAGGTTGTTTTTGGTACTAACTAGACGGGTGATAAGGTGTTCTAATTAGTCTTTGGTGATATTTAATTCAGCCTTGAGCTGTGCCATCATGTCATCGTATTCTTCCTGCGTCAGATGTACTGGATTCGGATTGGTAATTTCAAAACCGCCGCCGAATTCAAAACCGCCTTCATACTTCGGAACAATATGGAAATGTACATGCGGCAGCTTGTCGCCATACGCACCCAGATTGATCTTGGTGCAGCCCCACAGCTTCTTCACTGCGGCTGCGACATCAGCAACATCATCCATGTAATCATGGCGCTGCTCCGGTGTCAGGTCAGACAGCTCAGCCAGATGTTCATCTACAGCAACAACACAACGGCCCTTGTGCGCCTGATCCTTAAACAGATACAAAACGCCTTCTCTCATCTTACCCACACGGAACATAATTGCCTTGCGGCCCTCATGATCCGGATTACAATAAAAGCAATTGTTCATTGGAATCGTCTCCTTTATCCTGATGTGTTGGATTCCCTCTGCATTTGGATATCCTCTATTTGTAGTATACCGCAATCAGGACAATATTTCCAGACTTTAACCAAAAGTTACATAGAAATTTGTCTCCCACGCCGGAACATATGGGTGATGCAGCATACCAATGTGTACATCTGGACACATATCATACAGCAACAACGGCAATTCATACAAGTCTTCACTGCGATGATATGCAGAAAGTGAAATTTTGGGACGATATGTTTGGATGGTATGCCTTGCCCCCTCTAATGCCATACGTTCCGCACCCTCGACATCCAGCTTGAGCATGGTACATGGCGCACCGTCCAATACATGGTCTACAGACTCCACTGGAATGATGACCGTATGCTTATCATGCGATATTTCATGCATCACTGGCGTCAGAACAGAATTACGTCCTGCCTTACCAGCAAACAACATTTCTCCCGGCTTATCCCATGCGCCTGCATTGATCAGGCGAATGTGCTCCAGCTGTGCCTGTTCCGCATATTTTTTCAGTTTTTTGAACGTCTTTTTATCCGGTTCCAGTGCAGTAATTGACGCATAGTTTCCGTCGGTATATCCCAACAGTTCACGGATCGTATCGCCGTTATAGGCGCCTAAGTCAACAAAATGCTCCTGCGTATGCGGTTTCAGATATCGTGCAAAAGCCTCTTCACGGCTGTCCGTATAATCCCGCAGCCAGTGCAGCTTCCCGCTGAGCTTGAAATTTACCGTCGCTGCAAAAACCTCTCTGGAACGATCATCTGCCAGCAGGTCATATGCCTGTTCCAATTCCGCGCAGTGCTCTTGAAGAAAAGCCAGATCAAACAGTGCGCCATCTGCTACCGGGACATCGGGTGCATAGGTGGTATGCGTGCTGTCCAGATTGTCAAACAGCGCCAACACCTCCGGCCTGCTGGAGGCAAAGGCAATCACCGCTACAAAATCTCCCAACTCTTCTTCCAACTCCGAGCGTTTTTTTACCAGATAACCGGCAAAGCTGTGTCCACGGACAAATTCATCTGAGGCAAAAATGCCTGCAATTGGAATATTCCGCTGTTTGCACACACGCAGAATTTTCTCCGCGCCATCGCCCATACCGTACATGGCAATCGGGCGGGTTTCCTGCTGTAAAATATCCCAGACAGATTGTGTTTCTGTCACAAAATGCGGTAATCGGTTCATTCCCATGTTTTCCACACATCCGGGCAGTAGCCGACGGTTGCCTGTTTTCCATTGCGGACAATCGGTGTTTTCAGCAGCTTTGGATTTTCCATCAGCTTTTCTTTTTTCGCGTCATCCGATGCCAGATACAACAGCATTGCTGCATCCGGATCTTTGGATTTTGGATCAATCATCGCTTCCAGACCAACTGCACGGCATACCGAAGTAAATTCCCCTTTACTCATACCATACCGCAGCAGGTCTATCGATTGGTACTTCACGCGGCGCTCTTTAAAATAACGTTCCGCTTTTTTGGTATCAAAGCATTTGCTTTTGCCAAATATCTGAATGTTCATCTTTGTTTCTCCTGATACGTATTTTTCTTATCTTATCATAGCTTCCAACAAAAGACAACGGTCTGCCCTGTATATAAAAATCCTTTAATTGTCCACGAACAGAAGACAATTGTTCAACTTGACACACGGATTCCCCTATTTTTTCCACATTTTATGAATCCTGTCCATTGTTTTCCTTTGCAATTCTGCGTATACTATAGGTGTAATCAAGGAACGGACAGAAGTCCTCCGGTTACAGGTTTCTATAGCCTGCCACCGCACAGTTTTCCCATTCTGTGCTTTCATATATCTCTCTCTTTACTGTATGGCGCGTCGAATCTCCTACCAATCGACGCGCCGTTTTTCTGCCCGTTTTCACAAAACAGGAATTGTCTTCTCCCGTAATTTATGTTATTATATATTTGTATGCGCCTGTATATCATTGCGGCGCTTTTGTTACGGAACAAATGCTGATCGGAGGTTTTTTCTTTTGTCAGATTTTAAATCAGAAATTACAAAGCGCCGCACGTTTGCGATTATTTCACATCCAGACGCCGGTAAAACAACCATTACCGAAAAATTCCTGCTGTACGGCGGAGCAATTCAGCTTGCAGGTACGGTTAAGGGCAAAAAGAATACCCGCCATGCCGTTTCCGACTGGATGGAAATCGAAAAGCAGCGTGGTATTTCCGTTACCTCTTCTGTCTTGCAGTTTGAGTATGATAACCACTGTATCAATATTCTGGACACGCCGGGACATCAGGACTTTTCCGAAGATACCTATCGTACCCTGATGGCAGCCGATTCCGCAATCATGGTCATTGATGCTTCCAAGGGTGTCGAGGCACAAACCCGCAAGCTGTTCAAGGTCTGCTCCATGCGCGGCATTCCAATTTTCACCTTTATCAATAAGATGGACTTGGAATCCCGGGATCCGTATGACTTGCTGGATGAGCTGGAAAAGGAGCTGGGTATTGATACCTATGCTGTCAACTGGCCGATTGGCTGCGGTAAGGAGTTCAAGGGTGTTTATGACCGCCAGAAAAATCACGTCATGGCATTTGAAGCCGCTTCGGTCACTGGTACAAAGGAAGCAAAGGCTACGATTTATGCTACCGATGACCCGGCACTGGAGCCGATGGTTGGCGAACGTCTATGGGATACCCTGCAGGATGACATCGAACTATTGGGCGGCGCAGGTGAGGAATTTGATATGGAACGTGTCCATGCCGGAACGCTTTCTCCTGTGTTCTTCGGTTCTGCGCTGACAAACTTTGGTGTTGAGCCGTTTTTGCAGTACTTCCTTGAAATGACCCCGCCTCCGACGGCACGCCTGTCCCACGGTGAGGTTGTCGATCCGTTTGACGAGCATTTCTCTGCGTTTGTTTTCAAAATTCAGGCAAATATGAACAAGGCGCACCGTGACCGCATTGCATTCATGCGTATCTGCTCCGGTAAGTTTGAAAAAGGCATGGATGTTTACCATGTACAAGCCGGCAAAAAAATGCAGCTCGCACAGCCACAGCAGATTATGGCACAGGATCGTGCCATCATTGACGAGGCATATGCAGGTGATATTATCGGTGTATTTGACCCGGGTATTTTCTCAATCGGCGATACGGTATGCACACCGGGCTTTGACTGCAAATATTCCGGTATCCCAACGTTTGCGCCGGAAGTCTTCTGCCGTATCCGTCAGAAGGATACCATGAAGCGCAAGCAGTTCATCAAGGGTATGGAACAGATTGCACAGGAAGGTGCGATCCAGATTTTCCAGGAGCCACATACCGGTATGGAAGAAGTCATTGTCGGTGTTGTCGGTACTCTACAGCTGGATGTGCTGGAATATCGCCTGAAAAACGAATACCGTGTTGATATCGTGATGGAAAGCCTGCCATACCAGTATCTGCGCTGGATTGAAAATGAAGAAGTCCAGCCGGACGAGCTGAAAATCACCTCGGACAGCAAGGTTGTACAGGACTACCGCGGACGGTATCTGCTGCTGTTCACCAGTATGTGGAACCTGAACTGGGCGCTGGACAAAAATGAAAATTTACAGCTGGCTGAATTCGGCCGTGCTGAGGATTAAACCTGTAAATAACAGAGCCGCGTGCATTTTATACACGCGGCTCTGTTCATCTAAATACATATGGGCTGAATTGGATTATCTTGTTTTTTTATTTTCTACCAGACCTGCCTGTACCAATCTGCGACGAACCTGCGGCCCAATGATTGCTGCAATGATCATCTTTGCCAGATCTCCCGGAATGAACGGCAAAACGCCTGCTGCCATTGCTGCGTAAAAGCTCATGCTTGCCTGATATGCCAGCCATGCCGTACCAAATGCATAGCATACAATCGTGCCCAATACCATGCCAATAAAACTCGGTATCAGCTTGCAGTCGAATGTATCAATAAACCAGCCGCAGAGCAATGCCATGAAAATAAATCCAATCAGATATCCTCCAGTCGGTCCAAACAGCTTGCCAACACCGCCGGTAAAGCCGGAAAATACCGGTACGCCAACCAATCCAATGAGCAGGTATACAACATAGCTCAAGGTTCCACGTTTACATCCCAGCACATAAATCGCCAGATAAACCGCCAGATTTGTCAGGGAAATCGGTACAATGCCAATCGGTACGGAAAGTGGCCCCATAATACAGGTAACTGCCGCCATCAGGGCAACCAGCGCCATTTCACGTACATTTGTTTTCTTTTTCTGTTCCATTTGCGTCTCCTGATACATAAAAAATCCTTGTCCGGATTACCGAACAAGGATAGTATACATGTATTGCAGCCCATTGTCAACCTGTTAATCAAACAAGGTTAACATCATTTTCTTTTTTCGTTTTCGTTTATTTTGCTGAGCTCTGCCATTGCTGCCCTGCGGAACTGCTTGGGAGTACAGCCAACGTGCTCCCGGAAGGAGCGGATAAAATTTGTCGTACTATGAAAACCACATTCCTCAGCAATCCGTTCTACAGATTTCTGAGAAACAGTCAATAGCTGCCGCGCCATGGTAATCCGAAGGTTGACCAGATAGGCGTGCGGAGATACCGACGTACATTTGCGAAATAGACGGCTGAAATAATACTCGCTCAGATTCACCTGATCTGCAATTTTTTCAATGGAAAGCCGTTCCGGAAAATGGCGCTCCATATAGGCAATCGCATGCAGCACAGCGGTATTCTGTATGGACTCCTGCTTTTCCTCTCCCGCCAACTCTGCCAGAATGCGATATAGCTGTGCAGAAATCCGATGCTCATTATATGTCTTATCCGTTACCAATGCAAAAATGCTCTGAATTGCACTTTGTATCTCGATAGAACGAACCGGCTGCTTGAAATATCCCTTTTCACCGGCAAGCAGTTTATAATATATTTCACTGCTTCCGCCGCGGAAATAAATATATCGGAATGACACACTGCCAATTGCACCATAAACATGCGGCTGACGGCAATCTAACAGAATGACCTCTCCGGCATGAACCTCAAAACGTTTTTGGTTATATTCAAAAAACATTCCCCCGCTGTCAATCACAGCCAACAGGAAATAATCAAATTGATTTCGACGGACCACATAGGTCTGGTCACAAAAATAATGCCCTACATAGGCTGCATAGAGCAGCGCAGAACGCGCAAACTCTGACGGAAGGTGCAGAAACATCTTGGAAGACGGCAGTACGCCGCCATTTTCCAATCCTCCGTTTTTATCATTTAATTCGGCTGAAAAAGCCGTCCCTTCGTAACTTCTCATGCAAATATCATACCATGAGACGGCTTTTCTGTAAAGCCTTTCGGCGTAAATTAATTCCAAAATTTGGATATTATTTTTTTATATACTTGCACGTTTCGGCATGTTTTTCAGTCTTCTTCCTGCACGTTATTGCGTATTTTTCTCAAGAAATGCCATTAGGAACTGCTGCGCAAGGCTGTTCTGTACAATTGCCTGCGGTGCTTCCTCCAGCGTATACCATGCAGCACGGTCAACCTCATCTGTCATACCGCTGAGATCTTCACTGTCTGCAACACACGAGAAGTTCAGCATCAGGGTATTACTTGGTTCAAAAAACCGGCTTTCATTGAACATAATATGATGAACGTTCAGGCCAACCTCTTCCTGCACTTCACGTGCAACAGCTTTCTCTGCCGCTTCTCCCCGGTTGACATAACCCGCTACGAGAACATTCCTTTTTTTCCCATACTGCTGGATCAGCAAAACATGTGTCTTTGCCGGGTTCAGCACTTCCATGCTGACAGCTGTATTAAAAATCGGAAAACGAAACTGCTCACATTTCGGACAATACTGTACCATGCCTTCGCGTTCCAAATATTTTTCTACCAGCGGCGTGCCGCAATCATAACAATATTTCATCTTCTGATTCCTCCTGTGTTTTGTCAGACTCTCTTTATTATATCCTTCCATTTCCATCTTGCAACCACTTTTCCCACACGGTATACTGAAAATATATGGCTCTGCCTTCCGACAGGCTATATGGAGTATGGATAAAAGAAGGTTATTTTATGAATACAACAGAACAGCGTATTTGTGCGATCATCGATGCCCATGCATCAGAACTGATTTCATTCGCCAACGATATTTATACCCATGCCGAACAGGGTTATATGGAATACCGCACAGCTCAAAAGGTTGCTGACTGGTTAAAACACCGATGCGGCCTTCCTGTGCAAACAGGACTTGCCAACACCGGTGTCAAGGCAATTCTTGGAACGAATCGTCCAGCTGTTTGCCTGCTTGGTGAGTTGGATGGTATTTTTAGTCCCAAGCATCCATGTGCCGTCCCGGAAACCGGTATGTCGCATGCCTGCGGACATCACATGCAGCTGGCCGTGCTTGCAGGCGCTGCACTTGCCTTATCTGATCCCGCCGTTGCCAGCCATTTAGACGGCAGTGCGGTCTTCTTTGCCGTCCCCTGCGAAGAACATGCCCAAATGAACCGTTTGAAACAGCTTCGGCGTGACGGTATTGCCAGCTGCTGCGGCGGCAAGCCGGAACTTTTGCTGTTGGGAGCCTTTGATGATATCGATGCTGCTGTGACCACCCATGCGCACATGGTTCCCTGCGACAGTGATTTTCTGTTGGGCAGCAATTCAACCAGCGGTTTTCTGTCCAAGCTGATCCATGTCAAAGGACGTGCTTCCCATACCGCCATTGCACCTGAAAAGGGTATCAATGCACTGGATGTTGTCACACTTGCCCGCAGCGCCATCGGGATGCTCCGTAGCACCTTGCGGGATGAGGACTGCATCCGCATTGGCGAGGTTGTCCGTATGGGAGATTCCCCCGTCAATGTTGTACCACACGAAGTAACGGTGGATTTACAGGTACGCGCCAAAACATGGGATGCCCTGCTGGATGCGGACAGAAAAATAGACCGCGCCTATCGTGCTGCCGCCTATGCCTTTGGTGCGGAAATCGAAATCACAGACGATATGGGCTACCTTCCAGTGGTTCCGGCAAAGCCCTGTGCTGCATTGACAGAAGCTGCCGAGCTGTTGTCTGACAGTGCAACCTATGAGCCTGTCAATTTTGCCGTCCACAATGCAGCGTCTACCGATGTCGGTGATCTCTCTCACCATATGCCGATTGTCAATTTTACATTTTCCGGATTTTCCGGCACACTGCATGGTTCAGACTTTCGTATTACGGACGAAGAAAAAGCATATCTACTCCCGGCAAAGCTGGCTGCATTGACGATATACCGGCTGCTACGCAATCATGCCGTGCAGGCACGGGAGCTGATCGCCTCCTATCAGCCGCTTATGACTGCCGAAACATACAAAACCTATGTCCAAACATTTGAAACCGGATTTGTCGGTGAGCAATCCCCGTTTTAAGTCGAAAAGCCTGCGAATGCAGGCTTTTCCTTATCCCTTTTTACCTTCTTTTGTCCAATTAACCAGAATAATTCCGGCACAAACCAGCATCAGCGACAGCATATTGCGCACGGTAAACACCGTCTCATGCAATACCACACCGGACATCAGAGAGCCAAACACCGGTACAAGGAAATTGTACACTGTAACCTTTCCAACCTGATATTTTTTCAGCAGTGCAGTCCAGAGGGAAAATGCAGCTGCGGACAGGAAAATCAAATAGCCCAGCAATGCAAATGCCTGTAGCGACACAGTATTGAAACGTCCTCCGCCAATGATGCCGGCAATCAACAGAACTGCGCCACCGGCTGTCAGCTGCCAGCCGGTTACCATCATCGGTGATTGTCCCTTTGCCACAAATTTACTGATCACCGCACCGGTACCGGCAGCAATGGTGGACAACAGCATGAAGCCTTCCCCATTCCATGCAAAGCCACCGCCGAGGGAATCTGCCGAGCTGATGGTAATCAGCAGCACACCAACAAATCCGATTAAGCAACCAACAGCCTTTCGGGTATTCAGCCGGTCATCCGGAAAGAGGAAATGCGAGATACCTACCGCAAGGAAAGTAGTCATTGCCGTAATAACAGACCCTTTCACACCAGTTGTATGCGAAAGTCCGATGTAAAAGAACACATATTGCATCGTTGTCTGCACCAGCCCCAACAGCAGAATCCCTTTCCACTGTCCTTTTTGTGGAATCAACAGTTTTTTATACATTGCAATAGAAACTATCAATACCGCAACACCTGCGAGCATAAATCTCCACCCGGCAAAAAACAGCTTGCTGGCAGCGTCTTCTCCAATACCAAATAATGCATAACCGGTTTTTACGGCTGGGAATGCGCTGCCCCACAGCAGCGTGCAGAACAAAGCCGGTACCAGCAAGCCAACTATCTTACTTTTCTTCATTTGGAATATCACCCGTTCTATGTTCATTTTCTTTGTCTTTTATCGTACCGTATGTGCCTGACAAATACAAGTACACATTTATTGGCAAATTCCGTCAACCTGCTTGACGGAATCCTCATATACTGGTAAAATAATTTATGTAAAAAGTGGTCATTTTTGTTGTTTTTGCACATATTTTTATGCTTTTATGATTATTTTATGATAAATGGAGGAGTATTATCTATGGATTATCAGGCACTCTATCAAAGTAAGCTGACTACCGCGGAAGAAGCTGCAAAGGTTGTCAAGAGCGGTGACTGGGTTGATTTCGGCTGGTGTACCGGCACACCGGATGTATTGGACAAGGCGCTGGCTGCACGTGCAGAAGAGCTGGTTGATGTCAATATTCGCGGTGGCATCCTGTTGACGCCGCTGGCTATTGCGCAGGTTCCAAATGCAAACAAGCATTTCTCCTGGAATTCCTGGCATATGAGCGGCATTGAACGTAAAATGATTAACGACGGCATTGCATACTATGCACCGCTTCGTTATTCCGAGCTGCCGCGCTGGTATCGCGAGAGCATCTGCCCGCCGGATGTTGTTATGATTCAGGTAGCTCCGATGGACAAGCACGGCTACTTCAACTTTGGCCCGAACGCCTCTCATCTGGCTGCCGTTTGTGAAACTGGCAAAAAAATTATCGTAGAAGTAAACAAGAACATGCCGCGCTGCCTTGGCGGCTTTGAAGAAGGCGTACATATCACCGATGTCGATATGATTGTAGAGGGTGATAACCCGCCGATTCATACCATGGGCAGTGTAGCTGCTACTGAGATCGATGAAACCGTTGCCAAGCTGATTGTAGAGGAAATTCCGAACGGTGCATGTTTACAGCTGGGTATTGGCGGTATGCCAAATGCAGTTGGTTCCCTGATTGCACAATCCGATCTGAAGGATCTGGGCGTACATACAGAAATGTATGTTGACGGTTTTGTTGACATGGCTGCTGCCGGCAAGCTGACCTGCTCCAAGAAGACCATCGATAAGGGCCGTCAGGTATTTGCATTCGGTGCAGGCACACAGAAAATGTATGATTACATGGATGACAACCCGGCTCTGATGAGCGCTCCGGTTGGTTATACCAATGACTCCCGCGTTATCTCTCAGATTGACAACTTTATGTCTATCAACAATGCAGTTGACCTTGACTTGACCGGTCAGATCAATGCAGAATCCGCCGGTACCAAGCATATCAGC
The DNA here is from genome assembly GCA_030524285.1 of Eubacteriales bacterium. Taxonomy (GTDB): domain Bacteria; phylum Bacillota; class Clostridia; order Oscillospirales; family Butyricicoccaceae; genus Butyricicoccus_A. Next base: position 18,184 of record JAUNGQ010000011.1, read on the forward strand.
GGCGCAGGCGGACAGTTGGACTTCGTGCTGGGTGCATACCTGTCCAATGGCGGCAAGAGCTTTATCTGCTGCTCCTCTACGTTCTCTACCCGCAGCGGTGAGCTAAAGAGCCGTATTGTTCCAACCCTGACTCCTGGTTCTACAGTTACCGATACCCGTACCAATACCCATTACCTCGTAACAGAGTATGGCAAGGTTTGCCTGAAGGGTCTGTCTACATGGGAACGTGCAGAAGCAATTATCTCCGTTGCTCATCCGCAGTTCCGTGAGGAACTGATCAAGGAAGCTGAAAAGCTTAAGATCTGGAGAACTTCTAACCGCAGATAATCTGTTTCATACGAAAAGCCGGTGGCCAATGCCACCGGCTTATATATTTTCCAAAAGGAAAAGGAATCAACGACGGAAGGTCAGACTGCCTGTTGCCGCATCCATTGCATCGACAATTGCCAGCGATTCCAGACGAACACCGCGTTCACGCAGCAGCTTACCGCCCTCCTGAAATCCCTTTTCAATTGCAATACCAACGCCCTCCAGTGTTGCGCCGGATTCCTCAATGATATCAAGCAAGCCGTTTACTGCACAGCCATTTGCAAGGAAGTCATCGATAACCAGAATATGGTCATCCGGCGACAGGAACTTTTTGGATACAATCACGTCATATACGCGTTTATGTGTGAAGGACTGTACCTTAGCGGCATATACTGCGCCATCAATATTGATTGACTGGGCCTTTTTTGCAAACACAACAGGAACATCAAATGCTTCTGCAACAACACATGCAATGCCTATACCGGATGCCTCAATGGTCAGGATTTTATTGATCGGCGCATCTGCAAACAGTCGCTTCCATTCTCTTCCCATTGCTGCAAACAGCTTAACATCCATCTGATGATTCAAAAAGCTGTCTACCTTGAGTACATTTCCTTCCTTGACTGCTCCATTTTTGCGAATGTATTCCTCTAAAAGCTCCATACCCGCATAGATCCTTTCTATTGTTCAATTATGATACATTTTTATAATTGAACATATCGTACCACATTCTATAGGCTCTTGCAAGCATGTTTTGTCAAAGACTGACAGTTTTTGTCAATCCAAAAAGAAATGCAGATTTTCCTCATCTGCGGACAGTGTGATGCGCTGTCCACCAATCGGTAGCTCTGGGCTGCCTCTGGCGGTTTCCCACAGCAGAGTGCCATGTGCAGTTTCTATTTCAACCTGGCTGCTGTAAATCCCCGGCAGGATACGCCTTACAACACCGGAATATGTCAGGCTGTCATTTTCCCTTGCCGGCCTGAGATGCTCCGGACGAATGCCAATTGACTGCATAGCAGGCTTTTCCTGCTCCAGATCTTCGGGTACGGGAATAAAATTTCGCATACCGGTCAGCTCTGCACATGCGCGTGTCTTTGGCTGCTTCCAAAGCTCAATACACGGTCCATATTCTACAATTTTTCCATCTGATACTACCGCTGCATGTGAACACAGCTGCAAAGCCTCGGAAAAATCATGCGTTACCAGCAGCGATACACCGCTATGCTGCTCCATAACCTCTGCCATCTGTCGCCTCACCTGCCCGCGCAGATGAGTATCCAACGCAGAAAACGGCTCATCCAGCAGCAAAACCTCTGGCTCCGCCGCCAGCATACGCGCCAAAGCAGTGCGCTGTTTTTGTCCACCGGAAAGCTGCGTCGGGCGAAGCCCAGCCAACCCCGTCAGCTGAAACCGTTCCAGCAGCATGCTGCATCTTTGCTGCTTTCCCGCTTTTGTACCCGTCATCCCCAGCATGATATTGCCGGCGACTGTTTTATTTTCAAATAAAGCATACTGTTGGAATAAATAGCCCGCATGACGCTTCTGCGGCGGAAGGAAGAGCTTTTTTGTAGAGTCATACCAAATATCCTGTCCTGCGGTAATGCGTCCGTCATCGGGCGTCTCAATGCCCGCAATGCAACGTAGGAGCATACTCTTTCCGCTGCCGGAAGCGCCGATCACAGCAGTTGGTTCATCCGGAAACTCCACCTGCATGGTAAGAGAAAAGTCACCCAGCTTTTTGCAGATATCCACATACAGGCTCATCGACCCCTTCCCCCTTTCCGGCGTACATATATGCTGTTCCAGATATTGACTACAAGCATGCCTGCAAACGACATCAGACAGATAATGACAGCCCAGAACAATGCTTCGCTGTAATGCGATTGGCCTGCCTGTACAGCGGAATAAATCGCAACTGACATCGTCTGTGTTTTGCCCGGAATATTGCCGGCAATCATAATGGTTGCACCAAATTCACCCAATGCACGGGCAAACGTCAAAACGGTTCCCGCAGCAATGCCCGGTGCACAACCCGGCAGAGTCACTTGTCGGAAAATATTCCACTCGCTCATGCCCAATGTCCGTCCGGCTGCAGCCAGATCCGGGTCTAACTGTTCCATCGCGCCCCGTACTGTGCGGTACATCAGCGGAAAAGAAACCACAGTTGCAGCAATCACACCTGCTGTCGGTGTAAAGATAATGGAGATATCGAGCGCTTGCAGCAACGCACCAACGGGGCCACGTTTTCCTAACAGCAACAGAAGGGCAAATCCGACAACTGTCGGCGGCAATACCATCGGCAGTGTCAGAATACCATCCAACAATGCCTGTGCACGATGAATGCGCAGTACCAGCCATGCCGCTGCAATGCCAAGTACAACGGAACATGCCGTTGCCAGCAATGCAATTTTCAATGTCAGTACAAATGGTGTCACATCCACCTGCCTTCACCTGTCCTTCTGGTAAAATTCCACTCCGTTACTGCGCCACGCCGAAGCCATATGCTTCAAATACTGCTGCCGCATCCTCGGACTGCAAAAATGTGAGAAAATCTGTTGCTGCGTTGTTTTCCGCGCCGTCTATCGTCAATGCAATCGGATATACAACCGGATCGCAGCTGTCTTCCGGCGCTGCGCAGACAACCTTGACAGCATCCGTCACAGCGGCATCGGTTGCATATACAATACCTGCATCCGCCTCACCTGTTTCACACCATGCCAGAACCTGACGGACATCCGAGCCAAGCACTGCCTTTGCAGATACGGTATCCCAGATACCCAGAGTAGTCAAAATATCCTTTGCATACTGTCCTGCCGGCACGCTCTCCGGATCGCCAATTGCAACTGCTTTCACGGTATTCTCTGCCAAATCATGAAAGGAAGTAACCGCATCGTCATCGGCCGGTGTTACGAGAACAGCCTCATTTGTCAAAAGATCACTGCGGCTGTCTGTATCAATCAGCTTCTCCTCTTCCAGTGTATCCATCTGCGTCTGTGCCGCAGACAGGAAGATATCACATGGCGCGCCATTTTCAATCTGGCTCTGCAAATCACCGGAAGACGCATAGTTTGCAGAAATCTCTACATCCGGATTTGTCTCATTGTAATCTGCAATCAGCTCGTCCATGCAGTCCGTCATACTCTTTGCAGCATAGACTATCACCTCACCGCCTGCCGTACTGCTGGCACCACTTCCAGTTGTACCACTGTCAGTGATATTTCCCGATGAACTGCCGCAGCCTGTCAGCGCCCCCACTGTCATCGCTATTGTCAGAAAACCAATTGCCAATCCTTTGCATTTCATGAAAAACCTCCAAATCGTTATTCTCATTCAAGTATAACGCTTGTTTAGATTTTGTCAACTGTTCAAATCTGTTTTACAGAATGTGTTTTCTTTCAGGCATGAGAAAAGGCCGTTCCGCTCTCCTACAGAACAGCCCTTTCGCTGATTAACAAAGTACCGTCTCACATAATTTCCTTAACCGAACCGGCACATACGATTTCCGAATCTGTGTACCCAGAAGGCATGCTACCTGATACCGGCAACGGATATTCCGGACACTGCGTATGATCTTTCCCCTTACCATCCACAGATAAACACCCGGCTATCCACCGGAAATTGTACTTTATATATTTATTATAGCAACTTTCCTGTCATTGTCAATAATTTTTTCATTTTGCACAAAAATATTATAGAATATTAAAAATTTATGTATGTTTCTATACAATCGTGACAATTCTACCTTCCCGCAGGGATTTCTGTACATTGATCAGCCTTTGATTTCTGCTGCCCCGGAACCGCAGGGTCAGATCTCGCTGCGCTTCGATAAACGGGCCATCCACCAGAACATCACACTGCCGGAGCAGCATACCCACTGCCGGATCTTCCAGCCGCAACAGCTGTTCCCATGTATAACCGGAATACGCCATAATATGCTTGCCACCCTGCTTTAAGACACGCACCAGTTCTGCCAGCGGCTCAGGCTGGCAAAACGGTTCGCCGCCCGAAAGTGTAACTCCGGAAATCAGTGGGTTTGCCTGTATTTCCGACAAAAGTCGTGAAATCGGCACCACATACCCGGACGCAAAATCGTGCGTCTGCGGGTTATGGCAGCCGGGACAGCCATGTGGGCAACCCTGTGTAAAAATAACAAAGCGGATGCCGGGGCCATCAACGATGGACTCGTCGATGACTCCGGCAATGCGGAGGTTATAATCCTTCATCTTTTATGCTCTATAACGAATATCATGCTTGACACGGTCATGCTCCTCAGCACGCTTCGCGTTGTTAAAACGGTCCAGTGTGCCTACCAGATAACCGGTAATACGGCGGATACGCTCAAAGCCAACGCCTTCGCCTACCATTTGTTCGCCTTTTTCGTTGTATGTGATGTGATTGAGTTCGTTCATTATGATGCCCTCCTTACAAATACTGTTATGCCATTGGATTCGGACGGCGGTCTCTTTCCTCATTTGGATCGCCATGATAGCCAATGGTGTCACTGTTGTGGTTAATATATACACCCAGCTGACGCAGCCGTTCAATGCTGACTGCTTCGCCTTCACGGCGTCCACAGCGCGGGCAAATATCTTCAATAATGCCGGTATAGCCGCAAATCGGATCACGGTCAACCGGATGGTTGATGGAACCATAGCCAATGCCACATTCCTTCATATATCGAACAATTGCTTCAAAAGCATCCAGATTCTGTGTCGGATCACCGTCCAGTTCAACATAACTGATATGTCCGCCATTGGTCAGCTCATGATACGGCGCTTCCAGCCTAATCTTTTTGAACGCCGTAATCGGATAATAAACCGGTACATGGAATGAATTCGTGTAATAATCCCGATCAGTTACACCTTCAATCACGCCATAGCGCTGGCGGTCCAGACGGACAAAACGTCCGGAAAGGCCCTCTGCCGGTGTTGCAATCACAGAAAAATTCAGGCCGGTTTCACGGCTTTCACGATCCATGCGCTCACGCATACGCCCTACAATGGTAAGACCCATATGCTGTGCCTGTTCTGATTCGCCGTGGTGTACACCCATCAATGCCTTCAGACACTCTGCCAGTCCGATAAAGCCAATTGTCAATGTGCCGTGCTTCAGCACTTCACCAATTTTATCATTCGGACCAAGCTTATCGGAATCCAACCATATGCCCTGTCCCATAAGGAACGGATAGTTGCGTACCCGCTTATCGCACTGAATTTTAAAGCGTGCTTTCAGCTGGTCAACGACCAAATCCATCTTCTTATCCAACTCTTCAAAAAACGCTTCAATATCGCCCTTTGAATTGATTGCAATTCGCGGCAGGTTGATCGAAGTAAAGCTCAGATTGCCGCGTCCATTGACGATTTCACGGGACGGATCATACACATTGCCAACCACACGAGTGCGACAACCCATATAAGAAGCTTCTGTCTCCGGATGTCCCGGTTTATAGTACTGTGCATTATACGGCGCGTCAAGGAACGAGAAATTCGGGAACAGTCGCTTTGCCGATACACGCATGGAAAGCTTGAACAGGTCATAATTCGGATCTTCCGGATTGTAGTTGACGCCTTCCTTAACCTTGAAAATGTGAATCGGGAAAATGGATGTTTCACCATTGCCCAGACCGGCCTCTGTTGCCAGAAGCAGGCTCTTCATAACCAAACGCCCTTCCGGTGAGGTATCAGTACCATAGTTCAGGGACGAGAACGGAATCTGCGCACCTGCGCGGGAGTGCATGGTATTCAGGTTATGTACCAGCGCTTCCATTGCCTGATAGGTTGAACGCTCCGTCTCTCTGCGTGCATACTTCAATGTAAACGCGATAATGCGTTCCACAGTTTCCTCTGCAACGCCACGTTGCAGCAGACGGTCACGAATCTGTTCCGAGGTTCCGTTATCATCTGCCAGCACCGGCTTCTCAGCACATGCTTCAATCAACGCCTTTGCCGGCTCCAAACCTTCCTCTTCTACATCAAAGACCTCTAGTGCCTTTGCCAGATTGTCACGATAATTGTGCCAATAGGTTTTTCGTACACCTGGCGCCATACTGTAATCGAAATTCGGTACACTCTGACCGCCATGCTGGTCATTCTGATTGGACTGGATCGCAATGCAGGCCAATGCAGAATAGCTGCGGATATCATTCGGCTCACGCAGGAAGCCATGTCCTGTCGAAAAGCCATTCTCAAACAGCTTAAGCAGGTCAATCTGTGTACAGGTTGTCGTCAAGGTATAAAAATCAAAATCATGGATGTGAATGTCACCCTCACGATGCGCCTTGGCAATGTGCGGCTCCAGCAGGAACATTTCGTTAAACTGCTTAGCGCCCTCCGAGCCATATTTCAGCATCGTACCCATTGCGGTATCGCCGTCAATGTTGGCGTTTTCACGCTTGATATCGTTCTCAATTGCGGATTTAAAAGTTAGATCCTCATACGTCTTCATCAACCCGGTATTCATCTCGCGCTGACGGGAACGCTCATTGCGGTACAGAATATATGCCTTTGCCGTGCGGGCATGTCCCTGCTCCACCAATATTTTCTCGACCGCATCCTGCACGTACTCAACGGTTGGTGTCGATGTCGGGCTGTGTGCTTCAATATAATCTGCCACATCCAAAGCCAGCCGCATAGACATCTGATAATCATGGCCTCCGGAAGCTTCTGCTGCCCGATAGATGGCATTTGCAATCTTTGTCACATCAAAGAATACACACCTGCCGTCTCTTTTTTCAATCTGCTGAATCATGTATAGCTGCTCCTCCGGTTTGTATAAATCTAGGAATCGTCACCGATTATGTTGTTCTGCCCCAACAGCGTCTAAATACAAAATATGCGAACAGTTTTCACATATACACACAATATATTGTGTATCTGAGGTTCGGAACTGTTTAATATTTTAGTACGTGAGGGAAAAGATGTCAAGTGCCCAAACCGGTCTTGTGGTGCTTTTCAGCATGTGAGAATCATTCTTATTTTTGAATTTTGTGATAAGAGCCCGAATTCGATCATCCCCACCAACACCAGGTTTTCCACAGGCTCCCTTGCAGCTTTTCACGCGAAAACATCGATGAATAAACAAAGAATCCCGTTTTTCCAAACCATTTTTCCCATCAGTCCAAAAGTTTTCCACATCCGACAATTTCTTTCCTAAGATAAAAATCCGAAGAATAAAAAAATTTTTTATTTTGTTGCTTCGACATTTTCTAACCACAATATATTGTGGTTCCGCCGTTATTTCTCCGCAGTATGCCCCAGACAGCTAAATGAAAATTCCTTCCATTTTCTGACGTACATACAGCTCAGAGATCGAATTTCCTTCTCCTCACTCGCTGCGGATGCATCATATACACCGACAACAGGATAACCAGCGCTACTGGCCGTTATGACACAATGCAGGCTGTCCTCAAATACGGCTGTTGAAGCTTTCTTCGTTCCCAGCCTGCGTGTGCACTCATCAAAGATATACGGCAGATTCTTGCTCGTATTCAGATCGCCACAGGTTAAAATAAACGAAAAATATTCCAGAACCTCCAAACGTTTCAGTGCAGCCTCTACCAATCTATGATCGGTTGCGCTTGCCACGCACATACGGACGCCATTCTGCTGCATCGTTTCCAGCATCTCCCGCACGCCTTCCTTTAACGGTGCATGGAACCGGTAATCATCGGCAATCATGCCATTGATGTGCGTACAGATCTCCTCCACAGAATCCTGAACGCCAAAGTCCCGACGGAAATATGCTGCCGCCTCCGGCAGCGTCATGGTTTTCAGCCGCAATGCAAATGTCACGGTATCCGTCACCGGGATATCCTGTTCCAGCAGATACCGCAAGCCAACAGATTCCCAATATGGCATGGAATCCAGCAATGTACCATCCAGATCGAAAATAGCGCCGGTCAGCTTCACACCTCCACCAGCCTTTCCGCCTGTGCCAACAGCGCCTTGGTTGCGGCTTCAATGTCAGCTGCGGCAAAAATACCGGAAACAATCGCTACGCCTGCTACGCCGGTGCCCTTCAGCTCCAGCATATTGTCCAGCTTAATGCCTCCAATTGCCGTTGTCGGAATGGATACACTCTGTGTAATATTTTTAATATCCTGCCATGTCAGCGGGCTGGCATCCGTCTTGGTTCCGGTTGCATGGACAGCGCCAACGCCCAGATAATCCGCACCGTGCTTCTCTGCGAGCTGCGCTTCCTCTACGGAATGTGCGGAAACGCCGATGATCTTATCCTCACCCAGGAGCGCCCGAACATCTCCTGCTTCCATATCATCCTGACCGACATGGACGCCGTCTGCGCCGCTTTCCAGACAAGCCTGCACATCATCATTGATGACACACAATACGCCATAGCTGTGGCACAGCGCGACAATATCCTTTGCCTCTGCAACAAAGGCTTCATGGGACAGCCCCTTTTCTCGAATCTGTACAAGAGTTGCACCGCCCTTGAGGCATTCCTCTACCTGTTCATATAATGTACGCTCGCCAACCCATGCGCGGTCCGTGACTGCGTACAGCAGCATTGCTTTTTTTACCGCTTCTTTTTTATCGAACTTCAATTTTCATTCCTCCGTTCAACGTCTCCGCATCCATCAGGTTGACGGCATCCATCAGATAAACCCGGAACGAACCGGTTCCCTGCCCAGCTTCCATTGTCTTCTGATAGGCGATGTCTCCGGCAACGCCCATGACCGCGGTTGCCGCCGCAGCTGCTTCGAGAATATTTTCATGATTACCGCCACAGAAAGCCGCTGTAAGCGCCGAAAGCATACAGCCTGTCCCGGTAACACAGGACATCATTGGATGCCCGTTACGACAGATATACGCCTTTTCCGGCGATGCAATGATATCAATGGCACCGCTGACCGATACAACCGCATCCAGCCTTGCACTCAGCTGCTTGAAGAATGCCACGCGCCCCTCCAGGTTCTCCTCTGTCACCGCGTCAGCAGCTCCGGCATCCACGCCCTTGGTGTTAGATGCTACGCCGCCGACAGCAAGCAGCTCGGAAACATTGCCGCGGATGACAGCAAACCGATAGTTTGCAAAGAAATCCCGCAGGGTATCCATACGGTAGCTGGAAGCGCCTGCGCCAACCGGATCAAGGATAACCGGGACATGATTCTGATTCGCAGCGGCGATTGCTTTATGCATCGCCGCAACTGTCATGGTATTCAGATTTCCGATATTGATATCCACCGCTCCGGCAATCGCTGCAATTTCAGCCGCCTCCTGCTCTGCTTCCGCCATCGTCGGAGATGCACCGCAGGCAAGGATAATATTGGCACAGTCATTTGTCGTAATATAATTGGTAATGCAATGGATCAGCGGCCCGCTCCCACGTACATTTTCCAGAATTTGTTCAAACATCTGATTTTTTTCCTTTTATATTTAAAATTTCAGGTTGTCACCTGTCTTTTCAGTATATCTCTGATTGTCACACGTTGTCAATGAATCTTTGACTTCTGTTTGCACTGGTGCTATGATAGATTATATTTTTTAACAAAGGCAGGTAGCAACACTTATGAATATGTCTTCCCTGTACATACAGATTATCGTTATGTTCCTTCTGATTTGCGTTGGTGCAATCTGTTATAAACGTAATATGATTACCGATGATGGCTCGGCCCAAATGTCCTCCCTGCTGATGACCTTTGTCGCACCATGTGTCATCATCCATTCTTTTTGCCGACCATTTGACCCCGCCATGTTTGGCAAACTGGCGGAATCCTTTATCGCTTCGATTGTCCTGTTACTGATCAGCATCACCCTTGCCGCGCTGTTCTTTCGCAAGGATACACCGAATTATGCTGACAAACGTATGTGTGTCATCTTTTCCAACAACGGCTTTATGGCACTCCCGTTGCTTCAGGCATTATACGGTGACGATGGCGTATTTATCGGCTCAATCAACATTGTGGCTACCAATATTCTTCTTTGGACATTCGGCGTATGGCTGCTGACCCGTGCCAGTGGGCAAACCGGCAACGGCGTAAACTGGCAGAAAATTGTATGTAACCCGGGAATCATTGGTTTTTTTATTGGCTTAATTATTTTTCTCGGTTCCTTCCAGCTTCCAACTGCTTTGGAATCTGCTATTTCCTTTATGGGAGATCTGAATACACCGCTTGCCATGATTGTTTTAGGCGTTTATCTGGCGCAATCCAATCTGCTGGATATCATAAAAGACCGTTCGATGTATCTTGTTTCCTTATGCCGCCTGATTATTATCCCACTGATTACGATTCTCATTGTATACTTTCTACCCTTTGACCACAGCGTTGCCAATACACTTATCGTGAGTATTGCAACGCCCTGTGCTGTGGCATCCTCCATGTTTGCCCAGATGTTTGGTACAAACTACCACTATTCCAGCCGTATTATCGCATTTTCTACGCTGCTATCTGCGGTTTCCATGCCGGTGATGCTGGGATTCTATGAAATGTTAATGGGGTAAAGTTATATACATATTAAAAGCCGGACGGTTTCCCGTCCGGCTTCTCTTTCACTCTTACAGGCTGGCTTTGCCCGGAAATTCTTCCGTGCGGATCTGTTGAAAAGCAGCCTTACCCTGTCCACACACAGGGCAGCGGAAGCTGCTTTCCACATGGGACCATGGTATACCAACGCCAACCTTTTCCTTCGGTTCACCATGAACCGGATCATACACATAGCCGCATACAGAACATTGGTAGCGGCGCATATCATTCTGCATATCTATCACTTCCTTACCGAAAGTATTTCCATATCAAAATGTTTTATGCACAGCTTGTAGATGAAAAATGCCTCCGGAATATCTCCGAAGGCATCTTTATTTTTTACAATTACTTTGCAGCAATCACATCGGACATATCATACATACCAGGCTGAGTCTGTGCACCGAGATAAGCCGCTGCATCAACAGCGCCGACTGCAAATACCTCACGGGACAGCGCCACATGACGAATTTCAATCAGCTCATCACGACCTGCAAACAGAACCTCATGCTCACCGACAATTGTGCCACCACGCACAGTATGCATACCGATTTCATGCGCCGGACGTTTCTCACGACGCTCATGACGGTCATATACATATTCTGCATCATACGGCAGCGCTTCATTGACTGCATCCGCCAGCATCAGCGCTGTACCAGACGGAGCATCCAACTTCTGGTTGTGATGCTTTTCGGTGATTTCTACATCATATCCATCACCGAGTACGGCTGCCGCCTTACGCAGCAGATCCATCATCAGATTGATACCGATGGACATGTTACCGGAACGGAATACCGGGATTTCAGCGGAAGCTGCCCGCATTGCTGCCAGCTGTTCTTTGCTGTGTCCGGTGGAGCAGATCACGAGTGGCGTCCTGGTCTGTTTGCCATAATCCAGCAGCATCTCCAAAGAAGAAGCATTGGAAAAATCAATGATAACATCGCATGCACCGGTAAATTCATGCGCATCTGCATATACCGGATAATCCGACAGCTTTTCCGTATAACTGTCAAAACCTGCTACGATTTTCATGTTCTCCTTCTTGGAGACAATATCCGTGATCACTCTGCCCATACGGCCATTGCAGCCGCAAAGTCCGATTTTCAACATCCTGAAACGCTCCTTACTTTACTGCCGGATAGCCAGCCTCAGCCATAGCCTTTTTCAGCTGTACTACATGTTCTTCGGTCATATCGCAAAGCGGCATACGCAGCTCACCGACATCCCAGCCAAGGAAACGCATTGCCATCTTAACCGGAATCGGATTAACCTCAATGAACAATGCATTGATAAGATCCAGATACTTCAGCTGAAGCTCACGTGCCTTTGCATAATCGCCTTCCAAACACAGGTGCGCAATATCGTGCGCAGCATCCGGAGCAACGTTTGCCAGAACGGAGATAACACCCTTACCGCCCATTGCCATCAGCGGGACAATCATATCATCGTTGCCGGACCAGAAGTTCAGCTCGTCACCGCACAGACGCATTGCCTCTGCCAGCAGGGAGAAATCGCCGGTAGCTTCCTTCGCACCGTTGATGTTCGGATGCTTGGAAAGCTCCTGATAAGTCTTCGGCTGAATGGTAACACCAGTACGGCTTGGTACGCTGTACAGGATAATCGGGGTTGTAGTAGCATCTGCCAGCATATTAAAATGCTTAATGAGACCCTGCTGTGTTGCCTTGTTGTAATACGGGGTAACGGTTAGAAGACCATCAGCGCCTGCATCAGAAGCGAATTTGCACAGTTCCAGCGCATATCTGGTATCATTCGAACCAGTGCCTGCAACGACCGGAACGCGTCCGTTCACATAATCAATGCCAAACTGGATTGCCTCCTTATGCTCCTTGTCTGTCAATGTGGAGCCTTCACCAGTCGTACCGCAGATCGTGATGGAATCAATCCCGCGGTTGATCTGATCATCAATGATGCGCTTAAACTCCGAATAATTGATGCCCGTAGCGGTCATCGGGGTAATAATAGCAACGTTAGCGCCAGTAAAAATAGGCTTTTTCATGGGTTTTCCCTCCGATCAAAATGGTTTCCATATATCTCTCAATAACATTTAGTCCATGTAGCCTTCTGCACACAGCAATTCTGCCATTTCAACTGCACCGCCTGCAGCACCGCGCAGCGTATTATGAGACAGGCTGACAAAACGGTAATCAAAAATCACGTCATCGCGCAGACGGCCGATGGTAACTGCCATACCGCCCTCCAGATTGCGGTCCAGACGAGCCTGCGGACGGTCATCCTCTTCAAAATAATGCAGAAACTGCTTCGGTGCGCTCGGCAGCTCAAGCTCCTGTGCACGGCCGCTGTAGTTTGCCCATGCTTCCAGAATCTGTTCCTTTGTCGGCTTGTTCTTGAACTTGACAAAAGCAGCAGCAGTATGGCCATCGCTTACCGGTACACGCAGGCACTGTGCAGAGATCACCGGCTCGGAAGCCGCAACGATTTCGTCACCTTCCACTGTGCCCCAAACCTTCATCGGTTCCTTCTCGGATTTCTCTTCTTCACCGCCAATATATGGGATCACGTTGTCAATCATTTCCGGCCAGGTTTCAAAGGTCTTGCCGGCGCCGGAAATTGCCTGATAGGTGCATACTGCAACCTTTTCAATGCCAAAGTCCTTCAGCGCGGTCAAAGCCGGTACATAGGACTGGATGGAGCAGTTGGACTTCACTGCAATAAAGCCGCGTTTCGTTCCCAGACGCTTGCGCTGTGCCGGGATAATCTTCGCATGGTCAGCATTGACCTCCGGAATAATCATCGGAACATCCTTTGTGAAGCGGTGTGCGCTGTTGTTGGAAATAACCGGACACTCCAGCTTCGCATACTTCTCTTCCAGAGCACGGATGACATCCTTCTTCATATTAACTGCACAGAAAGTAAAATCGATCTGCGAAGCAAATTCCTCTGCATCGCCTTCTGCATCATACAGAACCATATCCTTCACATTTTCCGGAATCGGAGTGGTCATCTTCCAGCGGCCTTCTACTGCTTCTGCATAGGTCTTGCCCTTATTGCGTCCACTTGCTGCGATTGCGGTTACTGTAAACCACGGATGATTTGCCAGCAGGGTGACAAAGCGCTGACCTACCATACCGGTTGCGCCGATAATGCCAACCTTGTAATTCTTCATGTTCGTATTTCCTCCTGAAAAGCGATTGTTTTCATTCATGATTTCATTGTATTGTTAAGGCTTGTCATTTGCTCCGATTTTACACAGCAGAATCATCCTTTGATTATGCCTGAGCAAAGAAAAAGCCGGACGGTAAACCGGCCGGTGACGCGAAACAAACTGCCTGTAACAAAATACAGGAAAAACGTAGCGATAGCGCATCACGGTAGCAAGCCGGTGACAGCCGGACAGATATTCTCATGCCCGTCCAGACAGATGCCTGCGAATCCGACACCCTCTTCGGCAGCTTCCCCTTTCCGGCCCGGTCATCGAAGAAATTCGCCTCCTAACGGACATTACTCATGTCAGCTGCGCCTCAATCGTACTATACAATTAAGCTTTTTTTATTCTATCATGCTGTAAATTGCTTTGTCAAGCTGATTCCATTGGAAAACCACACAAAACGACAGCATTTCCAGCACTTGATTTCGTATGCTCTTTACGCTATTATAGATTTTATATCATTCCTGACATCCGAAGCACATTTTGCATCTAAATAACTGCCGGACATGATTGATAAAATATTCCTTCTGTCATCGCTGCTAGCACTGACAATTCTCTCAAAGAGGGATCCTCTTAGCAGAATGTCCTGCAAGTATAAATTCGGTATTTGTCGTATGGGGATAAGGAGGCTGACGCGCTGTACTCGCGTTGAAAATGAAGATGAAAACAAGTGATTTTTATTATGATCTGCCGGAGCGTCTGATTGCACAGACACCTCTGGATCAGCGTGATTCGTCACGTATGCTGGCACTGAACAAGTCTGACGGCAGCATTGCGCATCGTCATTTCTATGACCTGCCGGAATATCTGCGTGCCGGTGATACGCTGGTACTCAACAATTCCCGCGTGATTCCCGCCCGCCTGCTGGGAGTGCGTGAGGATACCGGATATCCGATTGAACTGGTTCTGCTCACCGATAAAGGCAACGGCGTTTGGGAATGTCTGACCCGCCCAGGTAAGAAATGTCGTATCGGTGCAAAGTTGAGCTTTGGCGAAGGTAAACTAACAGCAACGGTAGAGGACATCCTGCCGGACGGTGGTAACCGCCTCATCCGGTTCCATTATGAAGGCATTTTTCTGGAGATTCTGGAAGAGCTTGGTACAATGCCGCTCCCGCCGTATATCAAGAAAAAGCTGGAAGACCCGGAACGCTATCAGACAGTCTACAGTAAGACGCCCGGCTCTGCAGCAGCACCGACTGCGGGTCTGCATTTTACACCGGAGCTATTAGAAAAGATCAAGGCAATGGGCGTGCATATTGCATACGTCACCCTGCATGTCGGTCTTGGAACCTTCCGTCCGGTAAAGGTAGAGGATGTCAATGACCACGTGATGCATTCGGAATTTTATATGCTGGATGAAGAAAATGCTGCTATCATCAACAATACCCATAAAAATGGCGGACGTATTTTCTCTGTCGGTACAACGGCAACCCGCACACTGGAAACCATTGCTGCAGAGGATGGCACAGTCCGTGCCTGCTCCGGCTGGACAAACATTTTTATTTATCCGGGCTACAAATTCAAGGCAGTTGATTGCCTGATTACCAACTTCCATCTGCCGGAAAGCACATTGATGATGCTGATTTCTGCATTTGCAACCCGTGACATGATTATGAACACTTATAAGGCTGCTGTTGCCGAAGAATACCGTTTCTTCAGCTTTGGCGATTCTATGTTAATTTATACCGATCAGGAGGACAACCATGTTTAAAGTACGCAAAACAGAGGGCAATGCCCGCCGCGGTGAATTCACCTGTGCACACGGTACAGTTCAAACCCCCGTCTTCCAGAATGTCGGTACGCAGGGCGCGATCAAGGGCGCAGTATCTGCAAAAGACTTAAAGGATCTCGGCTGTCAGATTGAGCTTTCCAACACCTATCATCTGCATGTTCGTCCCGGAGATCAGATTATCCGTTCCATGGGCGGGCTGCATAAGTTTATGAACTGGGATGGTCCGATTCTAACGGACAGCGGCGGATTTCAGGTTTTTTCGTTGTCTTCCCTGCGCCGTATCAAAGAGGAAGGTGTTTATTTCTCCTCCCACGTAGATGGACGCAAAATCTTCATGGGTCCGGAAGAAAGTATGCAGATTCAGTCCAATCTAGGCTCTGATATTGCCATGGCATTTGATGAATGTGTAGAAAATCCGGCTCCGTATGATTACGTCAAGGCTTCCTGTGAGCGTACAACCCGTTGGCTGCACCGCTGCAAAACAGAGCTTGACCGTCTGAACAGCCTGCCATCTACGGTCAATCCACAGCAAATGCTGTTTGGTATCAATCAGGGCGGCACGTATGATGATCTCCGCGTTGAACACATGAAAGCAATTGCTGCGCTTGATCTGGACGGCTATGCCATCGGTGGTCTGGCTGTCGGCGAATCCACAGAAACCATGTATCATATTCTGGATATGGTGGTTCCACATGCACCGGCAGATAAGCCACGTTACCTAATGGGTGTCGGTACGCCATCCAATATTATTGAAGGCGTATGGCGCGGTGTGGATTTCTTTGACTGTGTCATGCCAACGCGCAATGCACGCCATGGTCATTTATTCACATGGGATGGTATCCGCAATTTAAACAATGCAAAATACCAGCTGGATGACAAGCCGATTGACGAACATTGCCACTGTCCGGTCTGCCAGACCTACAGCCGTGCGTATATCCGCCACCTGCTGAAATCTGGTGAAATGCTGGGTCAGCGTCTGACAGTTATGCACAATCTGTGGTTTTATAACAATCTGATGGTGGAAATCCGCAAAGCATTGGATGAAGGCCGTTTTGCAGCATTCCGCGCAGAATGGAGCGAGAAATTAGGCAAACGAATTTAAAAACGGAAGAAACGCAAAAGAAAAGCGGTATATGAACCACGCGAGTCCATATACCGCTTCTTTTTATACCTGCGTTACAGGTTTTTCCGCAGTCTTACTGATACAGAATCTTGTCGCAGAGATTCTTAATAATCTGAGCAACCTGTGCTCTTGTAGCGTTAGACTTTGGATCGATGGTTGTGTTAGACATGCCAAGCATCAGTCCGGTGCCAACAGCCCATGCTACAGAATCCTTTGCATAGCTGCTGATCTTGTCGCTATCGGTATAGCGATCCATCCAGTCTGCATTCTCGATGCTGGTGTCAATACCAAGATATCTGCAATAACGCATCATGATAGACGCCATCTGCTCACGGGTAATGCTGTCATTTGGACCAAACTTACCATTGCCATAGCCGCTGACAATACCATTCTGGCTTGCCCACTCAACATACGGACCATAGTAGCTGTCTGCCTTGACATCAGAGAACGAGCTTCCCTGATACTGGCTTACATCAACACCATCAATACGTCCCAGAACAGTGACAAACATTGCACGGTTCATGTTGATCTTTGGTCCAAAAATGCCTTCATCGATACCATAGAAATAGCCTCTGTCGGTAACGAAATTAACAGCATCATAGAACCAATGATCGGTACGTACATCGGTGTAAGCAGAGGAAGCAGCTTCCTTATAGTAAACACGAATGCTTACATCCTGCTCCGGCATAACGAAGGTGTACGTAGCTACATAATATGCATCCTCGCTCAACTTTGATACCGGAATAGAAGTGCCGTCCTTGCCGATAACAGATACATAATCGACTCTCCAGCCATCATCCGGGTCAACCTTAAAGACAACCTTATCTCCATACGCAGCGGTCTGTCCGTCAATGGATACATCACCGTGCTCAGAATTACTCATGGTAATGCTGCCACGATCTTCACCAGTGAAGGAGTCGCCGTCGGTATCGATGTTACTCTTGATTACCTCATAGGTTGCAGTTACAACAGTATCTTCCGTGATTTCCTCGTAAGATACGTCCCAACCAGTGAAGGTATATCCTGTACGGCTCGGATCTTCTGGAGGTGTTGCGTCACCCAGATATGGAACTTCATCAACCTTCAGCATATCGCCGTTCCAATCCATGAAGGTTACCGTATAGATTTCCTCCGTGAATGTAGCGGTAACAGTGACATTTTCAGCAGGCATAACGAAGGTAAACGTACCTGTTGTGCTGCCTTCATAGAGCGTGTCGCCGCTCTCGCTGACTGCCTCAACATGAACCAACTTGTAGCCATACTTCTCAGCAACAGTAGCTGTAACGATATCGCCTACATTGACATCGCTCAGGCTTGTGGTTCCTGCCGTTTCAACAATAGAAGCGCCCTTTGCAAGCTTAATAGTACCAGTATTGGTCGGATTAATCACGCCAGTAACAGCGTAGTTAATCTTCTCCAGTATTACATTAACCTTAACGCTGTACTCCGGCATGGTAAAGGTATAATCGCCGCCAGACTTGCCATTCTGTGCAGTCAGATCAACCTTGTTATTGCCTTCTGTATCCGTTACGGTAACGTCAGCAACCTGCCAACCAGCATCCGGTGTTACGGTAACCGTAACCGTATCGCCATACTGCTTGTCAGCGGTAGTGGTATCTACACCATCCACGCGAATTGCAGCGCTGCCGGTCTTCACTACCTCTACATTGCGGGTAATCTGCTTGAAGGTTGCAACAAAGTCTACATTTGCTGCCGGCATGATAAACGTATAATCGCCGCCCTTTTCCAGATCGCTCGGTGTTCCTGTAAAGGTAATTGTCTGTGTCTTACCGGTTTCGTCCGTGTAGGTTGCGGTTACGGTGTCAATCATATACCCGGTAGCCGGTGTTACGGTTACAGTAGCAGTGCTCTGATACGGGATCTCGCCTGTCGGAACAGTAACCGTACCGTTGGTATCGGTAGTCTGATTGGTTACCGTATAGCCAATCTGTGTATACGTAGCCACGATGGTTACATCGTATTTCGGCATGGTGAAGGTACCGGAAACCGGCTGTGTGCCATCACCAAGATCATACGTCAATGCTACAGCTGCGCCAGATGCATCTGTTGCAACAATAGATGTGATCTTATAGCCATTGTTCGGAGCTACCTGGAAGGTAGCCTCGCTCTGGTACTCAAAGTCATACTTATTGCTGTCTGCATCTGCCGGAACCTTGATAACGCCGTTGGCGTTATCTGCACCGGTAACAGTGAAGCTGTCCTTGACGTAGTTTGCCTCTACCGTAACATCCGCTGCAGGCATGGTGAAGTATGCAATAGCAACCTTGTTTGTGCTTGAGTAGAGATAATCTACATTGATTTCCTTGCCATCCGCAGTCTGTACGGAGAACGGAACAACAGACAGGAGATATCCAGTCTGCGCAGTAGCGCGAACGTAAATTCTCTCGCCAACCTTTGCATCTGCAATGCTTGCTGCATACGTGCCGTTGCCACTTCTGGAGGTGTCCACATCAACAGCCAATTCATCGCCATTGTACGCATCCTCGGTAGTAACAGAGTAAATGATCTTTTCCATTTCTACATGGACATAAACCTTGTGCGAAGGCATGGTGAAATGGTACGTTGTCGGAACAGTAATCTTGTCTGCCGCAGAAGCAAGTGTACCATCCTGCTGATACAGCATGATTTCAGAATAATACTGATCTGTTATATCACTGGTACCATACACAAGCTTCTCATAATCTGCTTGTGTAGCATTTGGCAACTGCATGTAGCCATCGAATTTCTCTGTGCTATACAGGTTATTACCCTTCGCATCTGTCAGTGCAACAGACTTGATGTAATAGCCAGCTTCCGGTGTAACCGTAAATTCAACTCTGTCGCCAGTTCTAAATGCCTGATTGTTGCCGTCTGTCTCGCCAATCCAAACCTTTGCGCCTTCAATTTCCGGCGGGGTCGCAACCACAGGGCTGCTGTTCGGCTCGAATTCAGCATTTACAGTAACGTCTGCCGCTGGCATCGTGAAGGTATAAATCTGGTTGCCGTTTTCATCCGTGCTGTCATAAATAACAGGGATGTTTTCTGTAGCAGACTTAACCGTCAATGTCGGCTGCTTATAGCTGTAGCCAGCATCGCCAATCAGTGTTACCGTAACGGTATCGCCAACGTTAGCTGTGGACGGATCTACTGTGATTGTACCATGTTCTGGTTTCTGTGCAGTAACTGTGTAATCGATCTTGCTGTATGCAATCTCAACCTTTACATCTGCTTCAACCATCGTGAAGGAAATCGTAGATTCACCAGCAGCATAAATTTCTGTGCCATCGACACCAGTAATAATAGTCTCATGTGTCTTACCACTGCGATCTGTGGTTGTATAGGTTGCCTTAACAGTTGCAGTGTAACCCGGTTCAACATGCAGTCCAATGTCAACCTGATCACCCTGCTTGATCATCTTATTGGTGGTAGTATCGCCATTGATGGTATACGTACCGCCCTGCGGATTCTCTGTCTCAACAACAGTTACCTTATACTCAATTGCCTCGGTCAGCACCTGAACGGTAACATTTCCATTCGGCATGGTGAACTGATACTGTACAGGCTCACCTGCAACAGCTTCATTCGCCTGGGTATACGGAACAACATTGCCCGATGCCGTATCTCGCAGGATAATGCCAGTAATCTTGTAGTTTGCAACCGGAGTAGCGGTCAGTGTTACAACATCATCGGTAGCGGCGGTCAAAGTGCCAATCGTAACCTCATTTGCATTTGCCTTGCCATTGATTGTGCCGGTGATTGTAGCATACTCGCTGCTGTTGTCAGCCCTGGTTACAATGTGTTCCTCAGCCTCGTCAACTGCAATGATCGTCATGCTCTCATTGACGGTATACTTAGCGTCAACCGCAGTACCTAACGTACCATCTGCGTTATACTGCTTCCAAGTTACATCGCCATAGCCTGGACGTTTTGCCTGTGTTGCATATTCATCCAGTGTAGCTGCTGGAATCGCTGTGCCCTGTTCTACTGTGAGGTAGCCCATCAGCTGCTTATCCTGATCCAGCACGCGAACTGTGCACTGATCCTTGACAGCAGTTGCCGTGACTGTTACATCAGCTGCCGGCATAACGAAGGAATATACATCCTTGCCATCCTCTGTTTTCACAAAGGTAAGCGGAACATAGGTTTCAACACCATTGCTGGTATAGGATACCAGAACACTGTCGATGACATAATTGTCGTTTGCGGCAACAGTAAATGTTACTGTCTCGCCAACTTCTGCCGAATTCGCAACCGTAACAGTTGTGTTTGTCTCTGTCTTGGTAATGCTGTAAACATTCTGCTTATAGTTGATATGCAGCCATGTCTCACCAGCAGGCATATTGAAGTCATACGCACCGTTTTCATCTGGAGTCAGTTCGCATCTTACCAGTGCGCCATTGATTTCGGTTACATAGTAAACGTCATCAACAACATACTTGTCGTCTGCTCCCTGTGTCGTCAGGTTCAGTGCTGTACCAGCCTTCAGTGTCGCTACATTATCGTCTGGAATCTTAACTGTTCCATTGTCATATGTCAGTTTGCCCTTTGCATTCAGTGCAGAAATGTGCAGGGTATACTCCTCGCCTTCCCACTGAGCAACATAGGTGATGACCTTATCCTGGAACAGACCTGCAAGCCAGTTGCCTACTTCCTTGGATTCCATTGGAGCAAGCGTGTCCTCTTCACCTTCAAGCTTCCAGTTAATAAACTTGTAGCCTTCTCGTTCCGGTGCAGCAGGCGCTTTATAGCTGCCGCCATACGGAACTTCCTGATAATCAACCAGTCTACCCTGCCCGTCAACAAACTTGACAACATAAGCCTCTGCGGACCAGATTGCCTTCAATGTCATATCAGCTGTTACAGTAACCGTAGCGCCTGCGGTATAGGTCAGGCCGCCTGTCGTATCCTGCCAGCCAACAAACTTATGACCAGACTTGGTTGGAGCATCAGCAAGCGTGATCTGTTCGCCATAGTTTACAGTAACGCTATCAATTGCAGCTGGATCACCGTCATCGGTATCATAGCTTACGGTGTACTCGTCAGCTTCATAGATTGCATAATAATCTACAGAGCTGGAAACTGTGATTTCACTTCCTGGCAGATAGCCCGTAGTTGCAGACTGATCGGCAGCCCAGAACTTAGCGGTCTTACCATCAACTCCCGGAATCTCCGGAGTTGTTACTGTATCGCCAGCCTTAGCTTCGATATAGTTGACCAGATAACCGTTTGCAAAGAAGCGTACAACAACTTCTGCATCCGAATATACAGCAGTAAAGGTGGTGTCTGCGGTAATTGCTACCTTTTCACCAGCAGCATAGACATGGTTATCTACATCGCTCTGCCAACCAATAAAGGTCTTGCCTTCCTTAGCGGTAACTTCCGGCAGCGTAACGATCTCACCATATTTTGCTGTTGTATCAGCAGCATCGCTTGTACCATCATTCCCTACCTCATACTTTACCTCATACTCATCCTCTGTAAACTGAGCTGTAAAGGTAGTATCTGCCTTAAACGAGGTTGTTGTGGAGAATGCAACATTGTTTTCATCATACCAGCCGTCAAACTTCTGTCCTGCCGGAGCATCCGGAGTCGGTGCAGAAGCAATTGTGCTGCCATATGGAATTTCCTTCACTGCTACCTGTGTGCCGTTTGCCAGCTGGAAGGTAACAGTTACCTGCTTATCCTCATAAACCGGTGTGAACGCTGCTGTAAGATTTCCATTGCCAGCCACTTCAACAACGTTTTCGTCCAGCGTAACGGTTTCACCATCCGCATACTGATGTCCGTTCTTATCGGTCCAGTAAGCTATGGTCTGGCCGTCCTTTTCAGGAGCCTCAAGCGTAACCGTGTCGCCAAAAAACTTGCTGTTGTCGGTCTTGTCTCCTGTGATGACAGTGACAGCCTTCGCTGTATACTGTGCATAGTAAACAGCATAGTCCTCTGTTACCTCTACAGGGAATGTTACTTCGTCAGTGCCTTCCTTATCAGAAGTCCACTTGTCAAAGGTATAGCCGAACTTTTCCGGAACTGTCGGAGCCTTGATTTCTCGTCCCTTTTCCAAGCTCTGGCTATCAAGCACATATCCGGTTACCGCATCGGCAAATACTACCGTACCATAGTTGGACTCGGTTGTCAGATAGGCCGTAATGGCAACCTCATCTGCCGGCATCGTGAACGAATAGGTATATTTACCGTTCTCTACCGTCTTGAGTACAACTGGAATTGGACCAGTAGTAGCATCCTCGCCCGTAACCGTGATGTAGTCAATCTTCTGATTTTGGGCTGTATCCGGTGTTACAGTAAATGTAACCGTTTCACCTACAGACGCCTCCTGTGTGGGATCAATGACAACAACGCCAGATTGTTCCGCGCTTACACCATCAACCATCAGTGCAGACGTAATCTTGTACTTGTTCGCCTCGAACTGTGCAAAGACTTCTGCATTTGCAGTAATATTGGTAAGATCAACATCATTACCGTTCACATCTCCCCACTTTTTGAAGGTATAGCCAACCTTAACAGGCGTATATTTCGGTTCAGCAGTGCCGCCCTTAGCTACTGTCTGAATGTCAAACAGCTTGTCGTCAGAATAGAACTTGACAACATACTCGCCCTGTGTAAAGTGTGCAGTGTAGGTAACATCGCCGGTTACAGTGACTTCGATTGTCTCGCTGAGATAGTAAGAACCATCAGAGCCGGACCAGTAAGCGAAATCATAGTTTGTATTCGCGGTTGCAGTCAGTTCAGCGGTTGCTTCATACTCATACGGACCATCGCCTTCTGTGGTACCAGCATCGGCCGGAGCAGCAGCAGTTGTTACCGTATACGACTTCTTTTCATACGCAGCTACATACGTTGCATTTTCCTGAATGTTTGTGATAGTATCGCTACCGTCAACAGTGTCATCTTCATCATTCACATTCTTCCAAATGCCATTCTCATAGCCAGTTCTGTTCGGAACTTCCGGAGCAGTTACTGTACCATCATAATCAACCGTTTTGGTTTCCAGAATGGTGCCCTCTGCGGTCTTGAAGGTTACAGTATACCGATTCGTCTCGTAAACCGGTGTGAACGCTGCGCTGTAAGCTGTACCATCGTAGGAAACAACATCCTCGTTCAGTACAACTTCTGCACCGTCATCATAATGACGGCCTTCCGCGTCAGTCCAGTAAGCAAACGTCTTGCCAGCCGGAATCGTGATATCTTCGGAATCAAGCGTAACTGTCTCGCCGTATTTTTTTGTCTCAGGAGTCGTGTTCTCACCAATGGTTACTGTGACATCCGCAGCCGTATATACTACGTTGATAACCGTATCTTCGGTAATAGCCGCTGTCAGATCACCCCAAGAACCTTCATAGCCGGTCTTATTCGGAATTGCAGGAAGGCTATCCTGATCTACCGTTTGTCCATCTTCAACCTGAACTGTGTCGACTACCTTTCCGTCAGCCTTGAAGGTTACGGTATGGTAAACAGCCGCATTCTTGGTATAATGTGCGGTGTAGGTAACCTCTTCCGCCGGTGTTTTAACAGTCCATACCTTTTCGTTGCTGGTATTACCATTGGAGTCAGACCAGTACGAGAAAGTATATCCATCTACGTCTTTAGCGGTCAGCGTAACCTCTGTGCCAGCTACATAGCTGTCGCCAGATGTAATCGTATCAGCGGAAACTTCGTCTTTGAGTTCTTCCGGATCAGCCGTAACGTTAACCGAATATGTCGGATCTGCCGGAATTGCTTCAAACGTTGCACTTACCGTGACATCACCTGCCGGCATAACGAAAGAATATCCGCCATTTACTGTCGGATTGACAGAAACGGCACCATTATTTACGCTTACACTGGAAACTGTATAGCCATCTTTCGGTGTAACCGTAAAGGTAACCGTATCGCCTGCTTCCGCTTTCTCTGTACCAAGCTCAATTTCGCCGTTTTCGAGAGTATCATCAACTGCGACATCGTACTCCTGCACAGTCTCCTGCACATTCTTGATTTCCGTATACTTTAACGTATTCTGGAAACGATATGATGTACCGCCGAGAACAGAGCTTCCAACCTCTACATCATCACAGAAAACCGTGTAGGTCTTGCCGTCGTTAGTTGCGCCTACGGGGTAGGTATAGTAACCCTCAACATACTGGCTACCCGCCATCACAGTAGCAAAATCGATCACACCTGTTGTTGGATCAGTAGGATCTTGTAAAATCCATCTAACCTTCAGCGTATCAGTATAATCCACCACTGGAGCCTGCTGGTAATTCAACGGTACCCATGCGTTGCTCGGATCTCTAGCAGATTCGTCGATCACTGCATCGTCTGCAACAGTCGCGCTTGTGGTGTAATACCAACTCGCAGATGTTACTTCGCTCAAGCTCGTATCGCCAGTTTTGTCATATGCTTCAGCCAAAGCAGCTGCACTTAGCGTAGCCTGGGTTTTCGAGTCGGTGTCTTCCGGTGTAACCGTAATATAACCGTTAGCATCCGGGTTGCTTGTACTATACGCAAACACTTCAACCGGTAATGTGGTGACACACATCGCCAAAACCATCAGTAACGCAAGCGGGCGTCTTAGCCATTTTTTCATGACCCATTGTTCCTCCTTTGTTTTTATTTGCAAAGGCTTTTTCCATGGTCCTTGCAGTCCCATGTTGTTAGGCGCGGTACAGCTGCACCGCTTTCCCAAATGTATAACCTGTAAAACATCCATTAGATCGGGCAAATCCTCAGATGTGAATTTTTGCAGTTTCTTCGATATTCAATTGTGAAATGTATCAGGTGGTTATACGTGCCTGACTGTCCGCTTGTGTACAATTCCCAGGGAAATTTGATACAATAGGACGCATCTTCATGCCTACTTATCGTCTAATCGTAAAAATATATCAGTAAGTTAAAAAGTCTTCAAAAGCTGCTATCGTCGTGGTATTATTTTGGAACTTCAACATAATCATGCCTCCTTTACTTTTTCGTCGCTACAAATAAGATATATTTTGTTGAGTTCTTTCTTTTATTTATTACAACAAATCAATATATTTTATTATGTTAATATGTTTTATTATATCAAAAACCACTTACTTATGTTGTGTTGTTTACGTTGGAAATCGTGTCGTTTAAGAAATGACCCCTCCGGCGCTTGCGCCGTTTGATCGCTTCTGTTATGATAAAAGCAAAAATGGAAGGGATGCTTATGAATCGAAGATTGGTATTTGGGCTCTGCGCCGGTGGGTTCGCCGTGCTTTGCATCGCGGCAGTGCTGTTTCTCCACGCCTTTATGACCGTTCCAGAGCCGATGAACTATATTACATTCCAGTCCGCCGACCGAATCAGTGAGGACGGCAGTCTGACTCCCTGTACACTGGACGAACACGGCGCGGTAACCGGCATGGAGGATGGCGCGGTTTACCGTTTCCGTGCCACGGTGGAGGACATCCCGACGGACGGCTATCTGCTGCTGGAAACGGCAGGCGCGGCTTTCACCATCCGTATGGACGGCGAGGCTGTACTGCAAAGCACCGGAACCGCCTCCTATGGTATGCAGACCATGGGCGTCGGACAGGTCCATGTGCCATTCCCACCGGGAGCAGAGCGCTGTGATCTGGAAATTGATTATCAGGTGCTGGATGCAGAAAACGCCCTGTATCCACCGATGGCACGTTTCACTTCCCTATGGCTTACCGATGGCGCGAACATTGCATATGCCAACCTGTATGGCATTCCGGCTGGATGTTTCACACTCGTTTTCGTCTGTGTGTGCGGTCTGTTTCTGCTGGGATTGGCACAGGGCAGGCCTGACTATACCCTTCTCGTGCTGGTCCTCGCCACTGGGATGCTGAGTATCTACCAGATCTCCCGTGGCTACGGATATTATTTTCTCCCCGAATTGCTCAATGATTTTTTTACTTGGCATGGGTTTTCCCTGCTGTCACCGCTGTTATTGCTGGTATGGCTACTGCTGGGGCGCAGACGGGGAACATGGAGGCAACTCGGGTGGAGCGTCCTTACCGCAGGTGTCGTCGTGCTGTGTATCTATCTGGCCTCTCTTGTACGGGGTGGCTATACCGCAGGGTATATCAACGATATGTTTGTAACCTTGTTCCAATATGGCGAATATAGCCGTCCAGTTTATTGGATGACGGTATTTCTGGTTGCCGACAGCGCCGTTATCGCAGTTTTGGGCGTGCTCCGGGATTTCGCCCGAGTGCAGACAGACGCCCAGACACTCGCTCTCAAAAATGAGCTGACAGCGAATAGCTACCGTGCAGCAGAGGAGAAGCTCCGGCAAAACACCGTCATGCGCCACGAATGGAAGAACCAGGTGGCCACTTTGCATCTGCTCCAGCAGAAGGGAGATCTGGAGGAACTGGGCCACCGTCTGGAGGAGCTGGACGCCCAGTTGGACAAGCTGGCGCCACAGCAGTACACCAAGCATTTCACCATCAATACCATTTTACAGAACGCCGCTGCCCGCGCGAACGATCTCGGTGTGAGTTTCCGTGCTGCCGCGCTGGTGCCTGCTGAGCTGAGCATCCCCGATGGCGATCTGTGCAGCCTGCTGCTCAATATGCTGGACAACGCCCTAGAGGCCGCGTCCCAGGTTTCGCCTCCCCAGACGCGGGAAGTGGAATGTATGATCAAGGTCACACAGGGCTATCTGGCGATCAAGTGTGAAAACAGCTACATGGGCGGGCTGTCTCTGGACGAACAGGGGAGTCTTCAGACCACCAAGGCCGACCAGGACAGTCATGGCTTCGGTCTGGCGCAGATGCGTTCCATAACAAAAAAATATGGAAGCATTCTGGACATCAGCTACACCGACGATCACTTCACTGTCCAAACCGCGTTGAAAATCAGATAGAAAATATAAAAGACCCACGGAACGGGAAATTCCCATTCCATGGGTCTTGCTTTCATTTAGCGGCTGTTGAGATTGAGATAGCAAATAAATTTCGTTTGAAACTGCTCCGCATAGCGGCGGCCAATCGTCAGGCGACTGCCGTCAGAGAGATACAACTCCCGGCTGGTGACCTCTTTAATCTGCGCCAGATTTACCAAATAGCTGTGGTGACAGCGGCAGAATTGCGCTTTTGGTAAAAGTGTCTCCACTTGGGTCAGACTCAGCTGGAAGAACTGCTCCTCCCGATCCATGCAAAACACGCAGCCGTGGTTCTGGCTTTCTACATACCGGATGTCCGCCAAGGGTAACACGACGGTTTTTCCGCCGCTGCGTAGCGTCACCATGCGTGGCTGGTGGTTAAGACGCAGATCGGTTTGGAGCGCTCGTTCCAGTTCCTCCAGTTTCACCGGTTTGAGCAAATATTGGATTGGGCGTGCCTCATAGCCTTCCAAAAGAAACTCGGTGAAGCTGGTGATAAACAGGATACTAATCTGCTCGTCCCATTTTCGCACTTCCATAGCCAGCTCCATACCCGTCTTGTCCGTCAGGAGGATGTCTAGACACAGCAGGTCGAACCGCATGCCGTCCGTCAATGCGACCTCCAGCTCCTCAGCCGAGGCAAAGGGTTCAATCTGATACTCCACCTCCAGCCGGGTTAGAATGTCACGACATTGGGCACACAGTCCCTCCCGTTGCTTCGGTTCATCTTCGCAGACCGCGATACGATACATCCTCTCTCACCACCTTTTATCAATGAACCTGTTGTACGAAATAAAAGAGAGAACTTCAACAAAATATGCTATCCTATTTGTAGCGACACAAAAGTAAAGGGGCATGATTATGTTGAAGTTCCAAAAATAATACCACGACGATAACAGCTTTTGAAGACTTTATTTTAACAGCTTTTGTGATAATTGATGATCTGTATCATCAGTATGCCCCTGTCTCTGTTTCCAGCAGAAAACATGTGAAAAAGGCGAAACTTTCAGATTCTGAAATCATTTGTTTTATATCTTCTTTTTGGTATAAAGAGAAATAAATTTGTCAAAAATTGTATGAAATCTATCGTTTCCCTAGCCGTTTTATTGTATCACCTGCACGAAACATTGTAAATCGTTTTTTCTGTAAAATTTCATTTATATTGATTATTTCCCGAAAAAGAAAATACCGTCTGGAGCATTTCTACTCCAAACGGTACAATTTCTTACACAAAATGCGCCTTAATAGGTCTCTTTGTGTACTTTTTCCCACTGGAGCGCCTCCAGCGTATGCGCCTCCGGCTGCTGTGCAGGCATACCGAGAACGAGTACAGCCTCCAGCTTCATGTGCTCCGGATAATGCAGAAGATTTCTCAAATAATCCTCTGTGGAGGTTTCATCTACTGCAAAGCGCAGACGTCCCTGCAACCAGCAGCTTCCGACACCCAATGTGTCCGCCATCAGGTGCATGTACGCCATCACGATTGAACAGTCCTCCACGATCGTATCCGATTTACTGCTGTCGCCAAGCACAACAATTGCTGCGTCTGCGCCATCCAGCATCGTACCACAGCCCACTCTGCATCCGGACATCTTTTTCAGCATGTCCTTATCGCGCACCACAATCATTTCCCACGGATTGAGCCCTCTTCCCGCAAAGGACAGTAAGCCAGCTTGTACAATCTTTTCCAGCTTTTCTTCCGAAATCGCTTCCTCCGTGTACTTGCGAATGCTCCGACGATGCAGCAGCATATCCATCAGTTCCATGTAACATTCCTCACTTTCATCGTTTTTGGTGAAAAAGCATCCTGTCGAACATACAGACAGGATGCTTCGTTGTGTTTTGTTGTGTTCGTTGTTTGTTATGTTGATTTGTTTTGGTTTGTCCTGATTGATTAGCGATAATTATACCGCTTCATAGATTTTTGTAAATGTTCCTCCATAAATTTTCCCGCAGCTTCATCATCCCGGGATAAAATCGCACCATAAATCAAACGATGCTCCTTATGTATTTCCTCCAGCTGCTCTTCATCCACCATACCGGTTCCACTGACATGCTTCATCAGATTGCTGATCGTCTGGATCATACTGTGGATGACCGGATTGCCTGAGCCTGCTGCAATACATAGATGGAATTCCAAATCACAGTTTAGAAAGCTCTGATAATCCAAATGCACATATGCATCATGAATACGTGTGGAAATATCATGCAATTTTTCCATGCATTCTTCATCCGCAGCACTTGCTGTCAGCTCTGCCGCCTTTTTTTCCAGCAGATTCCGAACCATCAGAATGCTTTCAATCTGGTTACCGTTGAGAAAAAGGGACCACGAAAGAGGAATGATAAAAAAGTCTGCTTCATCATTGCTGATAAATGTTCCCTGTCCCGGACGGATGTCAAGCATACCCAGTACATCCAATACCTTTAATGCCTCACGAATTGCTGACCGCCCTACGCCGAGCTTGTCTGCCAAAATACGGTCAGATTCGATTTTGTCGCCCTTTTTCAATCGTTTGTCAAAAAGCTGTTCGGAGAAATACATTGTGAGACGGTACAGCAGGCGATCTATATTTCCAACCTTTGCTGTTGGCTGTGAAATATCTGCTGTATCTTTTGCATTTGGAAGCACCGTATTCAGCCTGTCTGCAAATTTCTCGGGTGTCATGGAAAACAGCATCGGATCTATTTGCAGCTTTTCGGCAACTGTCAGTACTACTTCACTGGTACGGCTTCCGCCCTTTGACTCCAGATTGGAAAATGTAGCGACACACATAGAAGGCTTTCCATCTTCCGATGTCAGAAATTTCTGAATAAACTCCTTCTGTGTCAGCGCTAAATGCCTCCTCAGCAAGCGAATATTATCTTTTTTATAAGTAGAATTCCAGTTTACTTCTCCCATACAAACCTCCGCAAGCGGTCAAACATTTATATGGAGGAACCTTATCATTAATCCCTGTTTAAAAGCTCCTGTGCCAGCTCCGTCATAATCACCGTGGCCTTTGCAAGATCACTATACTTGGTAAATTCTACCGGGCAATGGCTTCTGCCGTCCTTGCTCGGGACGAATACCATAACTGTCGGGATGACCTGACCGATTTCAAGCGAGTCATGTCCTGCACCGCTCGGAAGATACTTATAGGAATATTCATGAGCCTTGCAGCTTTCCTCCATGATATGCAGCATCTCTTCGGAGAGATTCACCGGAGTAATGACCAGCTTGGTATCCATTTCATAGCTTCCGCCAATCGCAGCGGTTTCCCTGTCCAATGCAGCGCGAATCCGGTGTGCAATATCGTTAATATTATCGTTGTTTTTGGAACGAATGTCAACCGTAAATTCGACTTTCTCTGCCACGATATTCATGCCACCCGGTGTTGTCTTGATATATCCGGTTGTAGCAACCGTGCCGTCTGCCTTTTCCCTTGCCCAATCCGGAATCTTGGAAATGACCTTGGTTGCAGCTTCCACCGCATCCATACGCATGTCCATCGGTGTTGTTCCGGCATGGTCGGCACGGCCATGAACCGTAATCATGTAACGCTGAATACCGACAATACAGTCAACCAGACCGATTTCAATATTCTCTGCATCCAGCACAGGCCCCTGCTCAATATGTGCTTCAAGGAAATAACCTATAGAACCGTTTTCCCATGCAGCATCCTGCACCTTTTCCGGATCCAATCCATATCCCTTCATTGCATCGTAGATCGAAATTCCATCGGTATCCTGAAACCTTCTGCAATAGTCCGGATCACGGTTGCCCAGCATTGCGCCGGAACCAAAGTAACCGGTACCAAAGCGCATACCCTCTTCATCACAGAAACCAACAGCAACAAAATTCCTCTTTGGCTGTATGCCACTTTCCTTCAGCTGGCGTGCAACCTCAATGGCACAGATGACACCTGCAATACCATCATAATCACCGCCGTTGATAACAGAATCATAATGGGAACCCATCATAACACATGGCAGTTCCGGGTTTTGACCTGCGAGTGTACCGATAATATTACCGGCGGCATCCTCCCTGACCTCCATGCCTGCTTCCTGCATCAATTCTCCCAAAAATTCTACCGCTTCCCGTGCTTCCTTGGTAAACGGAAGTCTCGTACAGCCGTCTCCCGGGGTTGCAGTGAACTGTTTTAAATGCTCCAGATCTCTTGCAACCCGTCCTAAAATGTCTTCAATATACATAGTATCCCTCGTTTAATCCTACCGTTCTGCTTTTCTGCCAGGAAAGCAGCTATTTCTTTAATTTTCTCAGAATATAAACCTCAACCGGCGAATACAGCATTGCCCCAACAATCAGGACAAAGCCGATCGTGCAAAGAACCGTTATCCCTGTGTTAAGACCTGCCAAAATCATTGCAAATGCAAGCATGATGACAATAAATGCAATGGTCAAACCGCCTGCCTTTGTCTGAAAAAAGCCCTTCTGTTCCATGTTTTCTGCCTCCGTTTACAATCCAACCATTGCGAATACGATAATGCCAATCAGGATTGTCGCCGGAATGGTAATGCTCATGATCTTTTTCAGTACCTTGCCTTCGCTGCCGAGGATATTCGCGGTTGTTGTTCCGAGGATAATCTTGCTCGGGCTGACTGCACTGCCAATGGCGCCACCGGCGGACTGTGCACCCAGAATAATCGACGGGTCTACGCCAAGCAGCTTCGCTGTCGTCAGCTGGAAGCCGCCGAACAGAATGTTCGAGCTCATGTTGCTGCCGGTCATAAAGGTTCCGAGCAGGCCGACAAACGGAGCAAATACAACATATACAATACCTAAAATGTCTGCAATACCATTGGCCAGCACGACAGTCTGTCCCGTACCGTCCATGATCTTGGACATGATAACCAGTCCGATCACGGCAATGCCGGACGGCATCGTCATGGAAATCGATTTGGTAAACACGCGCTTGACGCCGCCTTTTTTAATCCAGCCATGCTTCTTGTAGAAAACCAGACCAATAATGGACGACACAAACAGAAACATACTCGCATGAGTAAAAATTGCCAACGGTGAAAAGCATTCGCTTGCCGCATTGACATAGCCATATCCAGTTGCAGTTTCCGGAAATGCGAAGCCGATTTTGAACTGTCCGAGGAACGAATTGATCGGTCCCACAACCAGTACCACCAGTGTAATGATGGAAAGCAGGAAATACGGCACAAATGCCTGTACCAGCGTCATATCCTTCGGCGCTTCATCGTTACCTTGTCCGGCAAAACTGCGATTCATAATCGGGCTGTTTTCCACAGACCATTCCTCGCGGTACAGCTTGCTCCTGCCGAGCAGCAGAATGACAACCAGAGAAATCGTTGCCGGGACAAAGCAGCAAATCGTTGTGTTCACTCCAGCCAGCAGCAGTTCACCGCCGCCCTGAATCACAGATAAAATCAGGACAGCAGGCAGCCCTTTTTTCACTGCCTTGCCTTTGCCATAGAACCAGCATACTGCGATACCGCCAATGATGTTCCACAGCCAGATAAAAGCAGCGGTCCACATAGCAGTTGACAGATATTCGGCACTTCCTACCGTCAAACCAGCGCTCATGGCAAGCGAATCCCATGCGGCGCCCAGCGTGCCGAAGGTATTGCCCCATGCCTGTCCGAGCAGCGGGATAATAACCGCCCACAGCGGCTGTACACCAATACCAATGAGCAGCGGCGCGCCGACTGCAACCGGCACGCCAAAGCCGGTAATGCCCTGCAAAAAGCTTTCAAAAATCCAGCCCATTGCCAGCACCAGCAGCAGCTCATTCGGCAGAAGCTTGCGCATGCCGTTCCGGATGACCAGAAACGCTTTGGCTTCGTCACCAACCTGATACATCAGAATTGCGGTCCAGACAATCAGCAGAATAATCAATGCATTCCAGATGCCTTTGGCGCTTTCCGCGGCAATCAGCGTAATATCCGCTTTATAAAAGAAAATTCCTGTGATAATGGTAATCAGCAGTCCAATCGGCGCTGCTTCCGTTGCGCCCCACTGGAATTTAATCATCAAAACCAGCAGCACCGCAATCGGTAAAAATGCCATTACCCACATAAAAATAGTAACCGGTATATTCATTATTTTATAACTCCTACGGCATAGACGCAGAAATATTTTTACAGATGGATGACAGTTCCTGTCTTACCTGCGATGCCATCTGCTGCCTTATCCAGCAGGGTAATCAGCGAACGCCGTCCCGGCTTGGATTCTGCAAAGCGAATGGATGCCTCTACCTTTGGAAGCATAGAGCCTTTTGCAAACTGTTCTTCTGCAATATACTGTTTTGCCTGTTCAACAGTCAGGTCGGAAAGCCATTCCTGATTTTCCTTACCAAAATTGATCGCAACCTTTTCTACTGCGGTCAGAATAATCAGGAAATCAGCATCCAACTGCTGTGCAAGCAGGCTGCTGGCATTGTCCTTATCAATAACAGCGTTGACACCATCTAACCTTCCCTCATGGTCAACCACTGGAATACCGCCGCCACCGCAGGTGATGACAATATGTCCTGCTTTGTTTAGTGTTTTGATGGTTTCCAGCTCACGGATCCGCTTCGGCAGAGGAGAGGCTACAACAACACGATAACCGCGTCCGGCATCTTCCTGGCAGTGTACACCATTGCTTTCGTTGATTTCCGCCTCTTCTTTGGTCATAAAACGGCCAATCGGCTTTGCCGGATTCTCGAAAGCCGGATCATCCTCATCCACCTCAACTTGAGACAGAATGGTAGATACCTTCACATCCATTTCACGGCGGCGCAGCTCGTATTTGATTGCATTCTGCAAATCAATGCCGATGTAGCCCTGGCTCATTGCCACACACGTTGGCAGCGGAATCTGCTTGTAATTTTCATGCATAACAACCATATTATCCATTGCATCCTGAATCATACCAACCTGCGGACCATTGCCATGCGTAATAATAATATCCAAATCCTGCTGTAAAAGATCAACAATTACCTTCGCTGTCTTTTCTACAGCTTCCTTCTGCTCTTCTACATTTCTTCCAAGTGCATTGCCTCCTAAAGCAATAACAACCTTCTTTTTTCCCATATTGGCCTCCAATCCGGCATCATCAAATGCCAGTCCGATTCCTTCCAGATTTCACCAGCTTTTCCGCCCCGGAAAAGGGACGAAAAAGCCGATGATCCAAATAAAAGGAGATTTGAGATCTCAATCTTATCATATGACAGTTTGTGTCATATCATACTGGTAAGTCTTAAGCCTTGAAGCCCAGCTTTTCAGCATACGCCTTGATTGCCTTCTCGAAGCAT
>JAUNGQ010000005.1 GCA_030524285.1 Eubacteriales bacterium
CATAGCAAAAACATATATTCAAACAGTTTGCTATTTAAAGTGAGTTATACTAGGAGTGTATCATTTTATGAAAAAACCCACGCTTAATCTGAAGCTTTCCGAACCCCTGCAGCCGCATATTTTTTTGATTATGATGCTTGCAGGTATTATCAGCGCAATTGGTGTCACGATGTTCCTGGCTCCGGTACATCTGTATGACAGTGCAATTTCCGGTACATCCATGCTGCTCTGGCAGATTACGCCGCCGCAGTTTTCCTTTTCGTTCTTTCTGGTTATCCTCAATGTTCCGCTGTTCCTGTTCGGTCTGAAAAAGCAGGGGGCTACCTTCACCATCTATTCTGTCTGGGCTGTTGTTGTGTTCTCCATTGCATCGCATATCTTTGAAGAGGTTCTGCCGATTGATGTCAGTGCAGGCTCTCCATTTGCCGGTGATGATGTGTTGCTGTGTGCAATATTCGGCGGTCTGATCTGTGGGATCGGCAGCGGTTTGTCGGTTCGCTTCGGCGGCGCGATTGACGGTATTGAGGTTCTTGCCGTTATCTTTGCCCGCCAGCTCGGCCTGACCGTTGGTACCTTCATTATGATTTACAATATCACCCTGTATGTTATCATTGGCTGTATCTTCCAGAGCTGGATTCTCCCGATGTATTCTATTCTTACCTACTGCGTCGCTGTCAAAGCCATTGACTTCATTACAGAAGGTCTGGATAAAGCAAAATCGGCCATGATTGTTACCTCCAAACCGGCAGAAATCAGCGGCTCTCTGTCTGAAGCCTTCGGCACCGGCATTACCCACATCGACGCCCGCGGCTTTTATTCCGGTAAGGAAAGCACGATTGTTTATTTCGTTGTCAACCGGTTCCAGATCACGCGTCTGAAGCGGATTGTGACCAGCATTGATAAAAATGCATTTATCACCATCACTGAGGTTTCCGACGTGCTGGGACGAAGCGTGAAAAAGAGCCATTAACGGCTTACTATGTAAATAGCAGAGCGCTGCATCGTTTGATACAGCGCTCTTTTTTAATCTATCAATGTGTATTGCCAAGAATTTCCCGGCATTTCTCTGCCACTGCCTGCGCCAACAGCGTATGTCCCTCCGGCGTCAGATGCAGTCCGTCAATATCAGACGGTGTAACAAGCTCTGCTGCATCCAGAAATGCTACCCTCTGGCTGTTTGCCACCCGCGCATACCATCCGGAAAGCTCTGCGGATATCCGCAGGGCACGATCACCAAATTCACAATAGCAGCCGCCATCCCGCAGGGCTTCCGTGATCGGCGGCGGTGCAATCAACAAAATGTGACACGGTTTACCGGACGGATTTTTGGAAGCGGAAACATTTTTTGCCGTAGATACAAGCAGGGCTGCACTTCTGGCAATCTCCGCGGCTCCCATAGAAAACCGTTGCTTCATGTCATTTGAGCCTAGCATGATAATCAACAGGTCAACCGGCATATGACTTTTGAGAATTGCCGGAAGCAAATCTACGCCACTTTTGTTATCATCATAGCACACATCGGCATGCACGGTTGTGCGGCTGTTTAAGCCCTCTTCAATGACGTAATATTCCTCCCGTCCGAGAAGCATTTGTAACTGCCCCGGCCAGCGGATATGATAGGCATACCGTCCGCCATTGCGTGGATCATAGCCATGGGTATTGGAATCCCCATAACAAACGATTGTTTTCATATAAGCTCACTCCTACTATCGATAAACAGTGCCTTCCAACTACAGTTTCATAAGATATGCGCAAGCACAGTTGCAGTGATGTCAATACATACAACCATCAGCACAGTAAAAACAACGATATGCATTGTTTTCGGGCCGAGCTTACCCACCAGCCATGCAAACATCGGCTGCATGACATATAAAAACAGCACACCGCCGATACCAAACCGAACAGATGGCGACAGCGCAATCCGCGCCTGAAAATTGTATGCATAGTCGGCATACGTCTGCCATGGCCAACTGCCGATCGTCCATTCCAACAAATACGTGGCAGCCAGCTCTACCGCAGTTGCAACTGCCATGGTACCGAGAAAAATCAGCATGGGTTTGCACAGCCGGAATATCGTACTGCCGCGCAGCTGCATCAGTCTGCTGAAGCACAACAGAAACAGCATGGCGCCCACACCATAAATCGGACAATATGGCCCAAATAACACACCACGGTTTGTAAAGCCCCAATGGTATATAACTACTTCGAGAAAGACCTCATAGCACCAGCCAAATACTGCATACAGCATAAAATACAGTATGTATGGTTCGATCCGCCGGATCGGATTGGTACAGGTAAGCACGGCTGTCACCTCCCATGTTTTCCTGTACCAATTATATCATACGATACATGCGCTGTATACAGCTAAAGCCTCCCTCGAAGAAGGAGGCTTATCGCAGAATATGCTATCAACTCTTATCCGCAGGCTTGAACAGCAGCGCCGCCAGCAGACCGAAAAATACAGCGGCGGAAATACCGCCTGCGGCAGCCTTTGCTCCGCCAGTGAAGGCGCCGAGCAAACCGCTGTCTGAAACCGCTGTTTTGACGCCCTCTGCCAGTGTATAACCAAAGCCCAGCAACGGTACCGTGGCGCCTGCTCCCGCCCAATCAACCAATGGCTTATAGATTCCGATTGCCGTCAGAATGACGCCGAGAACGACATATGCAGTCAAAATTCTTGCCGGGGTAAGCTTGGTTTTATCAATCAGGATCTGGCTGAGCGCACATATAATACCACCTGTAATAAATGCATATATATATTGCATATTGTATCTACCTCTTTTTCCCCGATTCCAAAATCAATGCATGACAGATTCCCGGTATGCTTTCTCCCTGCTGTACACTGGTTGGACTCATCAGCGCTCCGGTTGCTGCAAGGATAATACGCTGATATCTACCGTCAGACAGCCGCGGCAACAAATGGGCACATAATACCGATGCTGCACAGCCACAGCCTGAACCGCCTGCATGGATATCCTGTTTATCATCAAACAACAGCTTTCCACAGTCCTCATGCTTCTGTGCAATATGGATTCCATCCTGTTCAAATAATTCGCACAGCAATGCAGAGCCAACCTTTCCCAGATCCCCCGTGAAAATGCCATCATAATCTTCCGGATGTGTTCCGGTATCACTGAGCAAGGTCCGAATGGTGTCATATGCCGCAGGAGCCATAGCGGCGCCCATATTATTGGCATCCGTAATACCCAAATCACAGACCTTACCAAAGCATACATGCGTAATACGAACCGGTGCGCAATCATCCGCCGCCGGTGTCAGGATACATGCACCGGCTGCCGTTGCCGTCCACTGCGCCGTTGGTGTGCGCTGTCCGCCATAGGCAAGCGGAAAACGGTACTGCCGTTCCGCGGTACAGAAATGCGAGGATGCAACGGCACATACCCGCTGTGCAAAACCTCCGTCCACCATACAGGCAGCAAGCCCTAGACTTTCTGCCATTGTCGAACAAGCGCCATAGACCCCGAGATATGGCACCTGTGTTCCTCTTGCAGCATAGCTGGAGGCAACACACTGTCCCAACAGATCGCCGGCAATGATCATATCAAAAGCAGCGATCGGAAGCTTGCATTTATTTGCCGCCATACCGACAGCTACCTTTTGCAGATGCATTTCTGCTTTTTCCCATGTCGTTTCCTCACACATGGTATCTGGAAACAGATGGTCAAATTCTGAACCCAAGGGTCCCTGCTTTTCCTTTTTTCCGCCGACTGCCGCCCATGCACGTACTCTTGGCGGACGCTCAAACTGGATGGTTCCGATTCCCATTCGTTTTCCAATCATTCCGTTCCCTCCGTCAGGCCGCACCGAATATGACCAGAAGAATGCCATATAAAATCGATGCACTAATACCATATACAATAACAGGTCCGGCTATCGTAAACATTTTGGCGCCGGTACCCAGTATAAAGCCCTCGCTTTTGAATTCCAGCGCAGGGGATGCAACAGAATTGCTGAAGCCGGTAATCGGTACCAGCGTACCCGCGCCCGCATGCTTTGCCAGCTTTTCATATAAATGCAAGCCGGTCAACAGGGCCGACAATCCAATCAATGTAATGGACGTTGCTGCGGCAGCGTCTTTTTCATCCAGACCCACAGCCTTCCAAAAGTCGCTGATCCCCTGTCCCAGTGTGCAGATTGCGCCGCCGATGACAAATGCCCACAGCATATCCTTTCCCAATGGGGATGGCTTGCAGTGTTTTTCCACAAGCTGTTCATATTCCTGTGGAGTCATATCCATACTTCATTCCTCCGTTCGTTTGGAGGTAGTATGCGCAGGAAATAGCTTTTTATCCATATTTGTAAAAAAAGCAGCAATCCCTCTGCCGGAACTGCTACTTTTGTATGTATATCAGGATCAGGTATCAACCCCGGTCAAAAATATTACGGTCAATTTCGTCTTCCTGCTTTGCAACAGGCAATCCAACCAGAACATCATCGATTACATTGAGGTTTGTACGCAACATGCCGGAAAGCCAGTCAATACCGGACAGTGATGCAACGCCTTCAATCCGAAGGCCAATTCCGATTTATAGCATAATATTTGTTATCGCATTTTACCGTCCGGTGATCTGGTATTTTCGGTACAGTTTTCCACCGAGCCATGCCATCAGCAGGACGGCAATTGCATAGACAATCAGTATCATCTGCCAGCCTGTCAGATAATGTCCCAGAACATGGTACAGACAATCATTTTTCAGCATACGATCCACCAATGCACTGGAAGGGAGCAAGGCATACAGTCTGGATATCAGCCGCAGGTGATACGGCGGCTGTACGAGCAGGCATAGAAAGAACGTACCTACCAGAATACCCAAAACGGCAATGCTGTTTTTCAGCAGCTTGACCAGGAACATCGCAAGCACACTGTACAGCACAGACAATACCAGCACCAATACAAGGAACAAAACAGCCGCCTGTCCCACTGTCATCGTCCAGGAGCATTCTGTGACAACCATCTGCATACACGCATCAAATCCATCCGTGCCATACAGCCACAGGCTCAGGACACAGGTAATGGCTCCGAGCAGCACGGCAGACAATACGCCAAACGTCACGCCCGCCAGCAGCTTGGCGCCATACAGCTTTTGCTTGCCAAACCGGCTGGATAAAATCAATTGGTCTGTTTTCCGCAGGTGCTCCTCTGCGAATACACTCGGCAGGCAGATGGCAAGCAGGAACAGCAGCAGCATATTCAGCATATTTTCACTGGCCAGGATTTGTACAAACCCATCTGCATACTGCCACTGGAAAGGAGAAATGCCGGTTTCCTTCTGCTCCCAGTATGCCTTCTCTCCATCGTCGAGATATTGGAAATCCCACAATCTGCGAACGCCCGCAAGCCGTTCCTGATACATCGTATCTGCATCCGAGGCATACGTTTTGTCATCGTCCCCATACAGTCCCCAAAGATATCCATACAGCTCTTCATACTGCATGGCCGCCTGTTCGGATGTATCAATCGCCGCCCGCATATCGTCCAGCATGGCGTCATCGATTGTCCTGCCGGAAATAGAGCGCGATGCTTGCGCTTTGCGTTGTATCTGTGTGTATCCACTGATATTTTCATCGTTATCGCCGTCGCTATACTCGTAAAACAATGCATCGCCAAGAATCGACATAGCCGCCAGCACTGCCATAACGGCAAGCGTAATTTTGGTAATGCGCCGCCGCCATATTTTTCTCAATTCCCACAAATATAAATCGGAAAATTTGCTCATTCCAGTCCCTCCTCATCAAATTCCCGCAAGTAAAATTCCTCCAGATCGCCATGAGAATCATCCCATGCGCCGTTATAAATGACCTGTCCGTCCTTCATCATAACGACGGTATCTGCAATGTGCTCGATATCCGAAACAATATGGGTGGACAACAGAACAATGCTCTCCTTTCCCAAATCGGCAATCAGGTTGCGGAAGCGGACACGCTCCTTTGGGTCAAGTCCGGCTGTCGGCTCATCCAAAATCAGCAGCTTGGGACGGTTCAATAATGCCTGCGCAATGCCAAGACGCTGCTTCATGCCGCCGGAATAGGTTTTGATTTTGTGCTTTGCCTGATTTTCCAATGAAACCAACTGCAATAATTCCTGTGCACGCCGTTTTGCCTGCGGCTTCGGCAATCCTTTGAGTGCTGCCAAATACAGCAGGAAATCCATGCCCGTAAAGTCGGGATAATAGCCGAAATCCTGTGGCAGATATCCCAGCAGCGCACGGTATTCTT
The DNA here is from genome assembly GCA_030524285.1 of Eubacteriales bacterium. Classification (GTDB taxonomy): domain Bacteria; phylum Bacillota; class Clostridia; order Oscillospirales; family Butyricicoccaceae; genus Butyricicoccus_A. The sequence goes on from JAUNGQ010000005.1 coordinate 6,238, forward strand.
CCGTGGAAACATCCATACCGTCCAGTGTAACAGTCCCGCCAGTTGGCTTCAAAATGCCGCACAGCATCCGCATCAATGTCGTTTTGCCTGCGCCATTGGCGCCCAGCAAACCATAAACACCCTCATGCAGCTGTAACGATACCCGATCTACAGCAATTTTATTTTTATACTGCTTTGTCAGCCGATCTATATTCAGTTCCATGTAAGCTCCTCCGTTTGATTGATTTGTTTTCGGTATTCATACGCTGTCAGCAAGGCCAGTACAACGCAGGCCAGCAGCCAGCGGTTACTATGCAATGGCAAATACATTGCGGCGAATAGAGAACGAAAAACCACGTTGGCTACACTGACCAGCGCAGCCTCTGCCATACAGATATAGCCCGTCTCCTTTCCATGCAGGGTTCTGGTTGTATGCAGCCCCAACACGGTTGTCAATAGATATGGTACCAGAAGATAGGCTCCCGTCTGCAATATGGTAACGCTGCCATGCAACCAGCACAGCGGTACCAACAGGCACAGCAGTACGGCATGTAAAATACCGAGAATGGTCATACGTGCTAACAAGACACTTTTACGGGAAAACCGCGCCGCCATTTCAAGCTCGGTCATACCATGGATATCCGATTTTGCGCCTTCTGTCACAGCAGATACTGCAATAAACGGAAATAGTGCGGAAACTAACCAGACAATATCCTGCTCCAGCCATACGGCGCTGCACCATGCCACAGAAAACAATACTGCTGATACAATCCATGTCCATTTGCGGATATAGGACATCTGCCCCCAAATAAATTGTCTGTAGCTGAGTGCCGGCATGGGAAGCCTTTGTAAGAAGACTTCCTTCCGCTGTGCCGGTGGTGCGGCAAAAACCCGCTGTAACGCCTGCCGTTCTTTTTTTCTCATACAAAGTCCTCCTCCCTGAGTAATGTACGCAGCTGCTTCAAGGCACGGTTCGTTTTTCGATACACAGCAAAGCGGGATATACCGAGCATGACACCAATATCTGCCATCGGTACCTCATTGACATATCGCAGAAGTAACAGCTCCTGTTGCTCCGTATCCAGCTGCTGCAATGCTGCCCGCAGGGCCAAATCTGTCAGCAGCGTCTCTGTATTGTCCGGCTGCTCCATTTCCTCCGGCAACGGCTCCTCCGGCTGCTTTTTGTATGTATCAATACACAGATTCCGTGCAATAGTATACAGATACCGTAGCGCTTTCCCCGTTTCCTGATAATGATCCTGTGCATAAAAGCGAAGGAAGGTTTCCTGCGTGATATCTTCTGCCAGCTCCCGCCGATGCAGCCGGAAATAACAATACCGGTATATTTTTTCGTATTGCTCTTCTACGTCCATGGACATACCGTGAAAACCTCCTCTCACTTTGTTTAACGGATTTCTCGCCGGTTTGTGCGGCTTGAAAAAAATTTTTTACAAAAAATGAAGGCAGATTCCGTTTTGGAATCTGCCTCAGCTTGTCGAAAAAATACAGACTAGGCTCCCTCCCAGAGGGAGCTGTCAGCGAAGCTGACTGAGGGAGTTCTGTTGCATTCGTCTTCTGCACAGCGGTTTCAATTGATACGGTAAGGCTACATTTTTACTCCTTCCACCACCGCTACGCGGCGGTCCCCCTCCCTCGAAGAGGGAGGCTTGTTAACAATCCGTTTATTTTTTGTATACACAAAACGTTTATCGATAGACTAAGGCAGATTCCGTTTTGGAATCTGCCTTTGTGTTTCATAGGATCAGATCAGCGAATCATACATTTCTTCGTACTTTCTTGCAGATGCATCCCACGAGAAATCTGTTGTCATGCCGCGCTTGACAATATCTTTCCACGCCTCGGGTTCATCATAGAATACCTGCTCTGCATAGAAAATCGTATTCAGCATGTCGTCTGCATTATAGTTCGTAAACGAGAAACCTGTGCCGGTCTGTTCATACCGGTTATACGGCTGGACGGTATCACGCAGACCGCCTGTCTCACGAACAATCGGAACCGTGCCATACCGCAGAGAAATGAGCTGTGTCAGCCCGCACGGCTCAAATCGGGATGGCATCAGCATGGCATCTGCCGCTGCATACAGGCGATGCGCCCTTGTTTCATTAAACAGGATATTCGCGGAAACCTGTCCCTTCCGTGTCCATTCATAACGGCGGAACATATTTTCATACCGTGGATCACCAGTACCGATGATAACCAGCTGAATCCGGGAGCTGAGCATACGCTCCAGTACCCACTCTACCAGATCCAATCCCTTCTGATCGGTCAGGCGGGTAATCATTGCAATCATCATCACGTCCGGATCCTCTGGCATTCCCAACTCACGCTGCAATGCCAGCTTGCATGCCTTCTTGCCTTCTGCAAAGCTTTCTACATTATAGGTAGCCGCCAGCATTTGGTCTGTCTCCGGGTTATACAAATCATAGTCAATGCCATTGAGAATACCGCTCAGCGTATCCGCCTTGGCGCTTAACAGTCCATGCAGACCCTCGCCATAATATGGCATACGGATTTCATCTGCATAGCTTTCACTCACCGTTGTAATCCGATCTGCATAAACCAGACCACCCTTCAGCATATTGGCATCCTTATGGAATTCCATACGTCCGAGCACAAAGACATGTCCCGGCAGGCCCGTGAACCGCCGCATGGTCTGAATATCCCAAACACCCTGGAATTTCAGATTGTGAATTGTCATAACGGTACGGATACCGCGGAAGAACGGATTATCCTGAAACATCTCATGCAGGAATACCGGAATCAAAGCTGTCTGCCAATCATGGCAATGGATAATATCCGGTCGGAAATCAATCATTGGCAACATGGACAATACAGCTTTGGAAAAGAAACTGAACTTCTGGATATCCCAAAGAATATCACTGTACAGCTTTTCTCCATAGAAGAAATGCTCATTATCAATATAATAATAACGGATGCCCTCGAACTCACAGGTCATAATTCCTACATAGAAATTACCCAGCTCGCCTAAATCCATATAAAAGTTACCTAAATACGAAAAACGGCTACGATATTTCTGTGGGATACAGGTATAATCCGGCAGCACAACTCGTACATCATACTTGCTCTTGTCCAGCGTCTTCGGAAGTGCGCCAACAACATCCGCCAAGCCGCCCGTCTTGACAAACGGTACACATTCTGACGCAGCAAACAATATGTTTTTCATCTCTGATGCCCTCCATCCTGATTTACAACAATAGCATCTCTGTATTCTTTGCCCTTCCGGTAAGCTACGGACTCCAGCTATTTTGTGATATTTATTACTACGTTATATGCTTATTATCATTATATTCCACATCAAATCCATTGTCAACGCATTCACTGTAGCCATTGTGAGAGAATCTACCGCAATTTCATGTATATTTTGCAAAAATACACAGCATTTCTCCATAAACTCACTGTAATCTATGCATTTCCAGTCGATCTTTCTCAACCATCTGATTCTTCATAGGAAAAGTTGATATCAGAGACTGCAGATCCGGTAGCTTCTGGTTCGCCGCCCTGTAATGCCATCACGCAAGCCCCCACTGCAATGGCAAAGAAAAAAATGACAACCAGTACAACGACAATAATACCGCGTTTACTGATGAGTTGTTCCGGTTCTTCGTCTGTTTCCTCCTGTGCATATACTCTGCGTTGCCTGACCGCATTCCTCCGATATACTGGATCTGCTTCCATATAGCCCTGTCTTTCCGATTCCGGTTCTACCGTAATAAAGTCCTGTGGAATCGGAATATCCGGTATATCAGGAACATTTGCGATCTCCTGACTATCTTGGCTGTCTGCATCTTCTGAAATCTGCGAAATATCTGTTATTTCTGCACGATCCTGTGTATCCGTGACGTCAGAACTTCCTGGCATCTCAATCATTTCTGAGCCAGGGGAACGGTCTTCAACATCCAAAGACTCTGAAATGTCCGGTATATCTGCATGATCCGAGTTCTCTGGAATATCTATCATCTCTGAGTTGTCTGGGACATCTGTGACATGTAAGCTCCCCGGCGCATCTGCAGTTGCTGTCTTTTCTTCGATCATATTGTTCTGCTGTACAACAGCTGCACGCGCTGCCTGTAGCTCTTCCCTGGATATCATACGGGTATACGCTTCATCTTCTATGTCCTGTGGTGTCTGTGCGTCGTCTAACTCCATAGCCGGAATCTCCGTAGCATCCGGCTGCTGCGCCTGCTTCTCCGGTGCGCTCTGAATAAAATCCTCCGGAATTGCAATATCAAATGTATCCTCCTGCTCCGGATTTATTCGGCTGGAAAAGAAATCCATCGGAATTGATGCAGTATCCTGTTTCTTTGCTGACTGCGCTTTTCTTCCTTCTGCTGTTGGTGAACCGCAAAATATACAGTATTTTACACCATCCTGTAATTGTCTTCCGCATCGGATGCAATACATGCTGATTTCCTCCCTGTCTGAAATATCGGAGCTCTTCTTTTCATTATAAGCCATATTGGAAAATATGACAAGTTTTTTCCTACAATGCCATTCATTCAGACAATATATGCTATTGACTTCCAGCAAAGAACCCCGAACAGCATTCAGCCATTCGGGGTTCTGATATAAAAACATGAAAAAGGAGGACGAAGAAAAGAAGCAATTCTCATCCCCCTTCGTCTTATTTCAGACATATCCTGTGCAGAGGGAAGAAAATAATGCTATAAGGGAGTTTATGATAAGAGAAAAAAATCTTTTTTGTAATTTTTCTTAGTATATCCCGTGAATATGACTTCAATATAACAGAATTATGTCCAATCCGTTAATATTTTATGCGATCTAAAAACTGACGAGAATACCAATTATCATACCGGCCAGTACGCCGACTGCCATAACAGCTGCGCTAATCGCATACCAGTACTGTGGTTCCTTTTGATTGTGCAGCTTCGTAAACATCCCACGAATCAGTGCAGCAATGCCAAATACAAGGATGGCTACAAATAGCAGACATGCCATCGAAAGCAAAATCGAGCCGGACACAATCACCTTGCCAATCAGGATCATACAACAGGCTGCCAGACAAATCAGGATAAATGTAACAATTGGCAGTCCACCAGTCTGTGCAGATACATCCGGCATATCATCCAACGGATCCTTTTCCAGCCGGTCCACAGCCTTGTGTACCGGTTGCTCTTCAACAGATTCAATACGGTAATTGCTTTGTTTTCGTTCGGTTTCTGCCATTCGTTCTCATCTCCTGCTTTGTTTCTGCTTTATCATGGCATCAGCAAAAGATATCCCACATCGATTGCTTTAGAATTGAAAAGTATCTTTTAAGCCCAGCCACTTCTGATCCTTATCACTCAAGTTCAATGCGGTTCCATCCGCCAAATGATACCCTTCTGCAGACGCACTGCCCGGATATTGGCCTACCAACTTTGGCCATGTGATTCCAATTTCCGGATCATTCCACGCAAGGCCACCTTCATCACCAGGATGATAGAAGTCCGTTACCTTATAGCAGAACTTTGCCACATCGGACAGCACCAAAAAACCGTGTGCAAAGCCTTCCGAAATATAGAACTGCTTGTTATTTTCTTCTGTCAACTCAACGCCAAACCATTGACCATATGTCTTGCTTCCAGCACGAAGATCAACAGCAACATCAAAGACAGAACCTTGAATTACACGTACAAGCTTTCCCTGTGGATACCGCTTTTGGAAATGCAAACCGCGCAGCACACCCTTTTTACTCATGCTCTGGTTATCCTGCACGAAAACCATGTCCAGTCCTGCTTCGTGCATATCATTCTGATTGTAGGTTTCTACAAAGTAGCCGCGGTTGTCACCATGGACTGTCGGCTCGATAACATACAAGCCCTCAATCGGAGCCTTTGTAACAGTAATCTGTCCCATATCTCTTTTCCTCAATTTTTTACAAGTTTGCTTCTTTTAAATATCTGCTCAGCGCATCCTGCCACGTTGGAAGCGGTGCGAAACCTGCTTCAACCAGTTTACTTTTATCTAGCCTGCTGTTGGATGGACGTGCTGCTTTACTCAGTCCATATTCCTCTGTGGTAACCGGAATGATATGCGTACAAAGTCCTGCCTGTTTATAAATCTCACAGGTAAAATCATACCAACTGATATATCCGCCTTCATTGGTAGCATGATAATAACCATACTTCTCCGTCTCATTCATATCTATCAGAAGACGTGCTAAATCCAATGTATATGTTGGTGTACCAATCTGGTCATTTACTACACGAACTGTATTATGTGTTTTACCAACATTTACCATCGTCTTAATAAAGTTTTTCCCATTCAGGCCGAATACCCATGCAATACGGACGATAAAATATTTATCCAGTGTATTGGAAACTGCCAGTTCCCCTTCCAGCTTGGTCTGTCCATACACATTTAACGGCTTATAATCTTTGCAATCCGGCTTCCATGGCTCTACACCCTGACCATCAAATACATAATCTGTACTCAAATAGGTCATCTTGCAATCCAACTGTTTGCAAGCAGCTGCAATATTCTGTGTACCACCAGCATTGATAGCACGTACCTTTTCTATTTTGTCATCATCCTCTGCCAGATCTACAGCAGTCCATGCCGCACAGTGAATCACTGCATCCGGTTTGATATCTACAATGACTTTTTTCACTGCATCAGCATTGGTAATATCAAGCTGGACATATGGCATCGTAGTTACTGCCGAACCATCTGCTACACCGCTGTAGGTTTGTGCAATGTCAGAACCAACGCCTTCATAGCCGCGCTTTGCCAACTCATTCATGACATCATGTCCCAGCTGTCCACCGACACCTGTAACAAAAAATTTCATTCGTCAGACCTCCTCGCGGTTTCCATACATCTTTTCATAATAGTTCTGATATTCGCCCGAAATAATCGTTTCCCACCATTCACGGTTATCCAGATACCACTCGATTGTCTTTTTGATACCATCTTTGAACATAGTCTCGGGAAGCCATCCAAGTTCATGATGAATCTTAGTTGGATCAATTGCATACCGCATATCATGGCCCTTGCGGTCCGTAACATGAGTAATCAGGCTCTCTGGCTTACCCAGCTCTTTACAAATCAGCTTGACAATATCGATGTTCTTCATCTCATTATGGCCACCGATGTTATAAACCTCACCGACTCTGCCCTGATGGATGATCAGATCAATTGCTTTACAATGATCTTCTACATATAACCAGTCACGTACATTTAAGCCTTCACCATAAACCGGCAACGGTTTATCATTCAAAGCATTGGCAATCATCAGTGGAATCAGCTTTTCTGGAAAATGATATGGACCATAATTATTAGAACAACGAGAAATTGTTACTGGCAGGCCATAGGTTCTATGATATGCCAGTACCAGTAAATCTGCTGCCGCTTTAGAAGAAGAATACGGACTGCTGGTATGAATCGGTGTTTCCTCTGTAAAAAACAAATCTGGTCTATCTAGCGGCAGATCTCCATAAACTTCATCTGTGGAAACCTGATGATACCGGGTAATACCATATTTCCGACACGCATCCATCATCGTTGCTGTACCTATAATATTCGTTTGAAGGAAAATTCCCGGATCTTCAATCGAGCGGTCAACATGGCTTTCTGCTGCAAAATTAACGACGATATCCGGCTTTTCTTCTTCAAACAGATGATATACAGCCTCTCTATCACAAATATCAGCCTTTACAAAACGAAATTTCGGATTTTTCATAACCGGTGCCAATGTAGATAGATTACCGGCATAGGTCAGTTTATCCAAACAGATAATGCGGTAATCTGTATGCTTCTTCAGCATATGGAAGACAAAATTACTCCCAATGAAGCCGGCACCACCGGTAACAATAATAGTCATTGTTTATCCCCTTTTCTTACTTGTTATGTAACTTATCAATATATTTTCCATCTAGAACGTCCTTCAGATATTGGCCATACTGATTCTTCTTCAGAACCTCATATACCTCAAGCACATCCTCTTTTGATATCCAGCCGTTTAAATATGCAATTTCCTCTAAACAGGCAACCTTACGGTGCTGATGAGTCTCGATAGTACGGATAAAGTTTGTTGCATCTACGAGACTTTCATGTGTGCCGGTATCCAACCATGTAAAGCCCTGGCCAAGCAGCTCTACATTCAATTCTCCGTTTTCCAGATAAATACGATTTAAATCCGTAATTTCCAGTTCACCACGAGCAGATGGCTTCAAATTCTTTGCATATTCTACAACACGGTTATCATAGAAATAAAGTCCGGTAACACAATAATTGCTCTTCGGTTTTGCAGGCTTTTCCTCAATAGAAACTGCTTTGCCATCCTTATCAAATTCCACAATGCCAAAGCGTTCCGGGTCATCTACATAGTAGCCAAATACAGTAGCCCCCTTACCGTTGTCAGCATTTTCAACTGCCTGCTTCAGACGTGTCTGCAGTCCATGACCTGCAAAGATATTATCACCCAGAACCATTGCCACAGTATCATTACCAATGAAATCTGCACCAATAATAAATGCCTGTGCCAGTCCGTCCGGAGACGGCTGAACCGCATAGGTCAGGTTAACACCGAACTGATGTCCATCACCCAGCAGATCCTGAAACCGCGGTGTATCTTGCGGCGTCGAAATAATCAAAATATCCCGAATACCTGCATTCATTAGAACAGACATCGGATAATAGATCATTGGCTTGTCATAAACAGGAAGTAATTGCTTCGATGTCACTTTTGTCAATGGATAAAGACGTGTACCAGAACCGCCCGCTAGAATGATGCCTTTCATTAGTTACTACCTCTCTTTTTCTTCAACAGCAATATAATAGCAGTTATCATGCAATATATAGCCAATCCTATCCCTGCTAAAAGAACAAGATTCAGAATCGTTGCCTGTACCCTCACAGAAACATAAAGCAATACAGCACACATTACTACACCAGATATCATATAAACTGGTACATTACGAAACAGTTTTACCAAATCTAAATACTTTTTTACATAGAATAACTGAATGACAAATCCTGTTGTTTCTGCAATGATGCTTCCAATACATACGCCATATAGTCCCAATTTAGGCGTAAGTAAAAAATTAAGTACCAAATTGATTCCAGTTGCTGCAAAAATTGAAATGGTATATTTCTGTTGTTCCCCTCTGGGAATCAAATATTGAACTGCTACCAGATTTGAACCACTCACCATAAGAATAATAGGTGAACATATTCTAATTACTTCTCCTGTTTGGTGATAACCTGTCGGCAGATACCAATCTACGAACAATTGTGCACAGGCAAACACGCCGAAGAAAAGCAAAAAAGATATACTTGCTACTACATCCGCACTCATCTTCATATATTTGAAAGTCTCTTCTTCGTTTTTCTGTGCAAGGCTACTTGAAATACGAGGAACCATGACCCTGCAAAAGGATGGTACAATTGCTAGAAATAATCTTAACAAAATCTGTCCCTGTGCATAAATAGCTGCAACACTATATGTTGTGAAAATACCAAGTATCGTCTTATCTAAAATTGTATATATACTACTTGCAACCTGCGGAACAAAGAGTGAAATTGAATCTTTCAAATAACGTTTATCAATTCCCTTTGGTATAAAAAATGCAATTTGTTTTTTGAGCAATACCCACCACATATAGCAATTAATGGATATCTGAGGGATATATAATGTACAAACATATCGATATATGTGGTCTTCCTGTCTTACAAAGATAAACAGACATATAAAGCTCACCAATTTTACAAAAATATTTCTCTGTGCAATTGATTTAAAATCTTCTATTCCTATATAAAACCACGAGATATCAAACATAGAAGAAATAATATATAAAATATACACAAACGACAGTATTTTTTTTTCAATAAAAACACAGTACGCAATATATATCAACAGTGTAAGTAAATGAAAAACAAATTGTATCTTAAAAATTGAAAAAAATGTTTTGCCTGTTTTATTTCTATCTCCCAAGCATTTTGCGATTTCTCTCGGTCCAAGCAGCGTAATTCCAAGCATGCCAAACAATATAAAATATTCACAATTTGCTTGAATTACCGTATTTAAGCCAACTGTAGTTTGAGTAAAAACTCTCGTGATATATGGGACTGTTATGATTGGTAAAATAAGCGATAATACTTGGTAACTTAGATTATATGAAAAATTTTTGAAAATCGTTTGGAATTCACAAAAATATTTCCTAATTCGCCACATTGTATCATCTCCTCACATGCACCAATCTAGCATTCTTTTATAAGTTTTCACTTAAAATGTCCGAAATACTATCATCCTCTTACAGGATTTTTTTAAGTTTGCCGGCAACTTATTTACCGTACTGCACGTGTATAATGCTAGCCAATTCTTTACAGATTTTCGATAACAACTCATCAACTCGAGTTCTGTTTTTTGGTTGTATTCAAGATATTGTGCATATCCTTGTAATAAGTTGCAAGCTAAATTTTCATGCCTATGGGCATTTTTCCTGAAAAAATCGTCTATTTTCTTTCTCAGTTTTCTCTTTTTTTTCATTCCGACTACATTATTGGCATGTTGTCTATACATAATGTGAGCGGTTTTGTCTAATACCGTTTTTCCTGTGAATACTGCAACACAGGCTATCCATGCATCATGCATGTAAAATTCTTTCGGTTTATATTTCCTTAAAACATCGGCAAGCATACAATTATATACTACTGTACATCCAGTTACAAAAAATCCATACAATACATTATGCTGATTGATTTCATCTGGAATAATCTGTCCATCTTTTAGCAAAGTACCATTTTGATCTATCAACTGAAGTGCAGAGTAGTACATCGCTGGCTCGTTATAATACTTCAGTTTTTCAATGGCGGAAGCTAATTTATCTGGAAGCCATATATCATCTTGATCGGATAATGCGTAATATTCCGCTTCTATATCCATTTGTATCAACTCCAAAAAAGACAGCGCTGGCCCTAGATTTTTGCCTCGTATGTAATGAACAAACTCAAATTGTTTTTGATATTCTTCCAAGATATGAATTGTTCCATCCGTAGAACCATCATCCCGTATATACAAGCTTACTTCGACATTTTCCTGATTGATGATACTATCAATCTGTTCCCGAATAAAATTTGAGCCATTATAAGTCGACATTAATACTGCAATCTGCAATATATTTCACCTCAGCAATAGATTATTTTCCAAAATAGGTATCACTAGTGTTTCATAACATTGCCTATAAATATATAGATTTGAATATATTATTGCATAAGAAACAATACCTACCTGCATCAGTCGTCCCAGCCATTCTACTTTTCCATATCTCAGCTTTCTTCTTTTCCAGTTTCTCTTTAAAATCAGATATGAAAATATCACAAAATTGAGCGGAAGAATATTTCTGTAAATACGTACAGACTCAATTGTTATGCTTTGTAATGGTATTACCACAAGCATAAACATATTGATCTTCCAAATAAGACTTGTCATATCTATAATATCACGTGAAACTGTAATATTTGTCGTTCTATATTTTCTGATTAACCAGTCTACCGCCATAGTACCGATAATACCTGCAACAATATAGACATCATATATTAACACCGTAGTCGTTTCATACTCCGTTTCTAAATAAACCAAATAACTTGACATGCCTATAGCTGACAAAATATGATACGCAAACCTCTGAAACACGAATAGAGCTACAGTAAAAATACCTGTCACCATGATGGTCTTTTTTCTCGAAAGAAAAGAAAGTGGTATCAGCAGTAAATAAAACAGCATAGAAATATGGAAACCTGCTGCAATCAACATACTTATTATATACTTTTTTATATTTCTGTTTGCAGGCAGCAAATAGCGGATTGCGTAAATCAAAATTGCCATAGCAATATAGTTTCTAATCTGGGTAATATAAAGAAAAAACACAGCAATAATAAACAATGTGCATACATAATTGGGATACACTGTATAGTCCATCGAACTTTTGATCAGCAAGATAGCAGACAAACCACCCAGTATAATAAAAACAGATTGTATTGTAAATCCCACGTAATTTAAGATATACATTAGGCCATAAAACAATGGTTGTTCCATTAGACTCCACGAAAAATTCTTTGATTCCTCGAAAAGAGCAGTATAACTATAATAGTCTGCATGGCCCATAGACCATCCACATGTAATCCACAAGACAATAAATAGATAAAATGTTACCCATCTATTCTTTTTGAACAACAATCCGAGAGTAATTCCAGATACAAGCAAAAAAACCATTTGTCTACCCTCCTCCTGTAATTGATTGTTATCGCAGATAGGCTATGAGAGCTGCAACAATATGACAAAGTTCTCTAGATACAATATTATATTGCCGATACTCCTTCAGATAAAGTTCTCTACTCTTTCTCGATTCTCCAATCTGTAGTTTTTTTCTATTGGTAGACATTTGTTTCATCGATGCTGATTCTTTATGTGTAACTGCTACATCTGCATCATAAAATGACATATAGCCAGCGTTTCTCATTCTCTCCGCAAGTATATCCTCTTCGCCATAAAGAAATGTTCTTTCATCCATACAATCAATTGTATGCATCACACTATTTTTCAACAACATACAGCACCCATATACACGATACACTCTTTGTGATATATCTTTCTGGGATGTTCTGAATTTTTTCTCCAAACCAATGCCAAGTGTATAGCTCCATAAACTGGGTCTGCGGCAATATGGAGCCACCACCGAACCATTTAAAGAATAAATCTTTGGCCCTACACATGCAATATCTGTATTCTGCTCGGCTATTTGAACCATATGGTCTAGTATATCATCTGTTCTTAATTCAACATCATTATTTAAAATCCATGTGTAATTATATTCATGTTCTATTCCATAACGAATCCCAATATTATTTCCCGCCGCATAGCCTGCATTTTTCGCATTCGCATAAAATATATAATCCAGCTTTTCTGCATTTTCTCTCAAAACCTGTTCTGATTCATTTGGAGAACAATTATCTATCACCATTATAGCGTAATTACTATATTTCAGCTTTTTTAAATGCTTAACTAAATGGATTGTAAGGTCATATGTGCCATAGTTTAAAATAACGATCAACACTTTAGGAGTACTTTTTCGCACCTATAAATCTCCTTCCACACAGCATTACTTGATTCCAAAAAAATGATCCTCCAGCATTAAACACCAACAATGGTAAATTGGAAGATGTAACTCCTGAATCATATATGTTTCTGTTTCCGGTACTTTAACCGTAACATCTGCCACAGTTGCCAATTCTCCGCCTTGTTCCCCTGTCAGTCCAATCACCTTAATACCAGATGCTCTGGCAACCACGGTAGCATTCATTATATTTTTACTATTACCAGAGGTAGATATTCCCAAGAAAACGTCACCTGACCGTCCAAAACCGAACAGTTGCTGGGCAAATACGCCAAGTCCGTCTACATCATTAATATATGCGGTTGTCAATGCTTCATGGGCCACCAAAGGAATTGCCATAAGAGAACATTCCAAATTCTTCGCAAGGGCATCTCCTCGCTCCGGATCTATCTCTTTCAACTTTCTCGCAAATTCAGGACTAACAGGGCGTGGTGTCTTAAATCGTTTCATTAATTCTCCCGCAATATGTTCTGAGTCAGCTGCCGAGCCGCCATTTCCTGCAACAAGCAGTTTTCCGTTATTATTATAGCATTCTTCTAAAATAAGATATGCATCGACAATATCCTGTTGTATTTTTTCAAGTGTCGGATACCGCCGAATCAGTAAATGAACATGTTTTATCAAACGGTCGTCTAACGTTTTCATTTTCTATACCTTTTTGTTCCCACTTCACTCAATCTTTTGGTCTTAGTTTCTGCCAATGATTTTAGTTGAAATCAACTCTAATAAAGATGGTCTCTCAACAAGTTGCCCAAATGAACCTGTACCTATCAATGCAGTCTTACACCCAGCAGCTTTTCCCGCTTTTATGTCATTTTCTCCATCTCCAATCATCCATGATTGGTTGAGATCAATGTTGAAATCCCTTGCTGCTTGTATAATCATACCAGGCTTCGGTTTTCTACAATTACAATCGAACTTTAGTTCCGGAATTTCACCATCATATCCCTTGTGCGGATGATGTGGACAGAAGTAAATACCATCAACATATGCGCCTTCTTTGCCTAACAGGGTTTCCATTTTATTGTGAATTTCCTGTAACTGTTCAAATGTAATTTCACCTCTTGCAATCACCGGTTGATTTGTTATCACAATGGCAAGATACTTGGAAGCGTTGATTCTTTTAATTGCTTCTGCTACTCCTGGCAGTAATTCAAAATCATCGATATTCCGAAGAAAACCAACATACTTGTTAATCGTACCGTCTCGGTCCAAAAATACCGCTTTTTGTTTATTACGTAGATTTTTTGCCTTTATCCGTCCGGCCTTATAGTCTGCGCACACAGAGGCATATCTATCTGGAGTTCCCATATCTTTGACATATTCCGGACTATCATAGCAGAACATTTTTCCACTGCCAGCCAAAGGCTTTAGCAAATGCCTATCTAAGTCGACTTTAGCCGTAGTGATATCTGCATCTAATATCTTTGAAGAGATTACATGAAGTCCTGCATTTACTCTATTACGGTAATAAATTGGACGTTCCTCCTCTTTAGCGAGCCATTTCCGGACAGCTCTATTCTCATCTGCAATAATCAACCCGCTGTCGTATGGATGATTATTGGGATGTGTGAATAATGTTACCAAACCACCTCTTGCCTTATGATATGCCACAAAACGATTAAAGTCTACATCAAACATGACATCGGCATTTAAAAGCAAAAAATCCTCGGTTAGTTTATCTTGGATTTTGAACAAAGCTCCAGCATTCCCTAGAGGCTCCTTTTCAAAATAATATTCAATATGTACACCAAACGGCTTACCTGTCACAGGCGAGTTTCCGCTACCATCACCAAAATAATCTATGATGATATTTCCAAGATAACCAACTGTCAGGATAATGTCTTTCAATCCTTGATCTCGCAGACATTCCAATTCATGTTCTAAAATCGGCTTTCCTTCAATTTTTATCATTGGCTTTGGGATATCACTGGCAACAGAAGAAATTCTGGTTCCACGCCCTCCTGCCATTATAACTACTTTCATATATTACTCCACTCAAAATACATTTACACTTTCGGTTCATAACTTTCCGGAGTATAATGGATCACACGTGTTCCACCATTTTCAAATTGAAACGGTATATACATCAAATTTCTCATTGCATATCGCACAGAATGCTGCTTTTCTGGCTGTACATAAAAAACAAGAAATCCGCCGCCGCCAGCACCAAGCAATTTTCCGCCTAAAGCACCTGATTCTATTCCTTTTACGTATAGTTCATCAATGCTTTCCGTTGAAACCGCACTACCTGTTTGGCGTTTTATTTTCCAAGTATGATCAAGCAATCGCCCGAAATCATCAAGATCTGCGTTCTTATCAACTAATATCTTCTCTGCCTCATCGACAAGCGCCAACATCTCTTGCAATTGTGCGGTCTTATCCCTTACACCAACCGCATTTGCTTTCTGCACATCTGAAGAAAATCGCGTAAATCCGGTGAAGAACATCATTAAATTTTGATTTAACTGCTTTTTTCTCTCTGGTGAGATAATAAGCGGCAGGACTTCATAGTCGTCAGCATTAAAGTTAATTCGATTAAATCCTCCAAACGATGCCGCAATTTGATCCTGCCATCCGCCACTCTCTTGGCAAAGCACTCGTTCCAGATAAATTGCTTCATTAGCGAGTTTTTTCTTATCTGCATATTTTCCTTTCAGTGCATAAAAAGCATTTAACATTCCTACTGCAAAAGAACTGCTCGTTCCAAGCCCAGAACGAGCGGGAAGATCTGCTTCATATGTAAGACGAATTTCATGCATATCTAACATCTTCATTGCATTTCGAATTGCTGGATGCTGAATGGAATTTATATCAGTCACCCTTTCTGTCTTTGAATAAGAAAGTTCTGTGCTGTAATCAAAAAAACGAGGTAGATGGCGCACATTTACATAGCAATATTTATCAAATGTAGTAGATAAGACTGCCCCGCCATATTCTCTAAAGAAATTTTCCATATCAGTCCCACCACCAAAAAATGACATTCGGAAAGGGGTCTTTGTAATAATCATAGTTCTCTCCTCTTTTACAATGTTTCTATTAGAGAATTTCCTTTAAGGCATTTAGATACTTTTCAGACATTTATCTTTGCCAATTTTAAATCATGTTTACTGAAGAATTACTTTTTTCGCCAATTCAATATGTCCTTCATAGCAATATTCTTTCAAAAATACATCCCGGCAAGCCTTTTCCATATCCTCGATATGCTCACGTATATATTGACAGGCTTCCATAATTTCTTCGTTATTGTGTGGCGTTTTGACATAATATCCATTAATTTTGTCTTCTATGATCCCTTTTGCCGCACCATTTTTATTTACCAACAATGGTGTTCCCTGCATAAGTGCATTAGGCATAACGCCTGACTGTGTACTACGGTTATACGCATTCCACACGCACAAACTCTCTCTATAAAATATATTGATTTCTTCTGTAGTCATCGGTCTTCCAGATTGTACCTTTAGGCGACCATCTTCCAATGCTTTTTGAATTTTTTCTGACTTAAGATAGTTATCTATATTCAACTTTGTTGCAATCAAAAAATTAATATCATCATCTTTATCCAACGCATATTCCATAAAAGAAAGAAATTCTTTGCATGCGTGTGCCTCTAAAAAGCCTCCTATAAATGCGATGTATTTTCTCTTAATTGTACGCACTGTATCAAACTCATCACAGAAAATCAGGGGGAAAACATCATAGTTTTTGTTGCACCACTTCATATATTTTTCATAATTATCTCGTCCAACATCTGATGCCAGCAGAACCTTTGCGCTATTTCCCGTAATACAAATGTTTACCAATAAAGCTCCTATTGTTTTAACGATTTCCCCTTTTTCTTTGAAAAGATTCCTGAACCCACCAAAAGGTTCATGTAACACATAATAAAACGGTGTTCTCTTCCGTTTACACCTCTTTGCCAGTCTAATATTTTGCATTGCAATATTGTATGTAAACACCAAATGTGGATTGTACTTCATAACCTCATCTGGATCCTGTGTATAACATACATCTGCAATATGTTCCATCATAGATTCATAATCCGGATGCAAAAACATGGTTACTTCATCTGCTATTTCCTGATATAGTTTTTGATATGCTCGCAAGTGCGCTATATGCCCAGGTGAAAAATTTAATGATACAATTGCTACTCTCAATTCCGTTTCCCCTTATTCATTGTAATATGATCCATTAGTTCTGATGTTTTCTGAAGCCATTGGCCGTGTAGCAAACCATATAATAACATGACGAAACAGGGTTTAACCCGATCGAACGATAGGTATTCCAATTCATTTTTTACTGCTTTCAGCTTGTTTCCAGATTGAGAATTACTGGACAATCTGTACGTCCAAAGTGGTTATTCACACTGTATACGTTATCCATGAATAACATGATAAACAATGTATCTCAAACAGTTTGGCATCACGCACACAGCAGCATGTGGTATTGCTCCTGTTATATATTCTCCGTTCCGCGTCCATCCAGAACATTTCAACCACTTATGAAAGCTCAGCATATTCTTTGCATATTTTCTTCCCCCCCGCCGTAGATACATATCCGGAGGGGTCCTCATATACAACACAGGCTCTTGCAAATTATATCCCTTGCAGTCTTTCATCAGCATTCTGATCCATAAATAATAATCTTCAAACAACGGATACTTTTCACTGTATCCACCTGCTTTTTGGACTGCCGATTTCTTAAACATCACAGCCGGATGGTTGAACGGGTTTCGCTTACGAGAGAACTCACAAATTTTATCATGTGTCTCTGGAAGTTGCCTTTTTCCTGAGATTACATCTGGCGTATCCTGAAATTCTAAAATCATTCCACTTACAATAGATAATTCCGCATGTTGTCTAAATACGGAGAGCTGTTTCTCGCATCGATCGGGACAACTGATATCATCACTATCCATTCTCGCTACCAGCTCATATTTGCAGTACTTTATTCCTTCATTTAATGCATTTCCCAGTCCGCCATTTTTCTCCAAACGAACAACATGGAGAGAACTTCCATACTTTTTCTGCATTTCTGCGATTACCGCATCTAAACTTTCGTTAAGCGGTCCATCACATATCAATACAAAATCATCAGTAGGAACCGTCTGGTTAAACATACTCTCCATACTACTCTTTAAATATTCAGGTTTTTCTTTATGATAAACAGACATTAGTACAGAATATGTTGTTTCCATATGATTTCTCTACTTTCCTTTAAAATATCCTATAACCCAAAGATCTCAGCTCAAAGAACAAACCCAAGGCTCTATATCTGATGATTGCTTCAGATATAGTTCATATAATTTTTTCATATATTTGCCTGTATGCCCATTCACTCCGCAACGCTTCCAGCCATTTCCTCTACGTCCTTAGCAACTGTTTCAATAGCTTCTGTCTCATCATTATCGCAGCACATGGTTGCCTGCATCTTTCCATCATCCATTGCAGTCGTCTGTCCGGACGCAACCCCTTCCGTGCTCTCTGGCATAAAGAGGATTTTCACTGTGGCAAACATAATTTTCAGATCTTCCCATATGCTGGGATTTGCAATGTACATCAGATCCATTTGCAGCTTATCGTATGGTGTTGTATTATACTTGCCATAAACCTGCGCATAGCCGGTCAAACCGGCTTTTGCCTGGAGCCTCAACCGAAATTCCGGCATTTCCTCCTCATATTTCGCTGCAATTTCCGGACGTTCCGGACGCGGTCCAACGATAGAAAGTGTACCAGATGCAATCTGGAACAGCTGTGGTAGTTCATCTACTCTACACTTGCGGATAATATGCCCTACTGGTGTGATGCGGTCATCATTTTCACCTGTAGACAATCTAGCAACGCCATCTTTTTCCGCATCTACACGCATACTGCGGAATTTTGTAATATAAAATTCCCTACCATCTTTCGTCAAACGCAGCTGCTTATAAAATACGGGGCCCCCATCCGCCCCCTTAATCGCAATGGCAGTAATCAGCATAATCGGCGATAATACTACAATAGCAGCACAGGAAATAACCATATCAAATACACGCTTGATAAACAGGTATTCTGGCGCAGGATTATATCTTCCCGCACGCAACATAGGAAGATGGAACATATGCATCTTTTTTGCACCGCTCATGAGCACATCACCTATCCGTGGAATCATATAGATACTTATATTGTGCTCAATACAATACTTTAAGATAATATTACGGTCATGGCTGTGAATGCCACTGAGAAAGACAGCATCCATGTCATGCAGCACAGTTAAATCATTGAGACAGACATCAATCTGCATGATCTGCCGAATAGTAAATCTTTTTTCCAGACCATATTCATCAATCAACTTCTCCATACCTTCCCGCGTATCATAAACAATAATCGATTGCTTCGGCGGAAATGTGGCAAAATACCACTTATGTGCCAGAACTGCCCAAATTGCCGCCAGCACAATCTGCACTGCAAGTGTTGCCAGACCTGGCAACAGATTTGGAAAATGCTGCATCAAGAGCCAGATCACAATAAACATAATTCCATCTGAAACAAATGCCGCCAATACCTGACTATACACCATTTCGGAAATCCGACTCAGCGTAAGCAAAAATGCATCATATATTCTTGCAAAAATGATATATAGCACCACAAAAAGTGCAATCATCAGCCAGTTGCCTCTTTTATAAAATGGTGCAACTATATATTCTGCATAATAGCCATACCAACAGGCTGCAAATAACGCTGCCATCAGAACGACATTCAGCAGTTTCACAAAACGCACTGCAATATCATGCTTCATTGATTTCACGTTTTCATATCCCCTTTTTCACATCCTTAATATCAAGCACTTACTCCAAGACAATACATCCGATCAGCTTCTTTTTGAGATTCTGAATATGATCCATTTCAACCTCGATAGCGGGATGTTCTGAAACTCCGCATTCCTCAACCAATACGATACCATCACAGTACGGGAGAATTTTGAGTGTATTGATATCTGTACTCACATCACCACTGCACAAAATCTGCTTTTCAGGAAGACGCTTCTTCATTTCTCCCGCAACATTCTCCATGACTTCTCTGTTCGCCAAACCGGTAATCAATATCTTGCGTTCATTCGCCGCGTAATTTGCCAGATTTCCTGCAATAATATCCAATGCTGTCTCCGAATCAATCTTTTGGTCTTTTCCTGCCAGACGAGCAATCAGGCGGTCAGCCAGACCATTTGGCTTCTTTGTTTCCAGTCTACCCAATACAGTTGCATGATATCGACGCTTTAATTCCTCTGCCCGATTTAATTTGTCAGAAAGTATGAAAGCAACGATAATCAACACAAGAGCCAAAACAATTCCCAGCAGTGCACCAATGATGCCAAACTTAGCAATTGCCTTTCCAATATTCTCGGTTTTACACTGGCTCTCCAATTGTTCCAGTTCCGCTTGTCTCGTCTGCAGCTCGGTCTGTAATGTAGTCAGGCTATTATTGTGCAAGGTTTGATTATTCAGCTGTTCTGGGCTGATTAGATTACCAATACCTTCTTCTACTACCTTAATATCATGCGGTCCGACAGCCTCCGTTACCTGCTGTGTTACAGTATCCATTTTTCCTGTCAGTTCATCCATGACCCGCTGTGCGTTTTCCGCAGAATCGTGGTATACTGTAACAGTCAGGAAACGGCCTGCATCATCTGCATTCTCGCTCGTAGCTACGGCTATAATTTCCCGGATGTAGGAAACATCAATGCCTTCCTGCTCTGCCAATTCCGTAAGCAGCGTATTGCCTGTCATGATTTCCTGATAAGAGCGCAGAATAGCGTCTGCATAGGCATCATTAGAGCCTATCCAGTTCTCAAGGTCTGCATTATCAATGGTAATATAATATGCTGTTTTGTAGGATACTGTATTCCCTGCATTCAATCTATACCAGATCGAATTACCCATGTACGCCTGCTCACTGTTGATGCTATTCTGAAGGCTTTCCACATTGCTTCTACATGCCTCAATCTGCGCCAATTGCTCCTCTGTTGCTGTACTACCCGTACGCAATACGGCAATTCCCTTAAAGCCACCAAGCAGGACTGCAAATACCACAGCGGTCAACAGGATGGATTTCCACTTGCGGATAACTGTAAAAAATAACTCCAAAAAATCGATTTCTTCTATTTCCTGTTCGTATGCCTCATGATTCATACCGCTTATCTCCCTTTTCAGTATCTTTATAACAATAAAAAAACTAAATTTCGTATACTACTCTCGCAAATGCGCATGTGATAAAACACTTGATCTTTTAAATTACCCATTTATATACAAACAATTTTACAAACTTTATTCTAATTTGTCAACATATATAGACATTTCTATCGAAATTTGTATACCAAAGAAACCAAATTGAAACAGTTTACATCCATAAATCGCTATTTTTCGTAAAAAAACGTCGAAAGCAGCTATGCAGCTTTAAAACAAACCGTGCCATACAGAGCTTATTTTTTCTCTGCATGACACGGTTTTCTATCAAAAATACAGAAACATTCTCATAGTTTCTGGCGCAGCTGCATCTGCAGCCAATCATCGCGTGAAATCAGTACTTTGCGTGGCTTGGAGCCTTCAAACGGTCCAACAATGCCGCGCTGCTCCATCTGGTCAATCAGTCGTGCGGCGCGGGCATAGCCCAGCTTCAGGCGTCTTTGCAGCATGGAAGTGGATGCCTGTCCGGATTCCACAACAATGTTAATTGCCTGTGGCAGCAGTTCATCCTCATCCTCCGCGGCATGACAGCCCTCGCCGGAAGCATCGGACTCCGCCTGACGCTCAATATGATCCATGACCTCCTGTGAGTATTCTACCGAAGATGTTGCCTTTACATGGCTGATGACGCGTTCAATTTCCTCTGTGCTGACAAAACAGCCCTGAATACGAAGCGGCTTATTCAGGTTGATCGGGGCGTATAGCATATCGCCCTTGCCAATCAGCTTATCCGCACCAGTAGTATCCAGAATAATGCGGGATTCCACCTGAGAAGCCACGGCAAAGGCAATACGGGACGGAATATTGGATTTCATCAGACCGGTAATGACATCGGTAGACGGACGCTGTGTGGCAACCACCAGATGCATGCCCGCGGCACGTGCTTTCTGTGCAATGCGGCAAATGGAGGTTTCTACCTCTTTTGCGGCAACCATCATTAAATCCGCCAGCTCGTCAATAACAATCACAATCCGTGGCAAAACTTCTGGCTTATGTCCTATCTGCTGTGCTTCACCGTCAGCTTCCTGCTGTGTCTCCTGTCCCAGCTGCTGACGGACAATGGTATTGTAATCCTCCAGACCGCGTACACCAGCTGCCGCAAACAACGCATATCGGCGTTCCATTTCGCTTACGGCCCAGCTCAATGCGCCGGATGCTTTTTTCGGGTCTGTGACAACCGGAATCAACAGGTGTGGGATGCCATTGTAATTACCCAGCTCAACCATTTTCGGGTCTACCATAATCAGGCGTACATCCTGCGGTGAAGATTTATACAGCAGGGAAATCAGAATGGAGTTGATACATACCGACTTACCCGAGCCGGTTGTACCTGCAATCAGCAGATGCGGCATTTTCGCAAGGTCAATGACCTGCGCCGTACCGGTGATATCCTTACCCAGGGCAACCGAAAGGTTTGCACCCGACTGCTCAAAGCTCTTAGAGCCGATAACCTCCCGCAGGGCTACCATCTGGACTGTCTTATTCGGCACCTCAATGCCAACGGCAAGCTTATCCGGAATCGGCGCGATGCGCACAGTATCCGCACCGAGGGAAAGCGCAATATCATCGGCAAGCGCGGTAATCCGTGAGAATTTGACACCGCGTTCAATCTGGATTTCAAACCGGGTGACCGATGGTCCACGCACAATATTGATAATCTGTACATCAATACCAAAGGAAGCCAGCGTATCCACAAGTCGTTCGGAGCTTTCCTTCAGCTCTGCACGCACGCCGGCGCTGGAAGCACGAGGCGCGCGCTTGAGTAAATCAAGCGACGGATATAGATATTCCTGTACCGGCGCTTCCATAGCGGTGGCAATTTCCTGCTGTACCTGTGCACGGACATCTTCCTTTGCCGGCTTCTGTTCTTCCCGTACCGGCTCCGGCATATCCGGCTCTGGCGCAGCCGGAACAGCCTGTTCCCATAGCGGAACATTGCTTTCCGGATAAACATCACCGGAGGTATCCGGCATAACCTCTGCCAGCCGCCGTTTCTTTTCCATCCGGCGTTCATAGCGTTCACGAGAAGCGGCAGCAGCATCCCGCTGTTCCTGTTCTTGTATCTCGTCTGCAAATGCTTCCTCGGGCTCTTGTTCCTGCTCTGCCCGCAGACGTTCTGCCTTGCGCTTTGCCCGTTCATTGCGTAGGAAGGTGAAAATATTGCCGCGCTTTTTCTTCTTTTTCGCATCGGTCTTTGCCTTTTTCTCTGCTGGTGTCACGGTCATATCCTGCTCCCGCAGTTCTTCGACATCCTCCTCCAGAAATTCCCGCAGCTTTATATAAATACGCGCAGGTGTGGTATTGAAGCTGATGAGCAGTAAAATGCACAGGATCAGGATCAGAATCAATTTAGCGCCTGTTTCAGACAGCAAAATCGTCAGCACGGTAGCGAATAGACCGCAAATTACGCCACCCATGCGCAAGGATTGCCCCTCCTGCCAAAGCTCGATCATGGTAGTAAATGACAGGGACAACGTTGGATGGACCGTAATACAGTGTTCCAGCGCTCCCAAAAAAACCGGGAACAACAGGATACACAGCACACGCAGCCGCACCGGTTTCATATCGCACAGAATACACATACTGCCCAGACACAGGAATATCCATAAAACCTGCGTACACCAGCCCAACAGACCGCCTGTCAGGCGCAGCAGGCCGTTGAGCAGCACGCCGTCCATGCGGCACAGCGCCAGCACGAGAATAGCTGCCAGCAATAACATACCAATGCCAGCGGCTGTATACGGCCATTCTTCCGACATGTTCTGCCGTCCCGTTTTACGGGCGCTTGGTTTTTGTGTTGTTTTTGTTGTTTTTCTACGCGTCGTATTGCCGGAAGAGCCTGATTTCCGTTTGCCCCCGGTGGACGTGGACTTCCTCGTCGTTTTCTTTGCCGAGGAAGATGCAGATTTCTTTGTTGTTGCCAATGGAATATAACACCTGCTTTTGATGAAAATAGTCTTGTTGAACAGAAAGCTCCCTCCTCTGAGGGAGCTTTACCACATTTGTCTTGTGCACAGCCATTACAGTTGACGGGAAACACTGATGTTTCACTCCCTCTGTCCAGGAGGGAGGCTCTTTTTCACTGTAATACTGCAATGATTTTTGTCATTTCCTCCTGTCAATGGCAGGTCATGACTCTGAATATATGCTATCGTACCATAAAACAAAAAAAAATGCCATATTGACCGTTGCATTTTTCTCCACAGGTCTGTATTCTATAATAGACAGGAATTATCATGGCGGGAAAGCAGTCGAAAACCACTGTCTTTTTCCCTCCGGCTATTATGAAAGATTTTTTTTCCTGTTGCGAATTGTTCATACTTTTGTAATAGCCGCCTGTTATACTTACTTCTCAAGAAAGGAATCATGTCCTTTGAATATAGCGATGATTCTCAGCTATGACGGCACAGCGTACCATGGGTGGCAAACACAGCGCAATGCAGTCACGGTACAGCAAACCGTCACCGAGGGCATTACAGCGTTGCTCGGACAGAAGGTTTCGGTTTCCGGCGTCGGACGCACCGATGCAGGCGTTCATGCGCGCCGGTATGTTGCAAACTTCCATGCAAACTGCACCATTCCAATGGACCGGCTGCCGCTTGCCGTCAACGCCCATCTCCCGATGGATATTGCCGTATCCGGCGCCGCTGTTGTCCCTGATTCCTTTGATGCACGCTTTTGCTGCACCAGAAAGGAATACACCTATCTGATCTGTCCGGGTAAAATCCGTGACCCGTTTGCGGTCAGCCGCAGCTATTTTTATCCGTATCCACTGGATGTCGCTGCCATGCAGCAGGCAGCGCAGCATTTCATCGGACGGCAGGATTTTGCCGCAGTTCGTTCCACGGGTACGCCGGTAAAATCAACGGTACGTGAAATTTTTACATGCAATGTAGATACGGTTGGCAGTTATGTCCGCATCCGTGTTTCCGCAGATGGCTTCCTCTACAATATGGTGCGTGCGATCTCCGGTACGCTGCTGTATGCCGGTCAGGGGAAATTCCCACCGGAGGCTGTCCGCCGCATCCTGGACAGCTGTGACCGGGAACAGGCAGGTCCAACCCTGCCGCCTCAGGGCCTGTATATGAGCCGTTTGTGGTATGACGATACGCCCGAGCTGGATGCCTTCCAGCTGTCCAGAGAATGGAACGTATCAGGAGGTCTGTTATGATGAAAAAGCTTCGTCCTTCCCGCCGGGATTATCTGACGAAAAACAGCGCCGATCCCATGCTGATGACGGTCCGTCGCATTCGCCGCAGTGTCGGCTGTCTGCTTGTGGCTGTCTCTGTGCTGTTTGTTGCGCTGAATCTTGAGCTGTTTACCCCGGCAAGTATTGCCAATATCCGTTCCTCCCTGCAGGCGGCTTCTCTGGTTTCCGCAGGTGATACGACAGTGATTTCCTATCCCTCCGGCTCCAACAAGTGCAGCATGCCATTTGGCAACGGTCTTGCTATCTGCGCGGACAATTCCCTCAATTTTGAGCTTCCCAGCAAATATTCCCAGATGGAAATGGCGCTGACGTATGCAAATCCGGTCATGCGCGCCTCCAACCAATATCTGCTGGTATTTGACCGCAATGCCTATCGCTTCACTGTCACCAATACGCTCTCCGAGCTATATTCCCAGACAATGACCTCTCCGATTCTCAATGCGGATATTTCCACCGACGGCAGCGTTGCCATTGTCACGGATGAAGCGGGTTATAAAAGCGCTGTCACCGTATACAACATTGACAATGAACAGCTGTATAAATGGTCCTCCCCGGACTATTATATCATGTCGGCAGTGCTTTCCGCTGATGGGCAGCGGCTTGCCCTGTTCTGCTTCAAGCAGGATGGCCTGACGTTAACCTCCCAGCTGTTTTTCACCGATATCAATTCCACAGAAAGCCCGGAAAACGGTGTGGATATGGACAGCAATCTCGTGCTCGGCATGAAATTTCTTGGCAATAACACCGTATGCGCGGTGTGCGATAATGCAACCTACGTCATCTCCCGCAGCGGCCAGATCCGTTACCAGCGGGAATATTCTCCGGATGACCTGATTGCCTTTGACCTCGCGGAGGACTGCATTGCATTGGCAACAGAAGCATATTCCCAGAACAGCCGTGCAGAAATTGTGCTGATCAACGCCCGCGGAACGGCTTCGCGCAATCCGCTGAGCCTGCCGACAGAACCGGATTCCATCAGCTATTGTGACGGACGGCTCGCCGTGCTGACTGGCGATACCGTAAGCTTCTATTCCAAGAGTCTGCGGGAAATTGACCAGCAGACCAATCTTGCGGGGGTTTCCCGTATCTATATGCGTTCCGGCGGAACAGCCATTGCCCTATTTAACAGTCAGGCACGTGTGCTTTCCATCGGCAACCCGCTAAAGGACCTGCATACCGGCAATGACTAACCCGCCGGTAACTTTGAAAGGACGGAATTTTGTATGACCACAGTTGACTGGATTATTCTGTTTGTAATCATTGTATATGCGATTCTGGGATTCCGGAAGGGCTTTGTCGCCACCATTGCAAGCGCCCTCGGTTCCCTTGCCGCACTCGTGCTCGCGTTGATGGCGGCTTCCCGTTTCAAAGAGCCAATTGGCGCAATTCTGGCGCCGCATCTGACGGAATCTGTGCAGGAATCCCTTCAGTTGGATGCCCTTGTCAGCTCCGCTGACGAGGCTTGGAACGGTATTTCCGGTTATCTGCAAAATATTCTCTCCGCCCATGGCATCACGCCAGAGGCGCTGGAGGCGAGCGAGAACCCGGCCCAGACACTGGTTCACGCAGTGTCAAAGACGATTGGTGAGGAAATGGCCTATATCCTGATTTTCCTGATCGCCTTTATCCTGCTGCGCATTGCAGTACATTTCCTGATCGGCCTGCTGAATGTCGTCACCGGTCTTCCGATCATCCATTCCGCCAATGCGCTGCTCGGCGGCATTGTCGGTGTCATTACGGGGCTTCTGCTGTGTACCATCGTTCTGTGGGCTATGAAGCTGGTTGTTCCGTCCACATATTCCGACGCCGGCATCCTCTCCCCATCCGTCATGTCGCGTTCTGCCATTGCCAGCACGCTGGTTGGCTGGAACGACGGTGTTTCTTTATTTGAAACAGTTCCGGTAAATGACTGAATTTTTTTAATTTTATTTCCAATACGGATTATAATAAGAAAGATACCCCCTGTGTCTCGATTGTATCAGGCATCGGGGTTTGATATCTGTCAAAGAAAGGAAAAATACCCCCTATGCATATGCCAATGTGCTCGCGCTGCCACAAGAATGTAGCAGTTGTGTTTATCTCCAAGCTGGAGGAAGGCTCTTCCTCCAATGAAGGCTACTGCCTCAAATGCGCCCGTGAGCTGGGGCTCAAGCCGATCGACGGCCTGATGCGCCAGATGGGCATTACAGAAGATGATCTGGATCAGATCACCGATGAAATGACCAACATCCATTCCCTTGCCACAACAGACGATGGCTTTGATCCCGACGAGTTGGACGGTGAAGAATCAGAGGATGATTCCTTTGATTTCGGCGGCACGCATACCTTCCCTCCGTTTATGGAAAAACTGTTTTCCCGTGCAAATGATACGGCTTCCCAGTCGGAATCCGAAAAAAAGACGGAGGAAAGCGATGCTGACCGGCGGAAAAAGAAAAAGGAGGCCAAGGCACGCAAAAACCTGTCCTCCTTCTGTACGGATTTGACGGCACGCGCCCGTCAGGGCAAGCTGGACGCCATCATCGGACGTGAAAGCGAAACCGAGCGCGTCATCCAGATTCTCAACCGCAGACAGAAAAACAATCCCTGCCTGATTGGCGAGCCGGGTGTCGGCAAGACTGCCGTAGCAGAGGGCCTTGCCATCCGTATTGCCAAGGGAGACGTACCGTATAAGCTGAAAAACAAGGAAGTCCATCTGCTTGATTTGACCTCTCTTGTCGCAGGCACACAGTTCCGCGGCCAGTTTGAAGGCCGTATGAAGAGCCTGATCAATGAAGTCAAGGCTCTGGGCAATATCATTCTGGTTATTGACGAGGTACACAACATTGTCGGCGCCGGTGATGCGGAAGGCTCCATGAACGCTGCCAACATTCTAAAGCCTGCCCTTTCCCGCGGTGAAATTCAGGTGATCGGTGCAACTACCTTTGCTGAATACCGCAAATATATCGAAAAGGATGCCGCTTTGGAACGCCGTTTCCAGCCGGTTTCCATCGGAGAACCGTCGATTGCAGACACCACCAAAATCCTGATGGGTATCCGCGGCTATTATGAAACCTTCCACGGCGTGCATATTTCCGACGCCATCTGCCAACAGGCAGCCGCCCTGTCGGAACGTTATATCACGGACCGGTATCTGCCGGATAAAGCAATTGACCTGATTGATGAAGCGTGCTCCCGCCTGAATTTGGATAACCCGGCGACGGCACAGATCCCGGAGCTGGATCACAAGCTGGAGGATATCTGCAAACAGCAGGATGAGCTGCTGCAGCAGGAACAGAACAACGAGGTTTATGCACGTATGGCAGAGCTGAAAAGCCTTGCGCTGCAAACCGAAAATAAGCTGGCTGAACTGCGCCAGATTCCGGTTCCGGAGCTGACCGGCGAACATCTCGCCGCTGTCATTGAGCTGTGGACCGGCGTGCCGGCATCCAAGGTCTGCGAACAGGAATTTTCCCGCCTGATCGGTCTGGAAGATCGCCTGCACAAGCGTGTTGTCGGTCAGGAAAAGGCGGTTACTGCCGTGGCACACGCTGTTCGCCGTTCGCGTGCCGGCATCAGCCCGAAGCACAAGCCGGTTTCCTTCCTGTTTGTCGGCCCTACCGGTGTCGGAAAGACCGAGCTGGTCAAGGCGCTGGCGGAGGATTTATTCGACACGCCGGAAGCGCTCATCCGTCTGGATATGTCGGAATACATGGAAAAGCACACGGTTTCCCGCCTCATCGGTTCCCCTCCGGGCTATGTGGGCTTTGATGAAGCCGGTCAGCTGACCGAGAAAATCCGACGCCGTCCCTACTCCGTCGTCCTGTTCGATGAAATCGAAAAGGCACATCCGGACGTCCTGAACATCCTGTTGCAGGTGCTGGATGACGGGCGTATTACGGATGCACAGGGACGCACTGTTTCGTTTGAAAATGCCATCATTATCATGACCTCTAACGCAGGTTCTGACCGCTCCGGCGGCTCTGTCGGCTTTGGCAGGACAGTTTCCGAGCAGGAGGAGGAACGTGCCCGCAAGGCGCTGGAGGAAATCATGCGTCCCGAATTCCTCAACCGTATTGACGATATCATTTCGTTCTCCCATCTGACGAAGGAGGATTTCCACGGTATTGCGGAAATCATGCTGAATCAGCTCAAGGATACGCTGGCAAACAATAACATCCGTCTGAGCTGGGATGATACGCTTGTGGAATATCTCATCGAGGATTCCTTCTCCGTGAAATTCGGTGCACGCAACCTGCGCCGCACCATCGAGAAGAAGGTGGAGGATGAACTGGCAAACCGCATCATTGCCGCATGGGAGCATCCGCTCAGCGGCGCACATGTCACCGCCGATACAGACGGCGTGCATATACAGACGATTTAAAGAATAAAGCCTCCCCAACGTAACGAAGCTATGACATTAGGCTCCCTCCTAGAGGGAGCTGTCAGCGAAGCTGACTGAGGGAGTTTTATCGCGTTTGTCTTCTGCATAATCATTGCAGTTGATAGGACAGATTAACTGTTTTACTCCCTTCGTCACGGCTTATGCCGTGCCACCTCCCTCGAAGAGGGAGGCTTTCAAACAAGTTTTTTTACACATATAGACAGTTTATCGACTGAACTCCCTCCTCTGAGGGAGCCTGATCTGTATTGTTTCAACAGTCCGAGCCTCCCTCAAAAGGAGGGAGGCTTTTCCGAATAACGAGGTACTTAACTATGTGGAGACCGATTTTAATTGTTATCCTGATTATCCTGCTGATTCCGTCCATCACGCTGCTGCGTCAGGTAGAAGAGCTGAAGCGTCAGGGAAAAAATGCCGAGGCTGCCCAAAAGCAAAAAGCGCTCAACTGGTGCTGCCGCGCCCTGATTGTCCTTTTCATCGGCGTCCTTGCTGTCACGATGTATAACATCTACTTTGCAAGTTGATTTTTTGTATTTTTTCTCAAATTTTATTGAATTTTCCCTTGACAATCTCCCGTGTCGTTGTTATACTAATTAAGCATTGTGAAAAGCCTGCGGGTGTAGTTCAATGGTAGAATGTCAGCCTTCCAAGCTGAACACGTGGGTTCGATTCCCATCACCCGCTCCATTTCATTCCTAAACATGCAGGCACAGGCAAAGGACATGTTATGCGCCAGTAGCTCAGTTGGATAGAGCAACTGCCTTCTAAGCAGTAGGCCGGGGGTTCGAATCCCTCCTGGCGTACCATTCTAATTGAGTCGCAATGTGCAAGTTTATATGGTGGGTGTAGCTCAGTTGGTTAGAGCGCCAGATTGTGGCTCTGGAGGCCGAGGGTTCGACTCCCTTCACTCACCCCATTTTAACTTCTTCACAGTGCCTGTCATTGTGAAGAACATTTTTTATAAGGGGCTTTCCGTTCCTGCGAGGCTATGGGGGCGTCGCCAAGTGGTTAAGGCACCAGACTTTGACTCTAGTATCGCAGGTTCAACTCCTGCCGCCCCTGCCAGTTTGGTCCATTAGCTCAGTAGGTAGAGCATCTGCCTTTTAAGCAGAGGGTCCGGGGTTCGAACCCCCGATGGGCCACCATACCGCTGTAACTTCGGTTACAGCGGTATTTTTTTGCGTTATTTTGGCATTTTGGCTTTCAATTCCCGGATCAGGGCGCGGCAATCCTCCCGCGTCACATCGCCGCCATAGCTCAATATCTCAAATGTCATGCCCTTCCATGTATACGTGCGGTTTGTGCTGGAAAATCCGTTTCTGAGGTAAAAATTGCGCCTTCTCACCCGCATCGTATGTCCCGGCTGTGCTTCATCAACCGCTTCAATGTCCAGAAACAGCCGACAGCCTGCATACCGCTCTGCAAGCTTGCGCAGGATTGCCGCGCCATAGCCCTGATTGCGCAGCTCTTCCAGTACGGCAAAATATAAAATCAACACCAAATCCTGATATTGCACCAGAAACAGCATACCAACCGGCTGCTCTCCATCCAGAACGGTCAGCAGCTCCGCATCCTCATATTGTGCACGTATTTCCAGCGCCGGATATGCAATACGCTCTTCCTCCGGAAATGCGCGGGTGTATAGCGCGAATATCGTATCGCGGTCAGCTTCTGTAACTGGTATAACATGCAGGTTCATTTGCATCGCCTCCTTTTGGAATAGTATACCATATTTTCCTCCCAAAGGCTCCCGACTAACATAGCAAAACCACTTACGTTTTTCACTCCCTACAGGTATTCTGAAACCATGCCGAACTTGCTTTATGGAAGCAAGTTTTCGTCATGATAATCGTTTCAGAATAACCTGTACCAAGCTCCACCACCGCTGCGCGGCGATCCCCCTCAAAGGAGGCTTTGGGTTCGCGGAAATTGTTTCGTACAGCATCTCCCGCTTGCAAGTCCCGACGTGTTGCATTATACTAAAATTATAAAATAATTTAAGGAGTGTTTTATCATGAATGAAGTTATTCAGAATATGTTAGACCGTCATTCCTGCCGTTCCTTCACAGAGCAGCCGATTGAAAAGGAAAAGATCGATGACCTGCTGACCGCGGCGCTGTGGGCTCCCTCCGGCATGAACTGCCAGACCTGGCACTTCACCATGATTACCAATGTGGAGAAAATCCAGAAGCTGGCTGCTGCTGTCCGGAAGGCAGATAACCGTCCGGAAAACTATAATTTCTATGCCCCGACTGCATTTTTCATCGTATCCGGTGAGCGCGATAACCGCAATAGCTTTCTCGATGGTTCCGCCGCGCTTGAAAATGTGCTGCTTGCTGCAACCTCTCTCGGCTTAGGAAGCTGCTGGATCAATCAGGTACGCGATGTCTGTGATGATCCCGAGGTGCGTGCGATTCTGACCGAATACGGTGTACCGGAAAGCCATATTGTCAATGCAGCCGCTTCTCTCGGCTATGCAGCACAGCCGGCAACGGTACATGAACGCAAGGAAAACCTTGTTTCGATTGTAGAATAAGCAGTTCTCTTTGGCACGTACCATACAGTGGACGAACAACACGGAAAAGGAGGTCACAATGGATTTACAGCAGAAAATCGCTGCATTACAACAGATGATTGATGAATCAAACCGAATTGTATTTTTTGGCGGCGCCGGTGTTTCTACCGAAAGCGGTATCCCGGATTTCCGCAGTGTAGATGGGTTATATAACCAGAAATATAAATTCCCGCCGGAAACCATCCTCAGCCATTCCTTTTTCCTGTCTGAAACCGAGGAATTTTACCGGTTTTATCAGGAAAAGATGCTGGAGCTGGATGCAAAGCCCAATGCCGCCCATCGCAAGCTGGCAGAGCTGGAGCAGGCAGGAAAGCTGACCGCTGTTATCACCCAGAATATTGACGGGCTGCATCAGGCTGCAGGCAGTAAGCGGGTTTATGAGCTGCATGGATCTGTCCACCGCAATTATTGCCGCCGTTGTGGAAAGTTCTATGACGCACGTTATGTCAAGGCATGTGGCGGTGTCCCGAAATGTGAATGCGGTGGTACGCTGAAGCCGGATGTCGTTCTGTATGAGGAATCTCTGGATGACCAGTGCATCACAGACAGCGTAAATGCCATTGCTCAGGCAGATATGATGATTATCGGCGGTACTTCACTGGCCGTATATCCCGCTGCCGGACTGATTCAATATTTCCGCGGTAAAAACCTTGTTGTCATCAACAAGGGACAGACACACCGCTCCACCGGCGCCCGCCTGACCATTGATGCTCCAATCGGTGAAGTCATGCGCCAGATTCAAGTATCCTCTCATTAACGCATAAAAGGCTCCCTCACCCGAGGGAGCCTGATCTGTTACGGCTTTTTTGTGGTTGTATACTTGGCGCTGATGTAAGCGGCCTGTCCGTTGTACTCGATCTGATACCAGCCATTGGTCTGCTCATAGGTTTCTACCGCTGTACCCTTCTTAAGCCAGCCCAGCTGTTTGCTGTGCTTGTCCGGTGTTGCACGGACATTCATATCCGCTGTGGTATAAACTGTTGTCGTTTTTACCTCAGTCACTGTAGCTGGCTTGGTTGCCGTCGTATACTTCCCGCTGATATAAGCAGTCTGTCCCTTGAACTTGAACTCGTACCAGCCGTTAATCAGTTTATATGGCTCTACTGCTGTGTCCTTCTTAAGCCAGCCTAAGTGTTTGCCGTTCTTATTCGGCGTCGCACGAACGTTCATATCTGCCGTGGTGTAAACTGTTCCCATGCTTTCCTCAACTGCTTCTGCTGGCTTGGTTGTGGTGACATATTTTCCGCTGATATAAGCGGTCTTACCCTTAAATTTAATCTGATACCAACCGTTATCGGTCTTCTTATATGTCTCCACTGCTGTCCCCTTCTTGAGCCAGCCGAGATGCTTGCCATTCTTATTCGGCGTCGCACGGACATTCATATCGGCCGTCGTATATACCGTTGTGGTCTTTGTCTTCGCGGTATCTGCCGGCTTGGTTGTGGTGGTATATTTCGCATTGATATAACCGGTCTTGCCTTTATATGTAATCTTGTACCAGCCGTTCTGGGAGGCCTTCACTTCTACAGCGGCATTCTTCTTCAGTGCGCCGATCTTCTCTGCCGATGCCTTCGGTTCAGAACGCACATTCAACGAGCTTGCCGTTACATATACAGTTGTCGTTGCTTCCGCATCATTCAGGTATCTCTTGTATACATAACCAGTCTTGTTGTTATACTTGACCTGAA
This sequence comes from Eubacteriales bacterium, assembly GCA_030524285.1. Classification (GTDB taxonomy): domain Bacteria; phylum Bacillota; class Clostridia; order Oscillospirales; family Butyricicoccaceae; genus Butyricicoccus_A. The sequence goes on from JAUNGQ010000005.1 coordinate 40,446, forward strand.
TCCAGTTGCCGGAATTTCCCAGCTTTTCCGCCGTTGCATCCTTTGGCAGAACACATACAACCGACGCGCTGTTATCCGGTCCGCTGCGGATATTGACTGCTGTATTCGCTGTGACGTTAGCTGCCAACGCATTGACACACATTGCAATCGTTGCAACAGCGCCCAGCCATACGCATTTCCATCTTCTCTGCATTTTCATGATAGTCCCTCCCTTTTCTATATTTTTTGTACCGTTCATCCGCTTGTTGAGCGGTTCTTTTATTTGTTTATATTGTAACATAGGGCTGTTTACAAAACAACATCTCTGGCGTTACAATACCGCACCATTTTCGTTACATTTTCGCAACAAACATCATTTTATTTCGGTTATCTGTATAAAATAAAACAAAAAAATAAGCTATCTGCCCACGATTGACTGCTCGGATAATACCTTCCAAAAAACAATATGACGCCCTCCGGCTTTTTTTCGGAGAGCGTCACACTGAATATCTGCATTATGATGGCTTTTTCGTAGTCGTATACTGCGCGCTGATATAAGCAGTCTTGTTGTTGTATTTGATCTGATACCAGCCGTTGGTCTTGCCATAGGTTTTCACTGCCGCACCTTTTTTGATGCTGCCCAGCCGTTCGCCATTGTTACCTGCTGTGGCGCGTACATTCAGGTTTGCGGTTGTATAAACCGTCGTCGTGCTTGTTGTAGACGGCACCGTTGTTTCCGATGTTGTCGGCTTTTTGGTGGTAGTATACTCGGCGCTGATATAAGCAGTCTTGTTGTTGTATTTGATCTGATACCAGCCGTTGGTCTTGCCATAGGTTTTCACTGCCGCACCTTTTTTGATGCTGCCCAGCCGTTCGCCATTGTTACCTGCTGTGGCGCGTACATTCAGGTTTGCGGTTGTATAAACCGTCGTCGTGCTTGTTGTAGACGGCACCGTTGTTTCCGATGTTGTCGGCTTTTTGGTGGTAGTATACTCGGCGCTGATATAAGCAGTCTTGTTGTTGTATTTGATCTGATACCAGCCGTTGGTCTTGCCATAGGTTTTCACTGCCGCACCTTTTTTGATGCTGCCCAGCCGTTCGCCATTGTTACCTGCTGTGGCGCGTACATTCAGGTTTGCGGTTGTATAAACCGTCGTGGTGCTTGTCGTCGTAGTTGATGTCGTCGGTTTGGTTTCTGTGACATATTCTGCGCTTATGTATCCGTTTTTTCCATTATATGGAATGGTACACCAGCCGTCCTTCGTAGCTTTCACCTGCACGGCTGTATCTTTTTTCAGTGTACCCAGCTTTTTCGCCGTTGTTTTCGGTTCAGCGCGTACATTCAGTGAACTTGCTGTCACATACATCGTTTTCGTGCCAGCCGCTGCCGTCTTATCGTGAATAAATGTACGATAGACATAGCCAGATTTTCCCTTGTATCGAATCTCATACCAATTGCCGACTGTGTCAAGCTTCTCTGCCTCAGCCCCCTTTGGAAGGGTACAGACTACCGATGCCTGATTATCCGGCTCACTGCGGACATTGACAGATGTTTTTATCGTGATATTTTCCGCGAAGGCATTCGTACATAGCATAACGGCAGCTGCCGCTCCGGCGATGGTATACTTCCAGTATTTTCGCATTTTCACAAAAATTCCCCCTGTTCATGATATTGCTGTTTTTTGTCACATGATTTTGATTTGTTCCATTATATCATATTGATTGCTGTAAAACATTCACTTATCTTCATATCTGTCATATAATTCCCCGATTTTACATTTTTTTCATTTTATCGCGAAAAAAGTATAGGATCTATTTTGCTTACTTTCATAAAAAAGCAGGATGCTGTACCCTGCACAGCTATCCTGCCCGTTTACTGTATTGGTATCGTTTATTCTTTCATGCCATAAAATGCCTGGAACCCATTGTATGCTGCATACAAATCCAGCTTTGCAATCACTTCAAACGGTGCATGCATTGACAGCACCGGCACACCGCAATCCACTGTATCAATATTGCGGTTTGCCATGAACATGGCAACGGTACCGCCGCCGCCCTGGTCAACCTTGCCGAGCTGGCCTGTCTGCCAGATAACCCGATTTTTGTTGAAACAGCTGCGCATTTTTGCCATCAGCTCCGCAGTTGCATCCGACGAACCGGACTTACCGCGTGAACCGGTATATTTTACCAGTGCAACACCGCAGTTTGCACGCGCATCGTTGCGTTTTTCGGAAACCTGCGGATAATTCGGATCAAACGCATTGCAGACATCCGCAGACAGGCAGGTAGACCGCTCGATGCATTCGTCAAACAGTGTATCATCCGCGCGGCACAGGTCCGCCACCAGCGTATCAAAGAAACGGGACTGCATACCGGTTACACCGTCCGAGCCAATTTCCTCCTTGTCTACCAGGATTGCCATCGCTGTTTTCTGCGGAACCTCCTTCAGATCAAACAGCGCCGTCGCTGCCGGATACGAGCACACACGGTCGTCATGACCATATCCACCGACAAAGGAACGGTCAAAGCCGACGTCAGACGCCTTGAATGCCGGCACACAGCTCAGCTCCGCCGACAGGAAATCCTCTTCTGTAATGCCGTACTCCCGATTGAGAAATTCCATCACCCACAGCTTGATCTTGTCTGAAGTCTCGATTTCCGACTGAGACGGCTTGGAACCAACTAATACATTCATTGCTTCGGCCTCAATGCCCTTCATCATGCTTTTGCCCATCTGCTCGGTTGCCAGATGGATCAGCAAGTCGGTAATCACAAACACCGGATCACCTGGCTTATCTCCAATGCGCACATCGATGGTCTCAACGCCGTCATCGGTTGCACGGCACACCACGCCGCGCAGCTCCAGCGGGATCGTGGTCCACTGGTATTTCTTGATGCCACCATAATAATGGGTCTTAAACAGTGCCATACCGTTGTCTTCATACAGCGGAATGGTGCGGATATCGATGCGCGGTGCATCCAAATGTGCTGCCGCCAGATTGATGCCGCTCTTCATGCCGTCCTTACCTACTACAAATAGTATAATTCCTTTATTTCTATTTATTTTGTAATATTTATCACCGGCATGCAACTCGGTTCCGCGCTCATAAGCGCAAAAACCCTTTGCCTCCGCCATCTGCTGCAAACGGCGGACTGCATCACGCTCGGTCTTCGCTTCATCCAGAAATGCCTTATAGCCTTCTGCATAGTCCATCATGGCAGTCTGTTCCGCATCGTCCATGCGGTCCCAGCCTGTCTTTTTGTCATAAAACAGCTTGTTTTCCATTGTTTCATTCCTTTCTGGAAATTGCGGCAGTTACCGCAGGATATCGTCATAAATCCGGCGCACCTGTGCATACAGACTGTCCAGATTGGCGTCATTTTGAATGATATAATCGCATGTTTCCCGGTAAAATGCGTCCGGCTTCTGTGCGTCAATGCGCAGGGCGGCATATTCCGCCGTAATGGTATCGCGCACCATAATACGCGCAATCCGGTTCTCGCGTTTTGCCAGCACAGCACATGTTTTATCGCATATTGCATCCATGCCCGCTTCAAACAGCACCGGTGCGTCATAGACACATAATTGGCAGCCCTGCTGCTCAAATGCAGAAAACGCATCACGTGCCGCCTGCCGGATGTAGGGATGTGTGATGGCATTCAGCTGCAGCAGCTTATCCGGGTCAGCAAAGACAATCGCGCCAAGCTTCTTGCGGTCAAGTTTTCCATCTGTAGTTAACACATCAAAAAATACAGATTGTATTTCATCCAGCATGGGTCTGCATGTATTGCACAGCGTCCGATAAGATGCATCGGCATCCAGAACACCACAGCCAAGCTGTGTAAATGCCGCGCTTGCGGCACTTTTTCCGGTTCCGGAGCCGCCGGTAAGTCCAAGAATTTTCATGCCTGCCCCTCCGTCAGATCAATGACATGGAAGCCTGCCGCCTTTTTGATACGGTTGGAAACTGCCAGACCGATTCCGGAGGACGGCGGACACTGAGCAAAAATTTCTGTACATGTGGTTTCATCAAACCGCCGCAGGGCATCAAAAATTTCTCTTGCCTGTTCTGCTTCATCATCCGACGGGCCAAAGGTTTCCACAATCGCCCTGTCAGAAAACCGTTTCGCACATTCATCAAAGCATAACACCCCAGAGTTTTCCCCAAGCTGTGCATAAATATAATCTGCACTTTCTTTCGGCGAACCAAAAACAACTGTAACCGGCGCTTTTGGCGCATAATGCCGGTATTTCATACCCGGTGCGGATACTGTTTCGGTATCATCAATTTTTTCTTTTAACGCGCGGTCAATCTCGACTGTCCCCAGTACGCTTTGCAGCTGCTCGAGGGAAATACCGCCTGGGCGTAGCAGGCGCGGACGCGCTCCACAGAGTGAAACTACGGTGGATTCCACACCGACGGTGCATGGGCCTCCATCGACAACCGCCGCTATTTTGCCATCCAGATCCTCCATCACATGCTGTGCCGTTGTGGTTGACGGACGTCCGGATGTATTGGCAGACGGCGCTGCCAGCGGCACACCGGCGGCGCGAATGATCGCCTGTGCCATTGGATGAGATGGAAAACGAATACCAACTGTATTTAACCCACCTGATGTTACCATAGGTATTCTATCCTGTTTGGGCAGGATAATCGTCAGCGGGCCGGGCCAAAATGCTTCCGCCAAAGCCTGTGCTTCGGCAGGAAATTCGGATGCAATGCCGTTTACATCCTCTATAGCTGCAATATGGACAATCAATGGATTGTCCTGCGGGCGTCCCTTTGCCGCAAAAATGCGGGCAACGGCCTCCGGATCAAGCGCATTGGCTGCGAGTCCATATACTGTCTCTGTGGGGATTCCCACGACTTCACCGTCGCGCAGCAGCGCGCCGGCATAGTCCAGCGCTGTCGCGTCCTCTGTCGGACGCAGAAGCTTGGTTTGCATGTCATAACCTTCTTTTTTAATACGATTTGTATTATTTAATTTTATTTATACTTATTGTTCCATTTTTGCCAGTTTCTCTGCCTGATCGGTTGTAATCAGAGCATCCAGCACTTCATCGATATTGCCGTCCAGAAAACTATCCAGCTTATAAATGGTCATCTTGATCCGATGCTCCGAAATCCGGTTCTCCGGAAAATTATAGGTGCGGATGCGTTCGGAACGGTCACCCGTGCCAATCTGGCTGCGGCGTTCTGCGGCAATCGCGTCATCCTGTTCTCGCTGCCGGATTTCAAACAAACGGGAACGCAGTACCTTCAATGCCTTGTCCTTATTTTTGAACTGGCTGCGTTCATCCTGGCATTCGACTACCATACCCGTCGGTAAATGGGTGACACGGATTGCCGATGAGGTTTTGTTGATATGCTGTCCGCCCGCGCCGGAGGAACGGAAGGTATCAATCTTCAAATCCTTCGGGTCAATGGTCAGCTCGACATCATCTACCTCCGGCATAACGGCAACGGTTACCGTTGAGGTATGCACACGGCCCTGCGATTCTGTCTCCGGCACGCGCTGGACACGGTGTACGCCGCTCTCATATTTCAGACGGGAAAAGGCGCCGTCCCCATCGATGCTGAACGTAATTTCTTTAAATCCGCCAAGCTCTGTCTCAGACTGTCCGATCCGTTCGGTTTTCCAGCCCTTTGCATCGGCGTACATGGTATACATACGGTATAGGGACGCCGCAAACAATGCAGCTTCTTCGCCGCCTGCACCCGCGCGGATCTCCATAATGACACTGCGGTCATCGTTTTCATCCCGCGGTAACAAAAGGATTTTTAGCTCTTGTTCCAATGTTTCCTTCGCAGCCCGACTGGCAGACAGTGTTTCCTGTGCCAACGCACGCAATTCCGCGTCATCTCCTGCTTCTTCCAGCAGTTCCCTTGCGTCCGCTTCTTCCTGACACGCGCTGCTGTATTGGCGGTACGCCGTGATAATCGGCTGCAAATTGCTCTGCTCCTTTGCCAGTGCAGCAGCTTTCGACGGATCTTCATATAATTCCGGACTGGCGAGCAGGCTTTCCAGCTCGTCATACCGGTCAGCAAGCCCTTCCAGTTTTTCCAGCATGAATATTCAACTCCATGTAATTTTTTTATTTTATAATACAATTTGCATTGTATCATTTCCTTCCTATTTTACGTATCGACAATCCACAAACCAAATCCCATCTGTAAATCATCTTCACCATCCAGCTGAATGGATAGGCATTGGTTCGGCTTTTTCTTACCAAACAGGCGGTCCAGCGCAAACTGCTCCATCTGGTGCAGATCTTCCTCATGGAAATATGCCCTGCTTCCATTATCAAACTGTAGGGTGAAAGTCATTGCGCCATTTCCATGGATGACAGCTTTCACAGCCTTCTGTCTGGCATCCATCAGGCGCAGGACATCCATGCTGCCAGTCAGCAATGCACGCAGACCCGTAATAAACTGCGGGATGCAGGGTTCCGCAATGCGCAGCTCCGCAAGCTGAAAATGGTCATTGTCTGTGGCATGTAAGCCACAGGGTACAGAATAGCTTGTCATAATTCTCCCTCCTGTTTGTGTCATTTGTGTTTGGATACCTGTCAGGCTTCCCCCTCTGAGCGAACCTGATTTTTTACCAATATCCGCTGAACAGCAGCTTTACCACGGAAAAATATTCCCGAATATACATCAATGTGCGTGCTGCGGGATTCCCCGCCGATGCACCGATAACCGATGGCGTCAAGCCACAGCTCTCCATAATATGCCGGATACGAAATAGATGGAAGCCGCTGGATACAACTGTGACATGCTCGGTTCCCCAGCCCTTTTGTTCACAGATTGCGTTTGCATTTTCAATATTCTGAATGGTGTTGCGCGATTTTGCTTCCATGGTAATCCGGCCCGCATCTGCGCCGTGCTCCGTCATCCAGCGGTACATGACTGCCGCTTCCGGCTCGTCCTCATCCTTTCCCTGTCCACCGCAGACGATGACCTGTGCCTCAGGATACTGTTCCATAAGCTCTACGCCAACCTCCAGACGGTTTTGCAGGTTCTGTGTCGGCTGATCGCCACGCAGCCCGCCGCCCAACACAAAGATCACCTCAACCGGCTCCTGTATCTCCGACTGTACACCGGATACGATCATGCATTCAATGATGACGAATGAGATCACCCACAGATGAAAGATCACCTGGCCAATGCGGACCAGCCAGCCGGATGTTTTACCAATCCAATCCGAACGGGTCTGGCTCAGATGGATCAGTCCCCACATGCCGCCGGTACAGATGCACAATGTCACAAAGAACAGCAGTCCAAACCGCCATGTTGTCGTGGCAAACGGTGCGCAAATCAGGCTGGCAATCAGGCTCAGGATGCACAAAATGGGATATATCCGTTTCATTCCTGCATCTCCTCCAGCTGTGCGGACAGTTTTTCCCATTGCTCCATCAGCTCCATCAGGGTTGCCTCGATGGCATCCTTCTGCTCGGAAAGCTCAAATAGCCTGTGCGGATCGCTGGCTGCTTCTTCCATCTGTGTATCCAGTGCGGCGCTTTGTTCCTCTGCGCCCGAAATCTCGCGTTCCAGCTTGGCAATTTTCTTTTCCAGTTGCTTGGTGCCGCCCTTCGGCTTCGGTTTTTCCTTCTTCGGCTTGGGTGCAACAGCGGCTGCTTTTTCCGCTGCTTTGCGCTCACGAAATGCAAGATATTGCTCATAATTGCCAGTAAAGTCGATCATTTCTCCGTCCATCAATACGATAATCCGGCTTGCAAAACGGGAGACAAAATATCGGTCATGGGATACAAACAGCAGTGTCCCGGTAAAGCCCTCCACGGCTTCCTCAATCCATTCACGGGATAAAATATCCAGATGGTTCGTCGGCTCGTCCAATATCAGCATATTCAGCTTATCATACATCAATTCACACAGACGCAGACGGCTTTTCTCACCGCCGGACAGCTTGGATACCGGCTTGAGCTGGTCATCACCGGAAAACTGGAACCGTCCCAGACGGTTGCGTGCAGTCTGCGGTGTGACATTCTTTTCATAAATCAACGTATCTACCAGTGTGCGGTTTTCATTTTCAAAATGGACAACCTGTGGTAAATATGCAGGCTTTAAGCCGTCACCCCGTTTGACAGTTCCGGTGTCAGCTTCTTCCAAGCCCAGCAAAATATTGAGCAAAGTCGTCTTTCCAGTACCATTATCGCCCAAAATCGCAATCCGTTCGCCATTTTTTACGTTGAAACTGATATCGTTTAATACCCGCCGCCCATCAAAACTTTTGCAGATGCCGCGCACCTTGAGTACATTTTCTGTCTCATAGTTCGGATCGCCAAACTGCATGGACATTTTTTTCTGCTGTTTCGGACGGTCTGCAACCGTCATGCGGGCAATGCGCTTATCGATGGAAAATGCACGCTTATGCATCTTTTCTGTGCCCCACTGATGCATTTTACGGGACTGGTCCTGTAATCGCTTCAGCTCCTCCAGCTGGTTTTCATGCTCCGCCATGCGCTGGGCAAAGCGCAGCTTGCGCTCCTCCGCATAATAGCTATAGGAACCGGCATAAAAATCCGCATGTCCTTCAAACAGCTCAATGATACGGTCACAGCACTGGTCAAGGAAATATCGGTCATGGGAAATCGTAACCACAGTGCCTTTATAATCGTTCAGGAAATTGCCCAGCCATTCGACTGCATCCAAATCCAGATGGTTCGTCGGCTCGTCCAGCAGCAGGATATCGGTATCCTCCAAAATAATACGCGCCAGATTGACACGGGTTTTTTCACCGCCGGACAGGACGTCAAACTGCTGTTCCCGCATTTCCTTCGGGATTTCCAAGCCATTACATACCTTGTCCACCTCAAAATCCAGCGCATAGCCGCCCATGGCTTCCAATTCTGCCTGTAATGCGCCGTACTGGGTGAGCAGCTTGGAATCATCATTTTTTTCCATACGGTGTTCCAGCTCGGTCATACGTTCACGCACCGCATCAATGCGATGGAATGCGGAACGCAGAATCTGTTCTACGGTATCCTCCGGATCATAGACCGGAATCTGATCAATCATGCCGACAGTCCGATCCTTTGCAATGGAAATTGTACCCGTTTCATACGGCAGTTCACCCGTCAGTACTCGGAATAACGTCGTTTTACCCGCGCCGTTCGGCCCCACAATCGCTACCTTTTCCCCCGGGAAAATATCAAAGGTGATGTCATGTAATATTTGATTTTCGCCAAAATACTGATTCAGTCCTGAAACACTGATATCTGCCAAATAACCATTCCCTTCTTTCTGATCTTTTTTACCCCCTACAGGTATTCTGAAAACAAAAGACCGCGCAGAGCACGCGGTCCTTCACTGTCATTGCAACAGTGTATTATGCCTTTTCCGGCTCTTCAAACGTTTCGCCAAAGGTTTCTACGGTAACACGCTTCATAACCTGCGGCTTGAGCGGCTTGTCATTGAAGTTTGTACGTACAGAAACAATGCGGTCGCATACATCCATACCGGTGATCACACGTCCGAAGGATGCATACTGTCCATCCAGATGCGGTGCATCCTCTACCATAATGAAGAACTGGGAACCAGCAGAGTTCGGATCCATTGCACGTGCCATGGACAGAACGCCACGGGTATGCTTCAGTTCATTATGAAAGCCGTTCATCATGAATTCGCCCTTGATACAATAGCCCGGTCCGCCCATACCGGAGCCTTCTGGATCGCCGCCCTGAATCATAAAGCCCGGAATCACACGATGGAAAATCGTGCCGTCATAAAAGCCCCTGGATACCAGACTTACAAAATTGCGTACCGTGTTCGGTGCGGTTTCAGCATACAGTTCAATCTGAATTTCGCCGCCGTCTTCCATTTCAATGGTGACAATAGGATTTGTCATGGAATTATAATCTCCTTTTTTGTTTTATTCAGGGGATCATCCCCCTTGCGGTCACAATACAGAAAGGGGCGCCGACAAAGCCGACACCCGCAGTTTTGTATGTTACTATTGTAGCAAATCCGTGCGCACGTGACAAGAGTTTCCTGCGAAATTCAAGCCATTTATGCGATACTTTAATATGGTTTTACCGGCATAACAATGGCTGCGATGATATAGAAAATCAAACCTGAGCCCCCCCACAGCACAATCAGCAGCGCAATCAGACGGATAATCGTGACATCCATATTCAAATATTCCGCAATGCCTGCACAGACGCCGCAGATCATTTTGCCTTCTTCCAGGCGATATAATCTTCTCTGTTCCATATAAGTGCCTCCTTTTCATAATTTGTTGAAAAATGATCGATATGATACCTTCGTTGTTTTATCCTTATAAAGCTTAAGGATAAGGAGCCTCAGCTGTGGATTGTAGCTTTATAAATATTTTACCTGTATTGCATTCAAGATCCAATTGGCCTGTCCTCTCCATCCACTGTAGCGTATAGGAAAATCCATTGGCTAAGTTGATATTTTCTAAAAAGCTTTTTCCATTGACTTGTGCTGTTACTGTTCCATCTCCTGCTCTTCCTGCAATACAGCCAATTTCAGAATTCTCCCCCAGAGAGACATCAATAGAACCTGTGTCGCAGTTTACTGTCGCGGACTGATATACATTTCCATCCCAGACAATTTTTCCATCCTCTACAGATAAAGTAAGCGTTTCGGTATTGACATCCTCCAGATATGCCGCCCCGTTTTCCACGCGACAGGTAATGATTTCCGGTACTGTCATATGCTGCATTTCCAATCTGCCCGCACCAACATACAGATTCATCTCATTTACTTCTCCATACGGTACGGTTAGGATAATATTGCCGGGCTTCCGCCGAAACAAACCGGTTTGGTTAACCTGCCGAATAGCCATTGAGTATTGATCGTTTTCCCATGTAGTGCTTTTTCCGGCATCTAAGTGCCAGCTATCACCGAACTGTATCACAACGGATGCGCTTTGTGCTTCTACGGTTAAAGACCGTATTTCCTGTTCCACTGTCAGTCCCCGATCTTCCGACAGCTCATATTCATCAGATATGACAGTATGGACGCCAAATATACAGATGCACACAATCGACACCGCGACAATGCCTGCCAGTACGCAGTTTCTTCGCCGTTTTCGGAATTTTTGCAGCTTTTGTGCTTCCGCAGTATTTTGAAAATCTCGCAAAACATCTGCCGCTACCCCTTCCAGTGCTCCCAATGTGTCCAGAACTTCCTGCTCCGAACCCGCTTCATCAAAATAATTTTTATAATATTCCATTGCCTGGCGGCGTTCTTCTTCCGGCATATCACACAGAGCTTTTGCCAACCGGTCCATAAATTCAGTGCGATTCATACGCTGTCCCCCCTCTCTTTCTATGATCGCTTTGTATTTACTGTATTTCTTTTGCGATCAAATCCACCGAAATACTTCCCACATCGCAGTCAAAGGTGAGTAAATCATTTCCGATGGCTCCTGGAAGATTCGCTGAAACGGTTTCGGAAAAACCATCCTGTGAGATGGCTTCTTTGCCATTTACAGTAACGTCAATTTGTCCGGCATCGACACTGCCATTCACATGCCCAATCGTAGAACCCTCCTGTAAGGTAAGATCAATGGAGCCTGCATCACATTCCAGCTTTGCCGGGCCAACCAGCTTACCGGAATATGCAATCGCTCCGGCGTCCACATCCAACTCCAAATTTCCTGCAAAAACATCCGTCATTTCCACAGCGCCGGCATCGACATTACAGGTTATCCGCTGTGTCACGGTCAAATCACTGACCGTAACTGCTCCGGCATCCACATCAATATCCAGATCAGACAGTCCGTCCTTCCGTATCGTCAGCGTGACCGGCGCAGATTTGGATTTCCACCACCAGCCGTCCCGCTTATCCTGTGAAACGGTCAGTGTTTCGCCCTCCAGCTTCCATGTAACATCTTTTCCTGCGGTCAGACTGTTTTCATCGCCAGTCCGCACGATGCATTCCGCCGCATCAATATCCAGAATCAAACGATTGATTTCCGCATGTGGTTCCAGTTCTTTATCTATCGCCTGTTCCCGATACGTTAAAAACCGTGGTGCAGAAATATCGTCAAAGGAAACTTCTCCGATCCCCATGCTGAATGCCGCTACACAGCAGGCGATACCCACCACCAGCAAAATAATAATACAAATTGTTGATTTTTTCATATTTTTTACACCCCTTTACGTATTCCAATGTAAAATCCCTCGAAAAAAATCCACGATACCACGGATCAACGCGGGAAATGTTATACGGAACAAATATACGGTCAGCTGCCACAGCAGTACTCCTACTGCTGCAAAAATCAAAGCTATACCAATAAAGCACAATGCCAGCGGCGGATTGGTTGCAACCTTTAGCCCTGCGGCAACGGCAAAGCCAATTGCACAGCACCATGCGACAAGATCCAACGTGGGAACAAGCAGAAATATGGTAAAGACAACACAGATCAGTGCAATAATCAAACCGCCCAATCCGCCAATCATTCCGATACACGCCGGTGCAACGGTAGCCAGTGCAAGGATTGCCAGCACGATGACAAGCAGACGCTGTCCACTGTCCATCGTCTGAAATTTATCCCGCATCGTATGAATCGAACGGGCTGCATTTTCACGGGCTGTATGCATCTGCTTTCCATCCGCCTTCTGCTGCTGGGAGCCGGTATTATTTTCATAATAATCCCGCAGGATATCGGCTGCTACTTTCTCCGGCGCTCCCAAAGCTTTCAGAACCTCCTGCTCATTCTCCGGACCTGCTTCATCAAAATAATTTTCATAATATTCCACAGCACGACGGCGTTCTTCTGCTGGCATATCCTTTAACGCCTGTTCCAGCCGTAATATAAACTCCCTGCGATTCATGCCCTTTCACCTCCTGCAAATAACAGCGCTTCAATTCCATTCCGGTAGGTATACCAGTCTCTGCGATAACCTGCCAGCTGCTGCCGTCCTGTCGGCGTAATGGCATAATACCGCCGGTTCCTTCCATCAAATGCCCGATCATAGACCGTTAAATCGCCATTTTTTTCCAAACGGCGCAGAACCGGATATAATGTGGATTCCGAAACATTCAGCTTGCTGCGTACCTGCTGTGTAATACGGTAGCCATAGGCATCCTCCTGCTCCAGAACAGAAAGCACTACCGCATCCAGCAATCCGGATGCAATTGGAAATGACATGGTATCACCCCTTTCTTTATAATATTATATTTCATATAATATTATAAGTCAAGATACAAAACAGTAACAACCATTGTGTATAAGCCTCTCTCAGATGCAAGAGCCTTATTACGCTGACATCCATGAGGTGGTCTTCTTGAAATTTCCACAGCTTTTTTTGTTTTCCAAAAAAGTTTTTCAATTCCTGTGTATAACCTTTGGCAGAATGGGTAAAATATTCCTGTCAGTTGATTACAAATAGATTTATTTCCTCAAAATATCACAGAAAAAGACGCAAATTTTGATTACTCCTTGTACACTGTCATTTTGACAGTAAATCTTTTCAAAGAAAAATGTCAAATATGCCGTTTCATTTGCTTTATCTGGCAAAGAAAACACGATATTTTGTGCACAACTCTGTCTTTATCCACAAATTCACAGGGTTATCCACCGATTTTCACGGATTTATGTGGATAACTCTGTGGAAATGTGGATAACTATTCGTATAACAGCCTTTTGTCAATGGCACAGAACATAAAATTTTACAAAAGGAGAAAGTTTTTTATGGCAGATACCAAAGCTGAGAAAGAAAAAGAGCCGGACACTGGTTCAATTACAACCCATTCCTCCGGTGGAAATATTCATTGTATTACAATTATCGGGACAATCGAAGGACATCAGGAAGCGCCTGAAACAACAAAAACAACAAAATATGAGCATGTGCTACCGCAGCTGGCAGCAATCGAAGAAACGGAGGATATCGACGGACTGTTGATTCTTCTGAACACTGCCGGTGGTGACGTGGAAGCGGGCCTTGCCATTGCAGAATTGATCGCAGGTATGAAGAAGCCAACAATTTCCCTTGTTCTTGGCGGTGGACATTCCATCGGTATCCCACTCGCTGTTGCAGCGCAACGGACTTTAATTGCCCCTTCTGCATCTATGATGCTGCATCCGGTGCGAATCAACGGTACAGTCATTGGCGCCCCACAGACCTATGAATATTTCCGCCAGATTCAAAACCGAATTACCAAATTTATTGTTGCCAATTCATCTGTGGATGAAGATGAACTGAGTGAGCGCATGATGCAGACTGATGCACTTGCTTCGGACGTTGGGACAGTCCTCGGTGCACAGGAAGCTGTTGATATCGGGCTGTGTGATGCAGTCGGCACACTGCATGATGCACTGACATGGCTGCATGATGCTGTGAGGGAACGCAAAACATAACTGTTTATTTCATTTATCAGGCTCCTTCCTAGGGGGGAGCTTTGGCAATACCCACGAAATGAAGCATTTCTATGAAAAAATCCCCCAACGGAATCCGTTGGGGGATTGAAAAGCAATGTTAGTGTCTATCGGCAAACCGACGGACTTGTATGTCCGGCGTGTTTGCTGTGCGCGTGCGCGCACCAGACATTTCTTTTGCCAAGCTTTTCTTTCTGTAAAAGAAAAGCGGAAAACCTTACTTAGCAGCCTTAGCAGCCTTGATGGTCTCGATCATCATCGGAACAACCTTGAACATGTCACCGCAGATGCCGTAGTCAGCTACGTCAAAGATCGGTGCGGACTCAGACTTGTTAACTGCAACGATGGTGCCGGAATCCTGCATACCTGCCTTGTGCTGGATTGCGCCGGAGATACCCAGTGCAATGTACAGAGTCGGATGTACTGTCTTACCGGTTTGACCTACCTGATGGTCTGCTGTCAGCCAGCCGCTGTCGATTGCTACACGGGAGCCGCCTACTACGCCGCCCAGTACTTCTGCCAGCTCTTCTGCCAGTGCGATACCCTTCTCTACGTCCTTGGAAATACCACGGCCTACGGATACAACCACATCTGCGCCGATCAGGTCTACCAGCTGCTTTGCTTCCTTCACAATCTCAACTACCTGGGTCTTCAGCTCGCCGGTCTTGACTGCGTACTTCTCTACTACGACTGCTGCTGCCTTAGCTTCGTCGTACTCGCCCTTCTTCAGTACGCCCGGGCGTACCGTAGACATCTGCGGACGGAAACGCGGGCAGATGATGGTTGCCATCAGGTGGCCGCCGAATGCCGGACGGGTCATCTTCAGGTTGCGGTCTTCCATCTTAATACGGCCTGCTGCTACCATCTGGTCTACGTCCAGTGTAGAGTTTGCCTTCAGGAAGTCTACATACTTGGTGGTTTCTACATCCAGATGGGTGCAGTCTGCGGTCAGACCGGTGTGCAGACGTGCTGCGCAGCGCGGGCCCAGATCGCGACCGATGTTGGTTGCACCAATCAGTACGATTTCCGGCTTCTTTTCCATTACCACATCACAGATTACATCTGCGTATGCGTCTGTGGTGTAATCCTTCAGGGACGGATCGTCGCACAGGATTACCTTATCTGCGCCATATGCGCCAATTTCCTTTGCCAGGCCTTCTACGTTATCGCCCAGCAGCAGGCCTGCCAGCTCTACGCCCAGATCGTCTGCCAGCTTACGGCCTTCGGATACCAGTTCAAGAACGGTGCTCTGCAGCTCGCCCTGACGCTGCTCACAGAATACCCAAACGCCCTTGAAATCCTTCATATTCTCTCCGGAATTCTTAAATTCAGCCATTTGTTGTTTCTCCTTTCAATTAAATGATGTGCTTTGCCAGCAGCTTGTCAACCAGTACGTCAACAGTCTTCTGGTCAGCGCCCTCGAGCATCTCGCCCTGGCCCTTCTGCGGTGGGGTAAAGGATGCGAAAATGTTCGTCGGAGAACCCTTCAGGCCGATGGTATCCAGCTCGATCAGCGGATCGTCCTTCAGAGTGTTGAAATCAAATACGGACATCGGCTTGTTGTAGCAGTCGAAAATGCCGCCTACGCTCATGTAACGCGGGGTGTTCAGTTCCTTGATTGCGGTAATCAGGCACGGGGTCTGCGTCTTGATGGTCATGTAGCCATCTTCCAGCATTCTCTTGACTGTTACTTCGCGGCCTTCTACCTTGATGTCTGCTGCATATGTAATCTGCGGCAGTCCCAGCTTTTCTGCGATCTGCGGACCTACCTGCGCGGTATCGCCGTCGATTGCCTGACGGCCGCACAGTACGATGTCGTCATCCTCAATGCCGATCTTGTTGATTGCTGCTGCCAGGATCTGGGAGGTTGCGAACGTATCGGAACCGCCGAATTCACGACCGGATACCAGTACTGCTTCGTCTACGCCCATTGCCATGATCTCACGCAGCATGCCTTCTGCCGGAGGAGGACCCATGGTTACTACGATGGTCTTGCAGCCCGTCTCATCCTTCAGCGCCAGCGCTGCTTCGATTGCATTCTTGTCATCCGGGTTGATGATGGTAGCCATAGAAGCACGATCCAGTGTGCCGTCCGGCTTGACAGCTACCTTACCAGAAGTATCCGGAACCTGCTTTACGCATACGATAACTTTCATAATTCTGTATCCTCCCTATTCTTACTTGCCCAGTACGTTACCGGAGATGACAACTCTCTGAATTTCAGAAGTGCCTTCATAGAGCTCGGTGATCTTAGCGTCACGCATCATACGCTCTACCGGATAATCGTTGGTGTAGCCGTAGCCGCCATGCAGCTGTACAGCCTTGGTGGTGTACTTCATGCATGCTTCGGATGCAAACAGCTTAGCCATTGCAGCATCCTTGGTGAAGCGCTTGCCTTCGCCCTTAGCAGCAGCAGCAGAATAGGTCAGCAGGCGAGCTGCATTTCTTGCAACTTCCATGTCTGCGATAACGAACTGCGTGTTCTGGAACTTGGAAATCGGACGGCCAAACTGTACACGAGCCTTGGTAAAGTTGATGGTCTCTTCCATAGCACCCTCGAGGATACCCAGAGACTGTGCAGCGATGCCAATACGGCCGCCGTCCAGTGTGTTCATTGCGATCTTGAAGCCCTGGCCCAGCTTGCCCAGCAGGTTTTCCTTCGGGATAATGCAATCTTCGAATACGATTTCTGCTGTCGGGGAACCATGCAGGCCCATCTTCACTTCGTGACGGCCTACGGAGAAGCCCGGGAAGCTGCTCTCTACGATGAATGCAGAGATGCCCTTGGTGCCCTTGGACTTATCGGTCATTGCGAATACTACGAATACGTCAGCAACATAGCCGTTGGTGATGAAGATCTTGGAACCATTCATCTTCCAGTGGTCACCGCAATCCTCACAAACGGTGGTGCCCTTGGAAGCATCGGAACCAGCGTCCGGCTCAGTCAGAGCAAATGCGCCTACCTTGCCGCCAGTGGTCAGCATACCCAGATACTTTTTCTTCTGCTCTTCGGTACCGAAGTTGATGATCGGGCCGCAGCACAGGCCGTTGTGGGTAGCAACGATGTCGCCGGTGGATGCACACTGCTTGGACAGTTCCTCTACTGCGATTGCACAGGAAACATCGTCAGCACCAGGGCCGCCGTACTGCTTCGGTACGCACATACCCATTACGCCGTAGCGGAACAGCTGATCGATGGTATCCTTTGGATACTCAGAATTACGGTCAGTGTCAGCTGCGATTGGCTTGACTTCTGCTTCGGTAAACTCTGCGAGGGCCTTCCGAACCAGTTCTTGCTCTTTGGTCAAGTTGAAGTCCATGTTATATTCCTCCAATTTCACTATAATATGTGTTTCAATAACACCCAAAGAAACTAAAAAGTTAACATATACCTTATCAAAAATAGTATATCATATCCTCAACAATTGTGCAACATTTTTTATAAAGTTACAACAAAAAGAAACATTTTATTTAAAATTTGCAAAATAATTGCAATTGGTGATATTTTAAGCAAAATCTCGGTATTTGGAAGCGCTTCAAGTTGAAAATTTCTCCCAATGCGAACCTGTCTTCGATAAAAAAATCTCTGATTTGCTGTGCAGGATGTCTGATGTTTTGTATATTTTTTCCAGTTGCAGAAAATACGCCGGACAAATGATATATTCCTATCCAAAAATGAAGCATTTCTATGAAAAAATCCCCCAACGGATTCCGTTGGGGGATTGAAAAGCAATGTTAGTGTCTATCGGCAAACCGACGGACTTGTATGTCCGGCGTGTTTGCTGTGCGCGTGCGCGCACCAGACATTTCTTTTGCCAAGCTTTTCTTTCTGTAAAAGAAAAGCGGAAAACCTTACTTAGCAGCCTTAGCAGCCTTGATGGTCTCGATCATCATCGGAACAACCTTGAACATGTCACCGCAGATGCCGTAGTCAGCTACGTCAAAGATCGGTGCGGACTCAGACTTGTTAACTGCAACGATGGTGCCGGAATCCTGCATACCTGCCTTGTGCTGGATTGCGCCGGAGATACCCAGTGCAATGTACAGAGTCGGATGTACTGTCTTACCGGTTTGACCTACCTGATGGTCTGCTGTCAGCCAGCCGCTGTCGATTGCTACACGGGAGCCGCCTACTACGCCGCCCAGTACTTCTGCCAGCTCTTCTGCCAGTGCGATACCCTTCTCTACGTCCTTGGAAATACCACGGCCTACGGATACAACCACATCTGCGCCGATCAGGTCTACCAGCTGCTTTGCTTCCTTCACAATCTCAACTACCTGGGTCTTCAGCTCGCCGGTCTTGACTGCGTACTTCTCTACTACGACTGCTGCTGCCTTAGCTTCGTCGTACTCGCCCTTCTTCAGTACGCCCGGGCGTACCGTAGACATCTGCGGACGGAAACGCGGGCAGATGATGGTTGCCATCAGGTGGCCGCCGAATGCCGGACGGGTCATCTTCAGGTTGCGGTCTTCCATCTTAATACGGCCTGCTGCTACCATCTGGTCTACGTCCAGTGTAGAGTTTGCCTTCAGGAAGTCTACATACTTGGTGGTTTCTACATCCAGATGGGTGCAGTCTGCGGTCAGACCGGTGTGCAGACGTGCTGCGCAGCGCGGGCCCAGATCGCGACCGATGTTGGTTGCACCAATCAGTACGATTTCCGGCTTCTTTTCCATTACCACATCACAGATTACATCTGCGTATGCGTCTGTGGTGTAATCCTTCAGGGACGGATCGTCGCACAGGATTACCTTATCTGCGCCATATGCGCCAATTTCCTTTGCCAGGCCTTCTACGTTATCGCCCAGCAGCAGGCCTGCCAGCTCTACGCCCAGATCGTCTGCCAGCTTACGGCCTTCGGATACCAGTTCAAGAACGGTGCTCTGCAGCTCGCCCTGACGCTGCTCACAGAATACCCAAACGCCCTTGAAATCCTTCATATTCTCTCCGGAATTCTTAAATTCAGCCATTTGTTGTTTCTCCTTTCAATTAAATGATGTGCTTTGCCAGCAGCTTGTCAACCAGTACGTCAACAGTCTTCTGGTCAGCGCCCTCGAGCATCTCGCCCTGGCCCTTCTGCGGTGGGGTAAAGGATGCGAAAATGTTCGTCGGAGAACCCTTCAGGCCGATGGTATCCAGCTCGATCAGCGGATCGTCCTTCAGAGTGTTGAAATCAAATACGGACATCGGCTTGTTGTAGCAGTCGAAAATGCCGCCTACGCTCATGTAACGCGGGGTGTTCAGTTCCTTGATTGCGGTAATCAGGCACGGGGTCTGCGTCTTGATGGTCATGTAGCCATCTTCCAGCATTCTCTTGACTGTTACTTCGCGGCCTTCTACCTTGATGTCTGCTGCATATGTAATCTGCGGCAGTCCCAGCTTTTCTGCGATCTGCGGACCTACCTGCGCGGTATCGCCGTCGATTGCCTGACGGCCGCACAGTACGATGTCGTCATCCTCAATGCCGATCTTGTTGATTGCTGCTGCCAGGATCTGGGAGGTTGCGAACGTATCGGAACCGCCGAATTCACGACCGGATACCAGTACTGCTTCGTCTACGCCCATTGCCATGATCTCACGCAGCATGCCTTCTGCCGGAGGAGGACCCATGGTTACTACGATGGTCTTGCAGCCCGTCTCATCCTTCAGCGCCAGCGCTGCTTCGATTGCATTCTTGTCATCCGGGTTGATGATGGTAGCCATAGAAGCACGATCCAGTGTGCCGTCCGGCTTGACAGCTACCTTACCAGAAGTATCCGGAACCTGCTTTACGCATACGATAACTTTCATGATACTGTATTCCTCCCTATTCTTACTTGCCCAGTACGTTGTTTGCGATTACCATGCGCTGTACCTGGGAAGTGCCTTCGTAGATCTCAGTGATCTTAGCGTCACGCATCATGCGCTCCATCGGGTACTCACGAATGTAGCCGTAACCACCGAACAGCTGGAGAGCCTTGGTGGTAACTTCCATAGCGGTCTCAGAAGCGAACAGCTTAGCCATTGCAGCTTCCTTGTTGTATGGCAGACCATGATCCTTGTTGAATGCAGCGCGGCGAACCAGCAGACGAGCAGCTTCAATCTGCGTCTCCATGTCAGCAACCATCCACTGCAGGCCCTGGAACTTGGAAATCGGACGACCGAACTGTACACGTTCCTTCATGTAAGCAACTGCCTGATCCAGTGCGCCCTGTGCAATGCCCAGTGCCTGGGAAGCGATACCGATACGGCCGCCGTCCAGTGTGGTCATAGCAATCTTGAAGCCCTGGCCTTCCTTACCCAGCAGACGGTCTGCCGGCAGATGCAGGTCTTCAAATACCAGCTCGGAAGTCTGGGAACCACGAATACCCATCTTATGCTCGATCTTGCCGATGGAGAATCCCGGATCGTCCTTGTCAACGATAAATGCGGAAATACCGCGAGTGCCCTTGCTCTTGTCAGTCATTGCGAAAATAACGTAAGTGCTTGCAACGCCGCCGCCGGTGATAAATACCTTAGAACCATTGATGATGTAGGAACCGTCTTCCTGCTTTACAGCGATGGTCTGCTGGCCAGCAGCGTCGGTACCTGCGTTCGGCTCAGTCAGACCGAAAGCGCCGGTCTTTGTGCTGGAAATCAGCGGACGCAGCCACTTTTCCTTCTGCTCTGCGGTGCCATACTTATAAATCGGCCAAGCGCACAGGGTTGCATGAGAAGAAATGATACAACCAGTGGTGCCGCAGAAGCGTGCTGCTTCTTCAATAGCGATAGAATAGCAGATTGTGTCGCCGCCGGAGCCGCCCAGCTCCTTCGGGAACTGAATGCCCATCAGGCCATAACGACGCATCTTTTCTACGGTCTCGTGCGGATAACGCTCCTGCTCATCGATCTCTGCAGCAATCGGCTCGATTTCGTTAACCGCGAATTCACGGCACATCTTCTGAACCATTGCCTGTTCTTTCGTAAGCCTAAAATCCATACCAGTAAACCTCCCAAAAAAAATAAATTCCAACTAAAAGCCTGCAAGCGCACATTTTGGTCGATCTGGCTTTCGGCAAAAAGTCCGTTACAGCTTCCGGAATGCGGGTTATTATATACATAACACACATGCATACGTTAATATTATAACTGTTCTGTAATCTTTGTCAAGAATTTCACGCACTATTTTTGTACGAAAGTTTCAATTTAACAAGAATTTACCCACTTTTTTTCACACTTATGACCATAGCTTGAAACCACATTTCAATCATTTCAAAAAAATATACAAATAGTGTTCAAAGCTTGCAAAACAAAGGCGGAATGCACACATGCACACTCCGCCAAAAATGGTAAAAAACACCTATTTACAGATTTTCACACTGCTGCATCCACAGGGCGCTGACCGCATCCGACGGCATTCTCCAGTCGCCGCGCGGAGACAGTGTAACCGTACCTACCTTCGGGCCATCCGGCAGACAGGAACGTTTGAACTGCTGGATGAAGAACCGGCGCACAAAAGTAGTCAGCCATTTTTTAATGATTTCATCATCATATACGCCGTCAAATGCCCGCTGCGCCATGCGGAAAATCTTCCGCGGCTCCATGCCGAAGCGCACCATATAATACAGGAAGAAATCATGCAGTTCATATGGGCCTACCAGCTCCTCCGTCTTCTGGGAAATTTCGCCGTCCTTCGGTGGCAGCAGCTCCGGCGATACCGGTGTTGCCAATACATCGCGCAAGACGCGTCCGGTTTCACCGCCGGCACGCTCTGCTTCATACGCCGTGAGATACCGCACCAGCGTCTTCGGGATTGAACCATTGACACCATACATGGACATGTGATCGCCGTTATACGTTGCCCAGCCCAACGCCAACTCGGACAGGTCTCCAGTACCAATAACCATACCGCCAGTCTTATTTGCCAGATCCATCAACACCTGCGTCCGCTCGCGCGCCTGTCCATTTTCAAAGGTGACGGAATGATCCTCCATCTCATGTCCGATATCAAGGAAATGCTGCGTAACCGATGCGCCGATTTCAATTGTCCGGCAACTGGTGCCATATGCCGCAGCAAGTGTCAGCGCATTATTCTTGGTCCGGCTGGTGGTGCCAAAGCACGGCATGGTCACTGCAATAATATCCTTGCGGTCACGTCCCAGCATATCGAATGCATGGACTGTGACAATCAGCGCCAGTGCGGAATCCAGACCGCCGGACAGGCCGACAACAGCGGTCCTGGCATGAGTATGACGGATACGGGTTGCCAAACCAGTTGCCTGCAATGTCAGAATTTCCTCACAACGTTCCGTCAGAGCATCCCTGTCAGACGGCACAAACGGCGTCTGTGCAATCGAGCGGGTCAGCTCGGTTTCACGCAGCTGCATATCAAATTCAATTGTTGAAATTCCATATTCCCTGTCTTTGCGGAAGGTATTCTGTCTGCGGCGTTCATAATCCAGACGCTTGACATCAATTTCCGAAATCGTCAGACCTGTTACAAAGCGCGGGGATTGGGCCAGCAATGTGCCATTTTCCGCAATCACATTGTGGGCAGCAAAAACCAGATCGGTAGATGACTCGCCCTGGCCTGCATCACAGTATACGTAACCGCACTGCCCGCGTCCGGACTGGATACGGATCAAGTCACGGCGGTATGCCGCTTTACCGATGATCTCATCCGATGCCGACAGATTGAAGAGAATCGTTGCTCCTGCGCATGCGAGCTTACCGGACGGCGGATTTGTCACCCACAAATCCTCACAGATTTCTGCGGCTACCACAAATTCCGGCATATTCGCACACCGGAAAATCTGATTGGGATCGAGCCAGAAATTCTGATCGCCCCACTGCATATTTTCCTCGGTGTCATCTGTCGCTTCTGTAAAATGGCGCATCTCATAAAATTCCGAATAATTTGGTATATTGCGCTTTGGAACCATGCCAAGAATTTTGCCCTTATGCAGGAACGCCGCACAGTTATACAGGGAACCGCGCACCCGAACCGGAATGCCGACAAGAATCAGCATATCCATTTCCGCTGTTTCGCTTGCAATGCGCAAAAGCTGCTCCTTTGCGCCATTGAGCAGGATATCATGCAGGAACAAGTCCGAACAGGTATAGCCGGTCAGACACAGCTCTGGAAAACCAATGACCTGTACGCCCTTTTCATTTGCCTCCTGACACAGGGATATCATATGATCTGCATTAAATACACAGTCTGCCACATGAATTTCCGGCGTGGCAGCTGCTACTTTGATAAATCCGTCTTTCATATTTGCACCTCAAACAATTTGATGATGCTCCTATTATACCCCACAGAAAGGAAGTTGAAAAGTAGAATCCGTTCATCACCACGGAAATCCATGATCAAAAAAATAATATGGAATAACGCCCTCCGTCTTTGAGTGAGGCTTTACTATCACACCATTCCAATCTCAACCTCGCCGTCAGACATCGCATACACCTGTATCCGGCGCGAGGTCTTCCGCGTCCCGGTCTGCGGCACACGGTCAATGACAACATCATATGTCCCGGCGGCAATCCGCATATTGTTACCTGCATCATATCTGCCAACAGAGACATAGATATCCCCTGTCGTGAAATTTTTCACCTTCCATTTCAACGCACTCAGCTGCATGTCAAATTCCGTTATCGCCCCTGCTCCGCACTGCTTCCGTCTGCAAATAAGCATAATATCACCTTTCGTATAATTATTTTAAAAATATACAAATTATAATATTTTCACTGACAATATTGTCAAGCGAAAGAAATGGCAGCGCTGTGGATAAAAAAGGCCCCCTCAGAAAAGGGAGCCTTTCGTCTGTTGATCAACCGATCTATCCTGTGCAAAAATAAAACGGTTGTTTCAAAGTCTCCCTCAAAGAGGGAGATAGCGTTTGCCGGCAATTTAATATTGCTTTTTTTCTTCTGAATCCGAATTGTCTGTATCATCCGTATCCGCATCCGTGCTGTCTTCATCCTCTGCGGACTCATCATATTCCGGTGGTGTTGTATCATTCACCTCAAAATGTACCGGACGGGTGGTATTGGTAATTGGCAGCATTTCGATCCCTTCTTCATTCAGTCCATCAATAATACCCTGCAATACCTTTGTTGTCTTTTCCTTGCCATAGGTATCATGCATCAACAGGATAACATCATTTCTGGAAGAGATAGTAACCTCATGCAGCGCGTAATCCACCATTTCTTCAACCGTATAATTACCGCCCTCTGCATCATGGCTATATGCATTCCAGTCATAATATTCAAAGCCGCGGCGGGTCATCTCCGTCACAATTGCATCATAACAGCCACTTTTATTGACCTGTCCATTGCTGCCGCCCGGGAACCGGAAGCCCTGTACGCGATAACCGGTCAGCTCATAAATCTTGTCATAAGCAGCCGCAAAATCCGCCAGATAGGCTTCTGTCGACTGATAAATCTTACTGTACTCATGCTCGTTGGCATGGATACAAAGGGTATGTCCATCCTTTACGATGCGTTTGAGGATATCCTGGGTATCATCATCAATTTCACTGGCAACAACAAAGAAGGTTGCTTTCACGCCTTCCTTTGCCAATGTATCCAGAATCTTCGGTGTGTTGGTATCGGACGGGCCGTCATCAAAGGTCAGATAGCAGACCTTTTTATTACTGAGCTTATTTTCTTCATCCACTGCATCTGCATACAGTCCCGGATATTCCTTTGCGTAGTCTGGTAAGGAAGTATCATCCTTGATTGCACGGTACTGCTTGGATTCCTGCTGACTTGCAGGCCCTTCCTTCTGTCTTGCCGCGAGCTGTTCCTCCTCCGTCAGCACAACAGCTGAGCCTGTATCCATTGTATCCTTGTTCTTATCCCGATTTCCCAGCGCCCGTACAGCAGATACAATCAAGACGATCAACAGCAAAACAATAACAATACCCGTTCCGAGTACGATCAAACGCCTTCTGCGTCTGCGCAATCTGGCTGCTTTGCTGTTTTTGTTTTTCTTTTTGTTTGGAGCGCTATTTGTTTTCTTCTTTTGTGCTGCCGATGGATTTTTTTTCTTTGATTCAGGCTTTTTTTCCTCTACCATCGGCTTTTGTTCCGTCTTACGCTCAGCGGCTTCCGGCATAGGTTCTTCAAGCCTGGTTTCCTGCTCTTCCTCCGCAGCCTCTGTCTCACTGGCTGCTGCTGCCCGCTCAATCAGCTCATCCACAGACAATACCTGAGGCTTGTCCTCCGACGGCGCAAAGGAATCTGCTGTTTCCTGATTCTCGGCCTTTTCTTCCTGTGGCTTCTCTGCCGTCTCCTTCTCTTGTGGCTTATCCGTTTCTGCCTGCGGCTCATCTGTCTTTTTCCTTGGCAGATCATCAATCAAATCAAACTGTTCCATCAGCTTCTGCAAAGCTTCCAGATCTTCTCTTGCCTGCTGGCGTTTATCCTGTGAATCATTCGGTTTCTGATCAAATTCATGATCCATATGATATCAATCTCCTCTCTTCGGTATTTCCGGAGCAGCCGCTTGATTCCCCTGCGGCCAATACCATCCACCCCCGATTCTGTTTATTATAGTCAATTATACCATAAAAAACAATATTTTTGACAAATTTTCGACAATATTCTTACTTCTTTGCAAAATTTCCTCTCATCCCGCTTATTCTCATTCATATTTTGGAGCAAAAAACAGCATTTTTTTCTGTCTTTACATCGTTTCTCTCTCATGCTATGATAACAGCATCAAAGAAATGCAGAAAAATATGTTTCTCAGTCTGTCGATAAACCTAATCCGCA
This sequence comes from Eubacteriales bacterium, assembly GCA_030524285.1. Classification (GTDB taxonomy): domain Bacteria; phylum Bacillota; class Clostridia; order Oscillospirales; family Butyricicoccaceae; genus Butyricicoccus_A. The sequence continues at coordinate 66,535 of JAUNGQ010000005.1, forward strand.
TGTAATAAAGCCTCCCTCTTCGAGGGAGGGGGACCGCCGCGAAGCGGTGGTGGAAGGAGTAAAAACGTAGCCTTACTGTATCAATTGAAACCGCTTTGCAGAAGACGAATGCAACCGAACTCCCTCAGTCAGCTTCGCTGACAGCTCCCTCTGGGAGGGAGCCTAGTATGTATTTTTTCGACAAGCTGAGAAAAATATTTTTCTATTTGTATATTATTTTTTATTTTATACTTTTTGTATTGAAAGGATGGTATGATTATGTCTGTTACGTATGCATCTTTGACCGAGCAGGAGCAAAATCTGATTTTCTCCTCTTTCTCCCGTGCAGATGCCCTGCGCCTCGGTACGCTCATCAATGAGGCTTCTGTCGATTATCCGGAGCCGATCGCTACTGAGATCACCATCAACGGTCTTGTCGTTTACCGCTATTTTCAGGATGGCTCCCGCCCGGACAGTGAGCTGTGGCTGGAACGCAAGCGCAACGCAGTTGATCTGATGCAAATGGGCTCCCTGCGCTTTGGCTGTCTGCTGGAGGAAACCGGTGAATCACTGGAGAGCCGCAAGCTGAATGCGGATGATTATGCTCCGGGCGGCGGCGGTATGCCGATTATCCTGAAGGATACCGGTGTGATTGGCTCCGTATGTGTTTCCGGTGAGCCGAACCATCTGGACGATCAGGCAATTGTCACCAAGGCATTACAACAGCTCAAGGCGGAAAAGGAAGCGTAACCAAAGGCCCCTTCCTGAAGGAAGTCTGATATCGGAACCTGCCCACCATATCATATGGTGGGCAGATTTATTTGTACTTTTGCATCATTTCTGGTTGATTCCCGTTGTCTGGACGAGTATAATAGTGGTATCTCACTGTACATGCAAAGGAGCTATTATGAAAAGAAGATTATTATCCCTGGGTCTTGCTGCCGTCGTTCTGACCGGGTTGCTAACCGGTTGTGGAAGTACCAGGAAAATTGTAGCATCAGAGACATATGAGGTTGATAAAAATCCTGCTGTAACTGTAGAGGGTGACTGGATTGTCCCGGGTAAAGACCGCGAGCTGACCTTTCAGGCTGACGGTACCTATACCAGTACCATCTCCAGCTCTATGAACGGCAAATACGTTTATTACAAGGACATTGAAGGCTTTGCGCTTGCCGATGCATTTGATCAGCTTACCTATGTTGTCCTGTCGGATTCCGATGGCAAGGAACAGATTTTTAGCGCTGTTCTGGGTGATGTCATGGTTGGCTATCACAATCAGGATCAGTGCTATTATTTCCGTAAAGACCGTGAAATCGTACCGGAAACAGATTTTCTTGGCAGCTGGATAGATGCCTCTGGCGGTAAGTATACCATGACACTGCAAGCGGACGGTACAGGCAAGCTGGGTGAAGCAGATGACCTGCGCGATTGTACCTACCGTTATTCCGAAGACACCGGATATCTAACCATCACAGATGAGGATACGGAACAGGAATATGCTGTCGGTATGTATGAGGGCTATCTGTTCCTGATGACTGTCGGAAACTATTACAGCATGTATCTGTACCAACCGGCGTAAAAAATACGCACAAATCAAAGCCTCCCTCTTCGAGGGAGGTGGCGCGGCGTAAGCCGTGACGGACCTTGGTGCAGGTTATTCTAAAACCTTGCTGCTTTCTCCATGAAGGCAGCTGTTTTTTTGTTCTGCTTCCCTCTGCTCCTGCATACGATGCCATGACAGTAAAGCTGAAAGGAGAGGCTTTTCTTATGGCTACAGGTAAACTGATTGTACAAACCCGTGCCGCTCGTGGCGCTGTGCCCGTTGTCGGCGCCGCTGTGACGATCTTCTGTCCAGATGCGAGCGGTACGCCACAGCCCTGTGTATCTACCCGTACCAATACCAGCGGCTCAACAGAAGCGATTGAACTGGAAGCTCCATCTCTGGAGAATGTAGATCCTGACAGTGTCCCACCGTTTGCCGCCTATCGTGTGGATATCGATCATCCCGATTATCGCCCAGTGACCGTTACGGATGTCGCTGTTTTTTCCAATATTCTTACAACCATGCCGGTTACGATGGTCCCGCCACGTTCCATAGAAGAACTGAACAAGCGGATTATCATCCACAGCCCGGAAACCGGCCCCAGCGGATCAGGAAGTGAATCATGACAGATTTTCCATATGTACCGGAATTTATTACCGTTCATCTCGGTCCTCCCAATTCTCCTGCACGGAATGTCACTGTCCCGTTTCTGGAATATATCCAGAATGTTGCTTCCAGCGAGCTGTATCCGACATGGCCGGAAAATGCCCTGCGCGCCAATATCTACGCCCAGGTTTCCTTTGCTTTAAACCGGATTTATACCGAATGGTATCGTTCCCGTGGATATGATTTCGATATCACCAATTCCACAGCCTACGATCAGGCATTTGTAGAAGGACGTGATATTTTTGACAATGTCGCGGATATCGTCAACGAACTGTTTGACCAGTATCTTGCCCGTCCCAGCTTTATCCAGCCGCTATTTGCCTCCTACTGTGATGGAAGACGGGTACAATGTACTGGTCTGAGCCAATGGGGTACGGTTGACCTTGCACAGCAGGGCTTGACTCCATATGAAATCCTGACCCATTATTATGGCAATGATCTGGATATCCGCACGGCTCCCATCCGCCCACTTATCCAATCTTATCCCGGTACACCACTGCGTATCGGTACGGTTTCCCGCAGTGTTGAAGTGATGCAGGAACGCTTAAATCGGATTTCCAACAATTATCCCGCTATCCCGAAAATCTACCCGGTCAACGGTGTTTTTGATCTGGATACCTACAATGCTGTCGTAGCGTTCCAGCGGATTTTTAACCTGACGCCGGATGGTGTTGTCGGGCCATCTACATGGTCCCAGATCACATCTGTTTATACAGCTGTCCGTAATCTTGCCGAACTGACAGCAGAGGGAATTACACTCCAGGATGTATCGCGTGAATTGCCAACTGCCCTGCGTGAAGGGATGCAGGGCACCAATATCCGACTGCTGCAATTTTATCTGAGTACAGTCGGTACGTTCAATGACGCTGTACCGGTCATCGAAATTGACGGCTTCTTTGGCCCGCTCACACGGGATGCCGTCATTGCCTTCCAGCGTGATGCCGGTCTGACGCCGGATGGTATTGTCGGCCCGAACACCTGGAATGCCCTGATCGCCGCCTATGAACAGATTGCGGCTACCCTACAGGATACCGGTAATGTTTCGCTCCCGCCAACAAGTACGCTGGTTCTTGGCTCACAATCCAATGATGTTTCCCGATTACAGCAAAACCTCAATCGGCTTTCTGCCTTTTATCCGGAAATCAACCGTATCCCACAGACCGGATATTTTGGCGAACAGACCCGAAATGCTGTTCTTGCCTTTCAGCAGATTTTCGGCGAGCCGGTAACCGGAAATGTCTCCCCCTATACGTTCTATTTAATCGAAGTCGCTGCAAACCAGGCAGAAATGAACGGATCATAAACAACAAACGGTTCCTTCTTGGATGAAGCTGACTGAGGGGCGCGTGCTGCTGAATGCAGCCGAGCGCATGCGAGAGCGCGCCCCCGGCCAACGTAACAAAACCACTTACAGGTTCACTCCCTACAGGTATTCTGAAACCATGCCGAGCTTGCTTTATCGAAGCAAGCTTTCGGCATGATAATCTGTTTCAGAATACGCTGCACCAAGGTCCGTCTTCGCCTGCGGCGAATCCACCTCCCTCGAAGAGGGAGGCTTTGGATAAACCCATATCATGTTAGGAATAAGGCTCCCTCCCAGAGGGAGCTGTCAGCGAAGCTGACTGAGGGAGTTTGATTGCATCCGTCTTCTGCACAGCGGTTGCAGTTGATACAGCAAAGCTACGTTTTCACTCCCTTCGTCTTCGCCTGCGGCGAATCCACCTCCCTCAAAGAGGGAGGCTTGGATGTGCACGAACCACAGCTGTCTATTTCATCCGGTAACTGAGATGGCTTTTTCCAAGCAAAAAACCGCTTCGGTTTCCCGAAGCGGTTTTCAAAAGCAATCGTTTACAATTTGATGACATCCGTGCCCATGAAGCCGCGCAGCGCTTCTGGGACGGTAACAGAACCATCCGCATTCTGATAGTTTTCCAGAATTGCAGCTACGGTACGTCCTACTGCAACACCGGAGCCGTTGAGCGTATGCGCATACTGCGGCTTGCCCTGTTCATTGCGGCAACGGATGTTTGCACGGCGCGCCTGATAGTCCAGGAAGTTAGAGCAGGAGGAAATTTCTACATATCTGCCATAGGATGGCATCCATACCTCGATATCATAGGTACAAGCCGAGCTAAAGCCTACATCACCGGTGCACAGGATTACAACGCGGTACGGCAGGCCCAGCCCCTGCAGCACGCGCTCTGCCTCATTGGTGAGGTTCTCCAGCTGCGTCCACGAATCCTCCGGCGCAGTGAAGTTTACCAGCTCTACCTTATTGAACTGATGCTGACGGATCAGGCCGCGTGCATCGCGTCCGGCAGCGCCAGCCTCTGCACGGAAGCAGGCAGAATAGGCAGCATAACGAACCGGCAGTTGATCAGCCGGAATAATATCATCCCGATACATATTGGTAACCGGTACCTCTGCGGTTGGAATCAGGTACTGATCGGTATTTTCCAGATGGTACATATCCTCTGCAAATTTCGGCAGCTGGCCGGTGCCGGTCATCGATGCCGCATTGGCAATGAACGGCGGCAGAATCTCAGTATAACCGTTGTCAGAATGTGTATTCAGGAAATAGTTGATAACGGCACGCTCCAAACGTGCACCTGCACCCTTGTAGAAATGGAACCGGCTGCCAGTCACCTTGGAAGCGGTATCCGGGTCCAGAATGCCCAGGTCCTTGCCGATATCCCAATGTGCCTTTGGCTCAAAGTCAAACTGGCGCGGCTCGCTCCAACGGCGCAATTCCGGATTGCAGGTATCATCCGCGCCCTCCGGTACCTGATCGGCCGGAACGTTCGGAATGGTCAACAGGGTATCATGTAGCTGTGCTTCTACCTCTGTCTGTTCTGCATCCAGCTGCTTGACTGTCTGGCTCAGTTCTTTCATCTGCGCCAGTACGGCGCTGACATCCTCGCCTGCCTTTTTCAGCTTCGGAATCGACTTGGATACTTTATTCTGTTCTGCCTTCATGGCTTCAACCTTGCCGATAATCTCACGGCGTTTCTGGTCAAGCGCAAGCGCAGTATCAATTTCTTCATCATAGCTCTTGCCGCGCATAGCCAGCCGGGTCTTGCACTTTTCTGTGTTCTCACGGATAAATTTTACATCTAACACGTTTGATTCGTCCTTTCTATCCTTACCAGAGCATTCATCACACTCCGATACAAATTGCTTTTTAATCCATTGCACTGCTGATCCTGTCGTATTCCCTTGCAGCATCACCAGTCAACGGCTCCATATCTGCATCCACCAGCGCTTCACGGGTATATTCTTTATCCATGGCTTCAATAATATCCCATGCCGTATCATCATCACCGATCCGGTATGCGCGCTCCAGCTGCCACAGCTGCTGCAGTGCGTCAATGGACTTCTGTTGCTCCGTCACCTTGGTATTCAACTCATCGGTTTTCTTCTTACTTTCTTCCAGCTGGCCTTTCACAGTATCCATAGCTTCCTGCAGTTGATCCGCTTTTGCCTTTGCACCCTTTACTGCATCGGCCTGTACTGTCAATTGGGAACCGAGATCTTCCAACTGCTGATTGGCATGCTCCTGCATGACATAGCTCATAAGAATCAATCCCAATGCAACGCAAAACAGGCCAATAATATAAAATACAAATATTTTCCGGCTTTTTTGCAGCTTCTGATCAGCTGCCTCCAATGCTTCACATTTTTTGATCTCTTCTGTTGTCTTTTTTTCTTCGCTCATGCAAAGCCTCCATCAAAGGACAACTGCCGCCAGTGCATTCGCCAGCCGTTCCAAATCTTCATCGCCATAGTATTCCAGTGTAATTTTGCCTTTATTTTTTTTATGCTCGATATGCACGCGGCGTCCCAATGTGCCTTCCAGCCTGCGTTGAAATTCCGCATAATAATCCGCCTGGAATTCCTTCTGCTTCTCCGGTTCTTTTTCCGGCTTTGGCTGGTTCAGTCGTTTGACATAAGCCTCAGCCTGACGGACAGACATCCCGCCTTCCACCATGCTTTTTGCTGCAATCATACGTTTTTCCGTATCCTGCACAGCAAGCACAGCACGTGCATGTCCACTGGAAAGCTTGCCCTCTGCCACCATCTTGCGGATATCCTCGTCCAACGCCAGCAGACGCAGGCTGTTGGCAACTGCGGAACGGGAACGTCCGACACGTTCGGCAACCGTTTCCTGCTTCATGCCAAACTGATCGATCAGGGCACGATAGCCCTCCGCTTCCTCCATCGGATTCAGGTCTTCACGCTGCAAATTTTCAATCAATGCCAGTTCCATCATGGTCTGATCATCTGCTTCAATCACCATAGCAGGAATATTATCCAGCCCGGCACGTCTTGCGGCGCGCCAGCGGCGCTCCCCCGCTACAATCTGATAATAGCCATTATCGCCCTGCCGGACTGTAATCGGCGCCAGGACACCGTGCACGCGGATACTGTTTTCCAGCTCCTGCAAAGCCGTTTCATCAAATTCACGGCGCGGCTGCGCACGGTTCGGTTCAATCCTGCGCAGCGGAATATTGCGAAAGCCATTTTTCGGACGCACTGGTTCAGCGCTCGTTGCCGGAACTGCCGGATCAAGATTTTCTTCCCCGAACAACGCGGAAAGACCGCGTCCCAAGCTTTTATTTGCCATGCGTTTCTCCTTCCTTATGCTTCATTCCTGCGCAGGAATTCCTGTGCCAACGTCATGTATGCTTCTGCGCCGCGGCAATAGCGGTCATATGCTGTAATCGGTTCGCCATGGCTCGGCGCCTCTGACAAGCGCACATTACGCGGTACAACCGTCGCAAACACCTTCTTGCCAAAGTGACGCTTGACCTCCTCTACCACCTGAATGGACAGATTGGTACGTCCATCAAACATGGTCAGCAGGACGCCTTCCATTTTAATCCCCTGATTGAGTCCACGCTGCACGGCACGAACGGTTGTCATCAGCTGTGTCAGGCCCTCCAATGCATAATACTCGCATTGCAGCGGCACAAGAAACGAATCTGCGGCACAAAGGGAATTCAATGTCAGCAGCCCCAGTGACGGCGGACAGTCAATGAAAATGTAATCATACTCTTCCCGCAGCTGGTCCAATACCATTTTTAAGCGATATTCGCGGCGATCCAGCTCGATCAAATCAATTTCCGCACCTGCGAGATTGACATTCGCACCGATGACATCTACCCATTTTGTCTTGACAATAGCCTCTTCCACCGGTGCGTCACAAACTGTCAGCTCGTATACACTGGTTTTCAGGGAACGTGGATCAATACCAAAACCGGAAGTCGCATTGCCCTGCGGATCAAAATCACACACAAGAACCTTTTTCCCCTGCTCAGCAAGTGCAGCAGCAAGATTCACAGCAGTGGTTGTTTTCCCTACACCGCCTTTTTGATTTGCAAATGCAATAATTTTTCCCATACGTGGTTTCCTTTCCGGAATAACAATCTATTTCGGCTTTTATTATAGCACGATGTTTCACGTGAAACAACTATTTTACGGTATTGTTACACAGTTTATTCCTATTTTTCCACAAGATTGCCACAATATAATACCGATGTAAATGCATCAGCAGATGGAGAGATGCAATGTTTCACGTGAAACATTGCATATGATATATAAAATATAGTTATTTTCTTTTTGGCACATTTAAAGTCTCCCTCTTCGAGGGAGGGGGACCGCCGCGCAGCGGTGGTGGAGAGAGTAAAACACAAATCTGCTGTATCAGCTGTAACTGCCATGCAGAAGACAAATGCGGTCAAACTCCTTCAGTCCGCTTTGCGGACAGCTCCCTCTCAGAGGGAGCCTTATTCCTAACGTAACATGGGATTGACAAAAGCCTCCCTCTTTGAGGGAGGTGGATTCGCCGCAGGCGAAGACGAAGGGAGTGAAAACGTAGCTTTGCTGTATCAATTGCAACCGCTATGCAGAAGACGGATGCAATCAAGCTCCTTCAGTCCGCTTTGCGGACAGCTCCCTCTCAGAGGGAGCCTTATTCCTAACGTAACATGGGATTGACAAAAGCCTCCCTCTTTGAGGGAGGTGGATTCGCCGCAGGCGAAGACGAAGGGAGTGAAAACGTAGCTTTGCTGTATCAATTGCAACCGCTATGCAGAAGACGGATGCAATCAAGCTCCTTCAGTCCGCTTTGCGGACAGCTCCCTCTCAGAGGGAGCCTTATTCCTAACGTAACATGGGATTGACAAAAGCCTCCCTCTTTGAGGGAGGTGGATTCGCCGCAGGCGAAGACGGACCTTGGTGCAACGTATTCTGAAACAGATTATCATGCCGAAAGCTTGCTTCGATAAAGCAAGCTCGGCATGGTTTCAGAATACCTGTAGGGAGTGAACCTGTAAGTGGTTTTGTTACGTTGGCCGGGGGCGCGCTCTCGCATGCGCTCGACTGCATTCAGCAGCACGCGCCCCTCAGTCAGCTTCGCTGACAGCTCCCTCAGAGAGAGAGCCTTTTGGGATAACCTTTCTGTTGCCGGATAAAACAGATTGCTGTCGTTCGCACACATCCTAATGTTTCACGTGAAACATTGTATCACAATGCGTGTGCCGAAATCTTACGAAACGGGCGCGGATACTGCTTTGGCGTATGTTTTTTCTTATAAATCACAACCAAACGGTGCGTAATATCGGTTCCCGGGATGGTATAATCCACAATTTTCTCGATTTCTCCGCCCAAAACAGTAATCGCATGCTTTGCCGCATCGATTTCCGCATCGATTTCCTTACTCTTCATAGCGATAAAATAACCACCCTGTTTCACAAGCGGGAGCGACAGCTCCGCCAGTACATTCAGCTGTGCTACAGCACGGGATACTGCAAAATCATAGCTTTCCCGATGCTTTGCCGCAAATTCCTCTGCACGGGCATGTACTGCTTCTATGTTATCCAGCTGCATCCCGTCAATACATGTATTGAGGAACTGAATGCGCTTTCCGAGGGAATCCAGCAGCGTCAGACGGCATTCCGGACACAAAATGCGCAGCGGCATACCCGGAAATCCTGCGCCACAGCCGATATCCACAACACGTTTTTTAGAAAAGTCCGCAATTTGCAGCAGGGAAGCGGAGTCGAGCAAATGCTTTTGCGCGATTTCCTTCGGATCCGTAATGCGTGTCAGGTTCATGACCTTATTGGTTTCCAGCATACGCGCCGTAAAATCCTGCAATTGCTCAATTTGCGTATCGCAAACCGCAAGATTCATCGCAGAAAATCCTGTTTGCAGCAATTGTTTCATCCGTTTTTCTCCTTTTCCATCATTTCCGTCACAATCATCAATGCCGTAATATCTGCCGGGCTGACACCGGAGATACGGGATGCCTGTCCAAAATTCATCGGACGTATCTGTTGCAGCTTCTGCCGCGCTTCCAAACGCAGGGAAGAGATAGATGTATAATCCAAATCCTGTGGCAATGGGCGGCTTTCCAGCTTGCGGAACTGTTCCACATCCCGCAGCTGACGTCGGATGTAGCCCTCATATTTGATACGGATTTCCACCTGCTCCCGAATCACGGCAGGCAGTGCCGGACGTTCCGGGTCAAAGTCAGCCAAATCATCGTACTTCAGCTCTGGACGTCGGATGAGGTCAGCCAGCTTACAACCGGACTTCAGCGGCGTGCTGTTGTGCTGCTTTAAAAATTCCTGCAAGACGTCAGACGGCGATACATTCACCCGATTGACTCGATCGATCTCCTGCTGAACGGCATCATATTTTCGCTGTACCTTCTCCAAACGCTCCTGTGTATTCAAGCCGACACGTGTGCCAATGCCAACCAACCGCTCATCTGCATTGTCCTGCCGCAGGATCAGGCGGTATTCGCTGCGCGAAGTCATCATACGATACGGCTCCCGTGTGCCGCGCGTAACAAGATCATCCACCAGCGTACCAATATAGCCGTCCGCACGGTCCAAAATCATCGGCGGTTCCCCCTTGAGCTTCAAAGCAGCATTGATACCTGCCACAAGTCCCTGTGCAGCCGCTTCCTCATAGCCCGAAGAGCCGTTAAACTGGCCGGCACCGTACAAACCGGAAATTTTCTTGGTTTCCAGTGTCGGACGCAGTTCCAACGGATCAATGCAGTCATATTCTATTGCATAGGCCGGACGCATGACCTCTGCGTGTTCTAACCCCTTGATCGTATGAATCATATCGAGCTGGACGTCCTCCGGCATGGAAGAAGAAAAGCCCTGAATATACATTTCCTCTGTATCCAGTCCCATCGGTTCGATAAACAGCTGATGACGCGATTTATCCGCAAAACGCACTACTTTATCCTCAATCGACGGGCAATAGCGCGGCCCAATACCTTCTACTTTTCCGGAATATAATGGGGAACGATCCAGATTTTCACGGATGACATTGTGCGTATCCGCATTGGTATACGTCAGATGACACACTGCACGATTTTCTGGAACATGTTCTGTCTCAAACGAGAATGGGATGCAGTCGGTTTCTCCCTCCTGTACCTCCAGGCCGGTAAAATCAATGCTCCTGCGATTGACACGGGGAGGCGTGCCGGTTTTAAAGCGCATAAGAGACAAGCCCATACTGCGCAGGCAATCGGTCAGGCCGATGGCTGCAAACATACCATCCGGACCGCCGTCATAAAACGTATCACCAATGATAATCCTGCCCTGTAGATAGGTCCCTGTTGCAACAATGACAGCCTTCGCCGTATAGTGCGCACCTGTCTTGGTGGTGACACCGGTGACAGCGCCGTTTTCCTCCGTAATTTCCACGATTTCTGCCTGCTTGAGCATCAAATTCGGCTGCTTTTCCAAAACATGCTTCATATGCAGGCGGTAGGCGGAACGGTCTGCCTGCGCGCGGAGGGAGTGGACAGCCGGACCTTTGCCACGGTTTAACAGGCGATACTGGATACAAGCCGCATCCGCCGCACGCCCCATTTCACCGCCGAGTGCGTCAATTTCACGTACCAAATGCCCCTTTGCCGTGCCGCCGATTGCCGGATTACACGGCATATTGGCTACAGCATCCAGATTGATGGAGAAGATTACCGTCTGCAATCCCAGACGGGCAGCAGCAAGCGCCGCTTCAATTCCCGCATGTCCGGCCCCAATGACCGCTACATCGAAATTTCCTGCAAGAAACTGCAAAAAATCACGCTCCTTTAAACTATTCATATAATAATATCATTTTTATTCTTGTTGTATTTCCAACTTTCAGGAATACCAAAGAATGGATTCCAAAGAAACCGCCTCTTTGCTATGCCTGACCGCGTTGTCTTCAGCATACAGGAATGGTATGCAGCTGTCAATATCTGATACACCATCATACTTATTTTTCCACAGTTGTGGAAAACCTTGTGGAAAAAATTCAGCACAATCACCAAAAAATCAGTCTTTTGTTTGCAGAATCAAACAAATTACGCGCCGTAAATCCGTTGCGTTCTGTTGATAACTCTGTGTAAAATGTGTAAAACCCTGTGATGCATACAGCAGACAGAATCCAATTGAATTTGACAAAATGCTCTGAAAAAACGCCATTCCGGACAGATATCTCCATCCGGAATGGCAGCAATTCCATATCAATATCTGAAGGTTCAGATATCCATCATTTCCCCACGCAGAATTTGTCAAAAATTGTAGCAACAATGTCGTCACGGACAGCCTGTCCCGTAATTTCTCCCAGCGCCGCGATCGCGCCTTCGGCATCCATCACAACTGCGTCCGGCGTCATGCCGAGCTGTGCCGCAACAAATGCCTCCTCACAGCGTTCCGCCGCACGTACCAATGCAGCGGCCTGTCTCGCATTTGTGATGATAGTCCCGTCAAAGGTCATGCCATCCATACCGACTACCTGCGGAATCAGCTCGTATAGTTCCTGCAAGCCTTCGCCGGTCTTGGCACTGACAGAAATCACATGCTCAAAATACTTGCGTATGTTTTTCACATCCAGCTCCGACGGCAAATCACTCTTGTTGAGCACGGCAATGGTACGCTTTCCGTGCGTCCGCGCAATCACCATCAGGTCATCATCCGAAATATGATCGCTGGAATCAAACACAGCCAGAATCAGAGCAGATGCCTGCGCCTGCTTCATTGCACGGTCAATACCGATTTTTTCCACCGGATCCTGCGTATCCCGCAGACCTGCCGTATCATACAAATGCAGCACAACCGCGCCAATTCGTATGGTTTCCTGAATGACATCACGGGTTGTTCCCGGCACGCTTGTGACAATCGCACGGTCAACGCCCGCCAGCGCATTCAAAAGAGAGGATTTTCCGGCATTCGGCCTGCCTAAAATGGCGCAGGGGATACCTTCACGCAAAATACGTCCGCGTTCATACGTTTCCGCCAGATCATACAGATCACGGGTTGCATTGTGCAGGATTTCGCACGCGCTGTCGAACAGATGGGAATCGATTTCTTCATCCGGATAATCGACAACCGCAAGAAATTCCGCAACCAGTTCCAACAGACGCTGCCGGATATCCCGGATTTTTGAGCCGACAACACCGTCCATCTGTGCCGCAGCATTTTCTGCTGCCTGTGTTGTGGTAGCTGTAATAATATCATTGACAGCTTCCGCACCGGATAAATCCATTTTTCCATTCAAAAAGGCCCGCTGTGTAAATTCTCCCGGCCCTGCCTGTACAGCGCCATTTGCAAACAACGCCGACAGAGTTTCAGAGAGAATCGCAGGGGAGCCATGGCACTGGATTTCCGCCATGTCCTCACCGGTATAGGAATTGGGCGCATGCATCACACAGCTCAGGCAATGATCGATTGCCCGTCCGTCGCGTGCATGCAGCGCGCCATAGGTGAGCAACCGTCCGGGACGTTCCGAAAGAGGTACGCCGCCCTGCGGGGTAAAAATTTTGTCCACTATCGCAAGGGTTTGAGGTCCGGAGACGCGGATGATTCCAATCGGTCCGGCAGCAGGCCCTGTCGCGATGGCGGCAATGGTCTTGCTCATATCATCGACCTCATTTCTATCAACGATGATTACTCCGCAGTATTCTTCCGGCGGGGCGCTCTGCGATAGCCATTGCTGCGGCCCTGCGGTCTTGCGCCGCGCTCCATCGCAACAACAACACGGCGGTTTGGCTCTGTACCGGTGGAATAGGTGGTCACGCCCTTGTAATCCTGCAGCGTTGCATGGATAATACGGCGTTCATATGGATTCATCGGTTCCAGCGTCATATTTTTGCGGTATTTCAGTACCTTGCCAGCCATTTTGCGTGCCAGACGCTGTAAGGATTCCTCCCGCTTCGCCCGATAGCCTTCGGTATCAATTGCAATGCGGATATGTTCTTCCTTGCCACGGTTAATGGTCAGGGAAGTGAGGTACTGGATGGCGTCCAGCGTATCGCCGCGCCTACCAATGACAGCGCCCATATCCTCGCCACGGATATCCAGAATAATTTGTCCATCCTCGCCCTCTGTCGGGAAGGCTTCGCCCTGGATACCCATGCGCTGCAGCAGCCCATCGACAAAAGCCTTTGCCTCGCTGGATGGGGTTGCTTCCTCATAGGACACACGGACACGTGCCGGTACAGCGCCAATGCCAAAGAATCCGCTTTTGCCCTTCTCGAGAACTTCCACACTGACACTTTCGCGCTTCATCTGAAGCTCTTCCAGCGCCAGCTGAACAGCCTCATCAATTGTAGAGGCCTGTTTTTCAATAAACTTTGTCATAAACTTTGCTTACTCCCGTCCTTTTTGTTACTCATCGTCAATCTGTCGGCCGGCTCTGCGGGCAGCTTCCTTTTCCGCCTTGATCTGAGCGGCACGGGCGGCAGTTTCCTTATCCTTGATTCTCTGCTGTTCGGCTTCTCTTGCCTTGAGCTTCTTTTTGGATACATTGGCAGACTTTGCACCACGGTATTCGGTTTCCATACCGCTTTCCTTCCATTCTGCCTGCTCCTCCAGCCGCATTCTGTGTGCAGCTTCACGACGCTTGCGCTCCTTGGTTTTTTCATCATCTTCTGCTTTATCAAACTTCATGATATACCAGGTCAACGCAATCTCTTGGACGCAGGTGAAAACATTATTGATCGTCCAGTAGACGCCCATCGCTGCTGGGAATGAAAACGCAATCCACACAGACATCAGCGGCATGATAATGAGCATGGTGTTCATCGTAGAATTCATCTGCGCACTCTGGTTTGCCTGCGCTGCCGGATTGGTCTTGTTCTGCATCTTACGCATAATAAACGAAGAGAGCAGGGCAGTGCCGCCGGACAGGATCGGGATGAGCCACAGCGCATTGAAATGGGTGAACTGCGGGATTGCAGACAGGTCAATACCGAGGAAATTAAAGTCGATATTTACCAAACCCTTTGATGAAAACTGCGATACCTTATCCCAGTTTTCATGCGCCAGCTTAGCCAGCTCGATCTGCGCGGTGCGCGCAGCCGTACTTGAGCTGTCAAAGGTAGTACCCAGCGCCTTTGCAATCGCGCTCATCGTATCGTTGGAAAGGCCCATCATGTACTTCATCGGCTGTTGTACCGCGTAGTACAACGCCAGCATGATCGGCAGCGTAATGAACGACAGCAGGCACGAGCCCATCGGGTTCACGCCCTCGCGTTCATACAGCTTGTTGATTTCCTCATTCATTTTTTCTCTGTTTTTGGCATAGCGCTTCTGGATCGCGGCGGATTCCGCCTGAACCAGATTCATCTTTTTCATGCTTTTCTTCTGCTTGTACATAAACGGCAGAAGGATGAGCTTGACCACCAGCGTGAACAGGATGATCGCAAGGCCATAGTTGTGAACCAATGACCAAATGGCCATCAGGATCAGACCCATCGGTCTAACAATTATAATTCCGAAAAAGTTTCCCATTTGATCCTCCAAATTGGGTCAATTGACGTTATTGTTTGTTCCGTTAAGGCACCGGATCATAGGGGTTGTGGTGCGAAAACGGATGGCAGCGCAGGATACGCTTCACTGCGAGCCAACCACCGCGGCGTGCACCGTATTTTTCAATTGCCTCCAGCGCATAGGCGGAGCAGGTAGGCGTATAGCGGCAGCACGGTCTGAGATGCGGCGAAATTGCGGAACGATAAAATCGAATACAGGCAAGCATGATACATTTTGTCATGACTTTTCCCCTTCTTTCATCTGGTACAGCCCCAGCTGCTTCAGGCAGCGCAGATAAGCACGCTCTACCCGTTGGTAGGATGCTCCCACAGCACGATAACGTGCCACGACAACGATATCTGTATTGGGGCGAAGCTCGTCCCTGTGCAGGCGGTATGCCTCACGAATGAGCCGCTTGACCCGGTTTCGCTGCACGGCACTGCCGAGCTTTACGCCAGCTGTAATACCAAGACGTCCTTCACCAAACCGGTTATGCATGGCATAGACCACCAGACAATCCGAGGACGCGGAACGTCCCCTGTAATACAGCCTGCGAAAATCGCGGTTTTCCTTTAAGGTATGTTTCATCGCCCGACTTCCTTTGGTTCCGTATTGCGGGAAAATTTACACTGTTTTCTACCGTACGCGCACAACTGATCCAATGATTGCGTTCCCTCAGCCCGCGCCAACAGCGCGATCAGCTCCCCCATCGAGGGAGCTTTTGCAGGAAAATCCTCCAATCATGAATCTGTAAAATACAGGAAATCTTTCCCTCTCCGGCTCAATGTTTTCCTGCCGGAGCTGACAGGCCATTTTTTCTCCGGCGTATGGCCCGTCCGAATTGTAATCACGCCGCCTCTAAAATACGCAGAGGATAGTTTGCATACATAACAGAAATGGACCGCTGCGCGGTCCATTCAATTCTGTTCATGTTTTGTCAAAAGAAACGAAATTCCTTCCACCGCCACTGTGTGGCGGTTCCTCTCCCTCCCGGAGGGAGACACATATCGCAGCTGAGCCGCATTGCAACACAATATCATGTTACATCAACTCTCAGCGGGCAGACTGACGGACTCGTATGTTCGGCAGGTCTGCAGTGCGCGGGAGCGCACCAGACGTTTCTTTTGCCAAGCTTTTCTTTTTGAAAAGAAAAGCGGGATTACAGGCTCAGACGCTTGCGGCCGCGGGAACGACGACGAGCGAGAACCTTTCTGCCGTTAGCAGTTGCCATTCTCTTGCGGAAGCCATGCACCTTGCTGCGATGACGCTTCTTCGGCTGGAACGTTCTTAACATGTGGCTGCACCTCCATTCACACTCAAATTCCTTGCGTGCGTGTACAAAATACATTATAAGCAGATATTCGGGAAATTGTCAATCATTATTTGCCAAAACCTGCGGTTTTTTCGATCAAATTAGGACATTTCCCCAAGTATTCCTGTGGATTCTGTGGAAAACTTTCTAGACATGGCGCTTTTTTGGTGGTATTATATATATTGTATTGGTATCCGCAGATACCGGACATACCCTCCAAACAACTATCCCAAGGGAGAGATCTATCATGAATACACCGAGTGATATCTGGAAGCTGGTGCTGGGTCTCCTGGAAAAACGGCTCCAGCCAGTTACGCTGGACGCGTGGTTCGACGACTTAACCGCCGTTGAATTTAAGGATGACACGCTCCTACTACACACACCGGATAAATTTAAAAAAGAAATCATTGACCAACGCTACCTCATTACCATCAAAGACGCCCTGCGCGACCTGTTCTCCGCCGACATTGACGTCATTGTTACAACCGGGGAAGCGCCCGCTCCCATTGCTCACAGCAATTACCCGGAAGACGAGTACACCTTTGAACAGTTCATTGTCGGCTCATCCAACAAATTTGCCCATGCTGCTGCAACAGCCGTCGCCAACAATCCGGCGAAAAACTATAATCCGCTGTTTATTTACGGACAATCCGGTCTTGGCAAAACCCATTTGCTGTATGCAATCGCAAATGTCGTGCGCCGCGACCATCCGTCCTTCCGTATCATCTATATCAAAGGCGAGGACTTCACCAATGAGCTGGTCAACTCCATCGGAGAAGGACAGGTACAGGAATTCCGCGACAAATACCGTCTGGCTGATCTGCTGCTCGTCGACGATATCCAGTTCGTCGCCGGCAAAGACCGCACACAGGAAGAATTTTTCCATACGTTTAACGCACTCTATGAAGCAAACAAACAGATCGTCCTGACCTCAGACCGTCCGCCAAAGGAAATCCATACGCTGGAAGACCGCCTGAAAACCCGTTTTGAATGGGGCCTTCTGGCAGATATCCAGCCGCCGGACTATGAAACCCGTATGGCAATCATCCACGTCAAAGCAGACTCACTCGGCGTTGATCTACCAGAAGAAATCGTCGATTATATCGCCAAAACAATCACCTCCAACGTGCGCCAGCTCGAAGGTACCGTCAAGAAAATCAAAGCGCTGCACGATCTAATGGAACGCGACATCGATATCAGCCTTGCAAAAGAAGCTGTCGCTGACATCTTCAAAGAAAACCCGGGACTCAACCCAACACCGGAAATGATCCTGCGCGAGGTTTCCCGCTACTACTGCACCCCGGTTGAAAAACTCAAAGGAAGCGGACGCTCCAAGGAACTCGTACTGCCGCGACAGGTAGCCATGTACCTTGTACGCGATCTAACCGACTACTCCCTGCCGGAAATCGGCAAGGTCTTCTCCCGCGACCACACAACCGTCCTGCACTCGATCAACAAAATCGAAAACTACCTCAAGGAAACCAGCGAAATGGACAACATCATCAAAACATTGAAAACCAACATCCGCGGGTAAAGCAGCGATACACAACGTATGCATAAATATTCACTTATATCCATGCATACTCGATGCAAATACGCGGCGGATTTCCTGCAAAACCATCCACAAATGACTGTGGAGTGTGGAAACTTTCCTGTGGAAAACATCGTGCAAAAAAACTTTTCCAACTTTAACCCAAAGTTTTCCACAGCACGCTGAGGACGCTAAAATTCCCGTATTTCGGGACTTTCCACGGTTTTCCACAGTTTCCGCCCTACTACTACTATTACTAAAAATACTATTCTATTCTATAAGAAATATCTTTATGTCAACAGACATCTGATGTCTGCAAAACACCTTCTTTCTCCTATTATGTGACAGGAAAAGAAATTCATTTCATATACAAAGGAGGAGCACCATGCAATTCTCATGTGAAAAATCCATTCTTCAGGAAGCTATCACCACAGCTTCCCGCGCCGTCAGCAATAAAAGCTCCATCGCTCTGCTGGAAGGTCTGCTGATTACCGCCGATCCCAACGGTTGTCTGACGTTATGCGGCTACAATATGTCCATGGGCATCCGCGTCACCATCGGCGCATCGGTTACCGAAGCCGGCTCCGCTGTACTCAACGCGCGCCTGTTCGGCGACATGATCCGCAAACTGCCGGACGACATCATTTATGTAGAAACCAGCGAAAACCTGATGACAACGATCCGGTGCGGAAAAGCAATGTTCAATCTGGTTGCTTCAGACGCACAGGAATTTCCGCAGCTACCGGAAGTAGAAACCAACGAAAATCCGATTATTCTACCGCAATCTATGCTGAAATCCATGATTTCACAGACTATTTTTGCGGTT
This sequence comes from Eubacteriales bacterium, assembly GCA_030524285.1. GTDB lineage: Bacteria > Bacillota > Clostridia > Oscillospirales > Butyricicoccaceae > Butyricicoccus_A. The sequence continues at coordinate 85,216 of JAUNGQ010000005.1, forward strand.
TCCGATAACGAAACCAAACCAGTCTTAACCGGCTGCCTGTTCGAGCTGGAAGGGGATGAGCTGCATGTTGCCGCAGTTGACGGCTACCGTCTGGGCGTGCGCCGCGAAAAACTGGAAACACCAGCAGAAAACACCCATTTCGTTGTTCCGGGTCCGGCGCTGCGCGAAGTAGAGCGTATTTTGGCAGAATCCGAAAAAACAGCGGAAATTTATCCGGATTCCCGTCATATTTTATTCCATATTGGCGACACAGTACTCATCACACGTCTGCTGGAGGGCGAATTTCTCAATTATCGCGCGGCAATCCCAGCTGATGCTGCTGCCACAATCACAGCAGATGTCAGACAATTGATTGCAAGCATTGAACGCGTTTCGCTGATTGTTTCCGAAAAGCTCAAGAATCCGGTTCGTATGGAGTTTGACGGTCCCCTGCTCAAGCTGAGCTGTATTACCACCATCGGCAAGTCCTATGACGAATATGCCTACGAAGGGGATGTTCCGCATCTGGAAATCGGCTTCAATAACCGCTATCTGCTGGATGCCCTGCGGGCGTGCCCATCGGATAAAGTGCAGATTTCGCTCAAGGGGAGTCTGAATCCAATTGTCTTTCGCCCGGAGGAAGGCGATGCCTTCACCTATCTGGTACTGCCGGTGCGCCTGAAAGCAGAATAACAAAAAGGAATCCATGTCTATGCATATCGAAGAAATTGAAATTACAACAGAATATATCAAGGCGGATGCCTTTTTGAAATTTACCGGTTTGTGCGCAACTGGCGGACAGGCAAAATGGATGATTGAGGATGCACAGGTAACAGTCAATGGTATCGTATGCACCCAACGCGGCAAAAAGCTGTACAAGGGTGATACGGTTTCCGTCATCGGCGGTCCGACATTTCGCATTATATGAATATTCAGTCGTTAACCCTGCGCGATTTTCGTAACTATGAAATAGCCGGACTGGAGCTTGCGTCCGGCGTCAATGTCTTCTGCGGCGAAAATGCACAGGGGAAAACCAATATTCTGGAGGCTGTCGGACTACTCTCTACAACACGGCTATTCCGCTCCAGTCAGAAGCGGGACGCCATCCGTTTTGGCGCGCAGCAGGCAGAGGTAGAAGCGGCTTTTTTCGCAGAACGGCGTGATATGACCATTCGCACCGTGATTCCGGCGGCAGGGCGCGTGCAGGTGACGGTCAACGGCATCCGTCAAAAGCGGTTGTCTGACGCGTCCGGTCTGCTGCGCACGGTCCTGTTCTGTCCGGAAGATCTGATGATGGTGCGGGAAGGCGCGGCAGCGCGGCGCAGATTTATCGATATCGCATTATGCCAACTGCGCCCGAACTATGCGCGGTATCTGTCGGAATACCATAAGCTGCATGAAAATAAAATACGCATTTTGAAGGATGCGGAAGAAAAACCGTCTCTGCTTGACACGCTGGATGATTTTTCCTTCAGAATGTCCATGATTGGCGGACATATCATTCGTTATCGTGCCTATTATCTGCGTTCTCTGATGGAAAAAGCACAGGGAATCCACGCCTCGATTTCAGGCAGGGAAGAACAGCTGGGCTATCATTACCGCACGGTATCCACGGTCACAGATCCATTTGGCACGGCAAAGCAGATTGGTACGCAGCTGTGGGAGCACGCCTGTGCGCATCGTGCGGCGGAGATTGCGGTGAAGTCGTGCTTATCCGGCCCGCATAAAGACGATCTTGAACTGACCATTGGCGGGCAGTCTGCCAAAGCCTTTGGCTCACAGGGGCAGGTACGCACCTGTGCGCTGTCGCTCAAGCTGGCGGAACGGGACATGTTTTTCGATGACAGCGGGGAATACCCGGTGCTGCTGCTCGATGACGTGCTCAGTGAGCTGGACACCAAACGGCAGGACTTTGTGCTCAACCGCATTGAAAACGGGCAGGTGATGATTACCTGCTGTGAGCCGGAAAAGTTGGCACGCGTAGAGGGCGGCAGACTGTTTGTTGTCGATCATGGAACCGTCAAAAGGGTTTAGCATAGAGCCTCCATCTTGGAGGGGGACCGCCGTGCAGCGGTGGCGGAGGGAGTAAATTTGATCATCTGTTCTATCAACCGTAACCGTTGGGCAGAGCACCAATGAACGTAAACTCCCTCAGTCAGCTTCGCTGACAGCTCCCTCTCAGAGGGAGCCTTATCCCTAACATGACATGGTTTTATCCAAAGCCTCCCTCTTTGAGGGAGGTGGATTCGCCGCAGGCGAAGACGAAGGGAGTGAAAACGTAGCTTTGCTGTATCAACTGCAACCGCTGTGCAGAAGACGGATGCAATCAAACTCCCTCAGTCAGCTTCGCTGACAGCTCCCTCTCAGAGGGAGCCTTATTTCTAACATGACATGGGTTTCTCCAGAGCCTCCCTCTTGGAGGGAGGTGGCACGGCATGAGCCGTGACGGAGGGAGTAACATATCAGCGGTTTTGTCACGTTCGCTTTGGATGGCAGTGCGACAGATGGAGTGGAAAATCTCTCCATTTTCAACAAAAAATGACGCATTCCGATGGTATCTATTGATGCATTGATGAAGGGCTGCGTGCGCTTATGCACGCAGCTTTTTAATTTCGCAGAAAAGTGTGAAAAAAACGGCAAAATTATAAAAAATATTTATGAAAATACGTGCAAAACTGCGTAAAAAGTGGTATAATAAATAACAGAGCGCGGATTGGCTCTTTTGCGGCAAAAATGCCGTGTGAGGGAGGAATCATATGTATCTGCATTTGGGACAGGATGTCATTGTCCATACCGATACCATCGTCGGCATTTATGATATGGACACAGCGACATGGTCGAAGCACACCCGTGCCTGTATTGCCGCGATGGAACGGTCCGGGCGGGTGCGGCCAGTGTTTGACGATCTGCCCAAATCCTGCATTTTATGTGAGAAGGGCGGCGTCCGTACCCTGTATATCTCACAGCTGTCTACCGCGACGCTGCTCAAGCGCAGCGGGCAGCTGATTCCCGAGTAAACCATTTGAACGTAATTTTTTTCTTTCAGCAATCCCGTTTTCGTGCGGGATTGTTTCTTTCAACTCTGTTTTTGTATTTTTATTGCAGGCGGCAGCCAGAACCGGCGGACGGAGGCTGTCCTGCGCTTTCCCCAAAATGGACCGCCGGAGAAATGGAACGATAGGTTATGAGCATGAGCGATGAAATCCTGGATTTGACCGTCAAGGAAACCTATGATGAGAGCCAGATTCAGGTATTGGAAGGGTTGGAGGCAGTCCGTAAACGTCCGGGCATGTACATTGGCTCGACATCGGCGCGCGGCCTGCATCATCTGGTGTATGAAATCGTCGATAACTCCATTGACGAAGCGCTGGCAGGCTACTGCACCCATATCGAGGTGACATTGGAGCCGGACAGCGTGGTATCCGTAAAGGACAATGGACGCGGCATCCCGGTTGGCATTCATCCGCAGATGGGGATTCCGACGCTGGAGGTTGTATTGACTGTCCTGCATGCCGGTGGCAAATTCGGCGGCGACGGCTACAAGGTATCCGGCGGCCTGCATGGCGTAGGCTCCTCGGTTGTCAATGGCCTGTCCGAGTGGCTGGAAGCAACTGTTTACGACGGCGAAAACAAATATACGATGAAATTTGCACGCGGCAAGACGGTTTCGACATTGCGTTCCGTTCCGTGCAGGCATGAAACCGGTACAACCATCCGATTTAAGGCCGATGACCAGATTTTTGAAACACTGCAATACGATTATGAAATTCTGGAAAACCGTCTGCAGGAGCAGGCGTTCCTCAATGGCGGCGTCAAAATTACCCTGCGGGATGAGCGGTATCCGGACGATGAGATCCGCGAAGAGGTCATGCACTATGAAGGCGGTATCCGGCAGTTTGTTTCGTACTTAAACCGCAACAAAACCGCGCTGCATCCGGATGTGATTTATGTCGAGGGCACTCGTGATACATCCATGGCAGAGGTTGCCATGCAATATACCGACGGCTATAACGAAAACCTGTTGTCGTTTGCCAACAATATCAACACAACCGAGGGCGGTACCCATGAAACCGGCTTTAAGTCGGCTTTGACCAAGGTCATCAACGACTATGCCCGCAAGTTCGGTTTCCTGAAGGACAATGACAAGAACTTTTCCGGCGATGATGTGCGCGAGGGCTTGACAGCTGTGATCTCCGTCAAATTACAGGAGGCGCAGTTTGAAGGCCAGACCAAGACCAAGCTGGGAAATTCCGATATGCGCACGCTGGTGGATTCCATGCTGACCGAGAAGCTGACGGTGTTCTTTGAAGAAAACCCGTCGGTTGCCAAGACCATCATTGACAAGGCGCAGACGGCTTCCCGTGCGCGGGAAGCGGCCCGCAAGGCGCGTGAGCTGACCCGAAGAAAGAGCGCGTTGGAATCCGGCTCCCTGCCGGGTAAGCTGGCAGACTGTCAGGAACGTGACCCGGAGCTGACGGAAATTTACATCGTCGAGGGTGATTCCGCAGGCGGTTCTGCAAAGGAAGGCAGAGACAGACGCTATCAGGCTATTCTGCCGCTGTGGGGCAAGATGCTGAATGTAGAAAAGGCGCGGCTCGATAAGGTCTATGGTAATGACAAGCTGTCACCGATGATTACCGCCTTTGGCGCAGGCTTTGGTGAAGACTTTGATACCTCCAAGCTGCGGTATGGCAAGATCATCCTGATGGCCGATGCGGACGTTGACGGCAGCCATATTCGAACCCTGCTGCTGACCTTCTTCTTCCGTTATATGCGCCCGCTGATTGAACAGGGACATGTCTATATCGCACAGCCTCCGCTGTTTAAGAATACAAAGGGTAAGACCATTCGATATACCTACACCGAGCAAGAGCAGCTTTCTGTATTGGCCGAGATGGGGCAGGGCGTCGATATCCAGCGCTACAAAGGTCTGGGCGAGATGGATCCGGAGCAGCTGTGGGAAACCACGATGAATCCGGAAAATCGCACGCTGTTGCAGGTAACGCTGGAGGATGCGTCGATGGCGGATGAAATCTTCACGCTGCTGATGGGCGAAAAGGTAGAGCCAAGACGCGAGTTTATCCAGAAGAATGCCAAGTATGTCAGCAACTTGGATATTTGACCGAAACAGAAGAACATAGCACAGAAAGGCTCACTCCAAGAGGGAGGCTCTGGATATGATATTGTCATTTCAGCATCACCATCCCATGAAAACAGGAGAAAACTATGGATGATATCAAACAGGCGCGTATCCGGACAGCAGTGCAAAAGCTGATGGCGGGGCACGACGAGCTGGTGGATTTGCTGCCGGAGAAAAAAAGCAAAAAAGGATCGGATGCATATGGATTGCTCGAAGATGCACTGGATTCGCTGGAGGAATGTATTTCCTGTTTGTCGGAATTGTTAGAACAATAAAAAAGCATATTTTCGGAAGAAATGAAGCCGGCATTCGGACGCGTTTGTCTGAATGCCCTGACCTGTGCGGGAGCGCGTAGACGTTTCTTTTGTCTTACTTTTCTTTTGGAAAGAAAAGTAAGGAGGAGGAGAATACATGGCAAGTAATATTAGCTTTGAAAATCAGAAAATTATTCCTGTCGATCTCGAACGGGAAATGAAAAAATCGTACATCGATTATGCAATGTCAGTTATTGTAGGCCGTGCACTGCCGGATGCGCGCGACGGCTTGAAACCGGTGCACCGCCGTATCCTGTATGCAATGTATGAGGATCACCTGACCGCGGACCGCCCGTATCGTAAGGCGGCGACAACCGTTGGTAATGTGCTCGGCCGTTACCATCCGCACGGCGATGCTTCTGTCTATGACGCTATGGTACGTATGGCGCAGTGGTTTTCCCTGCGTTATCCGATGATTGATGGTCATGGTAACTTTGGTTCGCTTGATGGCGATCCTCCGGCTGCTTACCGTTATACCGAAGCGCGTATGAGCAAGCTTGCTGCCCATATGATGACGGATATCGACAAGGAAACTGTCGAATTTATGCCGAACTTCGACGACAACCGCAAGGAACCGGTTGTCCTGCCATCCCGCTTCCCGAGTATGCTGGTGAATGGCTCAACCGGCATTGCTGTCGGTATGGCAACCAATATGCCGCCGCACAACTTGACGGAGGTCATTGACGGCATTTGCCATGTCATTGATCATCCGGAGGCAGGTCTGGACGAAATCTGCCAGTACATCAAGGGACCAGACTTCCCGACAGGCGGTTTGATTATGGGCCGTAGCGGTATCCGCGCAGCCTATGCTACCGGACGCGGCAAGCTCAAGGTACGCGCACGTACTCACTTTGAGGAAATGCCGCATGGCAGAACACGCATTGTCGCTACGGAAATCCCATATGGCGTCAATAAAGCGCGTCTGGTGGAAGCGATTGCCGATCTGGTCAAGGATAAACGTGTTGAGGGGATTTCCGATCTGCGCGATGAATCGGACCGCGAGGGTATCCGTGTTGTTGTCGAACTGAAAAAGGATGCCAATGCACAGGTTATTCTCAATCAGTTGTTTAATTATACCCAGCTGCAGGAGACATTCTCCGTCAATAATCTGGCGCTGGTCAACAATCAGCCCAGAACGCTGAATCTGCGTGAGTTGATCGATCAGTATATTGAATTCCAGCGTGAGATTATTGAACGTCGCAGTCGTTATGATCTGCAAAAAGCGGAAGCGCGTGCCCATATCCTCGAAGGCTTGAAGGTTGCTACAGATAATATTGACCGTATTATTCAGATTATCCGCGCATCTGCAAATGAATCGGAAGCAAAGCAGAACTTGATTGCCGAGCCGTTTATCATCAATCAGATTGCCCTGCTCGGCATTGTAGACGGCAAGGAGGCATATGAATTCCATCTGGATGAGGATCAGGCACAGGCTATCGTCAGCATGCGTTTGGGCCGTTTGTCCGGTCTGGAACGCCAGAAAATCAGCGATGAATACGATGAAATCGAGACAAAAATTCATGGTCTGATTGAAATTCTGGGCAGTAGAGAAATGCAGCTCGACGTTGTCAAAAAAGAATTGATGGAAATTCGTGACAAATTTGGCGATGAGCGCCGTACCGGTATTGAAATCGTAGACGATGAAATTGATATCGAAGACCTCATCCCGATGGAGGACTGCACCTATACGCTGACACATCGCGGCTATATCAAGCGTTTGCCGACTGCTACCTATCGCGCACAGCGGCGCGGCGGACGCGGCGTCAATGCCATGGCAACCAGGGAGGAGGATTATGCCGAGGTTCTGTTTGCAGCGTCTTCCCATGATAACATCCTGTTTTTCAGCAATTTCGGTAAGGTTTACCGTCTGAAAGGTTATCAGATTCCGGAAACCAGCCGCACAGCCAAGGGAACCAATCTGGTGAATCTGCTGGCGCTGGAAAGGGATGAAAAGATTTCTGCCATGTTCCGTGTACCGGAAGATCAGTACGATGAGCAGCATTATCTGTTCTTTGTCACGGAGCAGGGTACTGTAAAGCGCGTTGCACTGTCGGAGCTGGCAAAAATCCGTAAGACCGGCCTTCGTGCGCTGACGCTGAATGAAGGCGACAGGCTGATTGATGTCCGTCTGACCGATGGTAAACAGAATATCCTGATTGTTACAGCCAGGGGACGTGCGATCTGCTTTAACGAGAATGAAGTGCGTCCGATGGGACGTTCCGCTGTGGGCGTGCGTGGTATCCTGCTGGCAGACGGTGATCGTGTCATCGGCGGCGTCCGCGCGCGTCCGGAGGGTGAAGTGCTCACCATCACGGAAAAGGGCTTTGGCAAGCGTACACCCGTGCAGGAATACAGTATCCATCACCGCGGCGGACAGGGAATCATAGCCCATGCTCTGAGCGAAAAGACCGGTAATATTGCCGGTACGGCAGTTGTCGATGAAGACAATGACGTTTTGATTATCACAGATGACGGCGTTATGATCCGTACCGCTGTCAGTGATATCCGCAGGTGCGGCAGAAGCTCCCGCGGCGTTATTGTCATGAGAACAGGTGACAATGTCCATGTCAATGCCATCACCCGTATTGAACGCGACGAAGAACACAACATTTCAGCTGAAGAGGACAGCGATGGCAGCGAAGAATAAGCATGTGATTATATATACCGATGGCGCCTGCTCCGGAAATCCCGGACCGGGCGGCTTTGGTATTATTCTGCAATATGGCGAACACCGCAAGGAGATTAGCAGGGGTTTTCCGAAAACTACCAATAATCGGATGGAATTACTTGCAGTCATTACAGCGCTTGAGACTCTGAAAACGCCCTGTGATGTCGATTTGTATTCCGACAGCAAGTATGTGATTGATGCTATCCAGAAGGGCTGGGCGGTCAAATGGCGCAGCAAGGGCTGGATGCGCACGCCAAAGGAACCGGCAAAAAATCCGGATTTATGGGAACGGCTTCTGAATTTATTGGAGGTACACCATGTCACATTTCACTGGGTCAAAGGTCATGCACAGAATGAAAATAACAATCGCTGTGACGAGCTGGCTGTCAGTGAATGGAAGAAGTTTAAATAATACAAAAAATATTATTTATTTAAAATTATACGAAAAGTTATCTATTCAACGGAGATCAATGTGTACTCTCTTGGAAAGGGAGCCTACGGGAGAAACTGTGCAAGGGAAATGGGTTTGTTACGTTAGCCGGGGGCTTGCTCTCGTTAACGCTCGGTTGCATGCAGCAGCACGTGACCTTTAGAGAGGGAACCATTCCTGTTACATTCCCCGAAAGGAGTCGTATATGTCACTATCGATTGAAGAAAAGAATGCAATCATCTGTGCAGTCAACGCCGATCTGTCGGAGGAACAGATTCCTTATCTGGATGATCCGGATGGCATGGAGCTGTATCAGGAGCTGATGACAGCGCGGGAAATAGGAGTTGCTGCCTTCAAGCTGCTGGAAGAGGAGGAAGATCCGGATGACAGCAGGGAATGGGAGCATCAGGCAATTGTGTTTGGACAGGCGGAATAATAGTATAATTTTATTTTAATTATACGAATAGTAATAAAACGGCCTCTCCCAGAGAGAGCCTGATAAAGAAAAAGGTGTGGGGAATCATCATGCGTCATACGGACAAGCTTTGGGGTGGCTTTGCACTCATACAGGATGACAGCTTTTTTAAGCTGGGGCAGGACAGTATGCTGCTGTCCGCTTTTGCTGCGCCGCCGGTACATGGAAAAGTTATGGATTTGGGCTGTGGAAATGGTGCGCTGGGCGTTTTGTTATGTGTACGCAATGCGGGTATTACCGTCACCGGCCTGGAAATTCAGCCGGAGGTTGCAGCGCTCGCACAGGAGAATGTCGAGCTCAATCAACTCCAGCAGCGCATGACCGTGATGCAAGGCGATTTGAAGCAGCATAAAAGCCTGTTTCAGACAGGCTCATTCGATTATATTGTGTGTAATCCGCCGTATTTTTCTCAGAGCAGCGGATTTTCTGCAAAAGGACGCAACCGTTTGGCGGCACGGCAGGAAAGTGAATGCAATGCAACAGATGCTGTGCAGGCGGCGGCGTATCTGGTGAAATTTGGCGGACGGGTTGCCTTTGTCTATCGGCCGGAGCGGGTTGTCGAGCTGATCACAGATATGAGAAGATACCAACTGGAACCGAAACGGATACGGTTTGTGCATCAGCACGCGCAGGCGGTGCCGTCAGCTGTTTTGATTGAAGCACGCCGCGGCAGTGCGCCGGGCGTGCAGGTCATGCCGCCACTGCTGGTATGCCATGGGGATGGCACGCAGACGGCGGAATACCGCGCGATCTACCATAAGGAGGAATTTTGACCATGCCTTGCGGTACACTTTATTTGGTTGCAACACCCATCGGAAATCTGGAAGATTTGACTTATCGGGCTGTACGGGTGCTCAAAGAGGTGGATTTTGTGGCGGCAGAGGATACCCGTGTCAGCGGTAAGCTGCTGCATTATCTGGAAATCAGCAAGCCGTTGGTCAGCTATCATGAGCACAATAAAAAGCAGCGCGGGCCGGAGCTGGTGCAACGCATCTTACATGGTGAAACCTGTGCGCTGGTGACAGATGCCGGTATGCCGGCCATCAGTGATCCCGGGGAGGATATGGCGAATTTATGCCATGAAGCTGGTATTCCTGTTGTTCCGGTTCCGGGCGCATGTGCAGCGGTCAGCGCATTGGCGCAGAGCGGGCTCCCCTCCGGAAAATGGTGCTTTGAAGGCTTTTTGCCGACGGCAAATAAACAGCGGAAAGAACGTCTGGCAGTTTTAAAAAAAGAAACGCGAACCTGTATTGTTTACGAAGCGCCGCACCGTCTGAAAGCAACCATGCATGATTTGGCAGATCATCTGGGTGACCGGCGTGTGAGCATTTCCAGAGAAATGACCAAGCTGCATGAGGAATGTCTGCGTATGACGTTGCCGGAAGCAGCGGAGTATTACGATACGCATGAGCCGCGTGGAGAGTTTGTTCTTGTGATTGAAGGAGCATGCGATAATCCGGAGCAATCGGCAGCGGACCAAATGGAGCAGGCGATTGTCCTGACACAAGAGTTGGTCTCCGCGGGGCTGAGCTTGCGCGATGCTGTCAAGCAGGCAGCCAAACAGACCGGCGCACGGAAAAACCAGCTGTATCAAACCATGCTTGCACGGGAAAAGGATATAGAATAAAAGCGCCCGCAAGGGCGCTTTTAGCTTGTCAAAATAATACAGGTTAGGCTCCCTCTTCGAGGGAGCTGTCCGCGCTGTTGGCGCGGACTGAGGGAGTTTTATCTCATTTATCCTCTGCATAACTGTTGCAGTTGATACGACAAGCGTTACGTTTTAAACTCCCTTCGTCACGGCATACGCCGTGCCACCTCCCTCGAAGAGGGAGGCTTTTAGCAAAGCCACGTTACGTTAGAAAGAAGTCTCCCTCGAAGAGGAAAGCTTTCGTCTGCACATTTTTGTAAAATACTAATAGTATAAAAGTATATATAATATACTAAAAATTAAAAAATGCACAAGAAAAGCCGGACGTTGGGGCATCCGGCTCTTCCTGTACAAAACTTAAAAAGGGGGTAAAACAGAGATAAAAGAAAAATCTCTTGTACAGCCTTTCGACTGTAAAGTTAGTATACCCTAGTTTTGTGTATTTTTTGTGAACGATTGATGGAGTTATTTTTTTGTTTTCTTTTCCTTCAATGGAACAGCCTTGGGCGTTACGATATAACTGCCGGTGGCAGTGCATACAAGCTTCTCCGGTTCATCTTCCATCCATGCGCGGGCAGTCGTATGGAAAATCTTATGTCCATGGAAGGTAATTTCAGACTGAACGACAAGGCATCCGTCAATGCGCCCAGGGCGCAGGAAATTTACCGTCATGGAAGCGGTTGGGCACAGAAGGAAATCCGCATTGTAATAAACCAACAGTCCCATTCCCATATCTACCATAGCGCTGATGACGCCGCCGTGCAGCCAGCCCATTGGATTGCGCATTTCCGGCTTGAGTCGATAACGGATTGTACAGATATGCCCATCTTCGCTGCAGGAAATAAATTCCGGCGGAATACGGTTGTTTACGGAACCCGGTTCTGCCTGTGTGCGGCGGTTGATGGCAACACGCAGACGCTGTTCATGGTATATTTTATCTTGTATCATGGTAGTTTCAGTCCTTTACATTACGGTTATACGGTTATAGCTTCCCTGTTTGAGGGAGGTGGCACGGCGTAAGTCGTGACGAAGGGAGTGAAAAAGTCAGGTGTCTTTTCTCATGAAATCCCTATCAAATTATGATACGACTCCCTCAGTCCGCGCTGTTGGCGCGGACAGCTCCCTCTTAGAGGGAGCCTAATAAAAGAATATGCTCCTAAATTACGTTAGCCGGCGGATTATTTGACTACTTTGCGCTTTTTCCGGTCTGGGCATACATCTGTACCAGCTGGCTGGCAAGCTCTATTGCCCGCTCCTTTGGATTCATGCGTAGAGAAATATAGGGTGCTTCACCTGCATTGAGCAGCAGGCGTCCATTGAATTGCTTAGCGGCACACAGCGATGCCATACGGCGCAAATCAGTTCCATCCTTGGACCAGTATATAAGAATCCGTCCGTCCTGCTGTTTGATTTGTGTCATATCCTGTAAGACAGCACGGGAGCGCAGCAGAGCAATATCACACAAGGCAACAGCCGAAGCAGGCGGTTCTCCGAAGCGGTCAATCATTTCATCCAGTAGATCCGCGCGGTCTTCTTCCGTATGGATTGCAGCGATACGGCGGTAAAGATCGACGCGCTGTCCGGCATCGTTGACATATTTTTCCGGTAGATTCGCATTGACCAACAGCTCAACCGTACAATCTGAGCTGGAGTGCGGTTTTTCGCCCTTTTCCTCCAGCACAGCTTCTTCCAATAGCTTCAAATACAGGTCATATCCGACATTCATCAAATGTCCGGATTGTTCTGCGCCGAGGACGTTGCCGGCACCGCGGATTTCCAGATCACGCATGGCAATTTTAAAACCGGAGCCAAATTCTGCAAACTCACGCACCGCATTCAGTCGTTTTTGCGAAATATCGGACAGTGTTTTGCCGCGATGGAAGGTAAAATAGGCAAAGGCATGGCGTGCTGAGCGTCCAACGCGTCCACGCAGCTGATGCAGCTGGGAAAGCCCCATTTTGTCTGCATCTTCGATAATCAAGGTGTTGACATTGGGAATATCAATGCCGGTTTCAATAATCGTCGTACATACCAGAATGTCAATATCACCGTCGCTCATGCGGGTCATGACACGGGCAAGCTCCCGTTGGCTCATTTTACCGTGTGCTACGGCAATTTCTGCATCAGGAATCAGCTTTTTGAGCTTTGCGGCGCAGGTATCAATGGATTCTACGCGGTTATACAGATAATAGGTCTGTCCGCCGCGGTAGAACTCACGGCGCATGGCTTCGGCCACGACACCTTCGTCATATTCCATGACATAGGTCTGGACCGGATGGCGGTCCTGCGGCGGCTCTTCCAGTACGGACATATCACGGATACCGGACAATGCCATATTCAGGGTGCGTGGAATCGGCGTTGCCGAAAGGGTAAGGACATCCACCTGACGGGACATTTCCTTTAGCTTTTCCTTGTGGGATACGCCAAAGCGCTGCTCCTCATCGACAACCAGTAGGCCAAGATCCTTGAACTTCATTTCCTTATTGAACAGCTTATGGGTACCGATCAGCAGATCAATCTGTCCCAGCTTCACTTTTTCCAGAATCAGTTTTTGCTCTTTTGCCGTCTTGAAGCGGCTGAGCATTTCAATTTTTACCGGCCAACCGGAAAAACGCGTGAGACAGGTGAGATAATGCTGACGGGCCAGTACGGTTGTCGGAACCAGAATGGCTGCCTGCTTGCCGCCGAGAACACATTTCATCACGGCTCGCAGGGCAACCTCAGTCTTACCAAAGCCGACGTCACCGCACAGCAGACGGTCCATCGGACGGTCTGATTCCATATCCCGTTTGATTTCTTCAATACAATGCAGCTGATCTTCGGTTTCCTCATAGGCGAAAGCAGCCTCAAATTCCTGTTGCCAGCTGTCATCTTTCGGGAAGGCGAAGCCTTTTTTGCGTTCCCGTTCGGCATATAGCGCAATCAGTTCGCCTGCCAGCTCCTTGACAGCAGCCTTTGCCTTATAGCGTGTTTTCTGCCATTCTACACCGCCCAGTTTATTCAGCTTGACATGCCCTTTTTCCGTTGCGTCGCTGCCTGCGCCGATATATTTGGATATCAGATCCAGATTGGTTGCCGGTACATACAAAAAATCTGTGCCGGCAAAGGCAATCTTAATAAAATCCTGATAGGTGCCTTCGATGCGCATTCGTTCCATGCCGACAAAGCGTCCAATACCGTGGTGCTCATGGACAACCAGATCGCCCGGCGTCAGGTCTGCGTAGCTCTTGACATGGTCACGATTGGATTTTTTCTTTTTTCCTGTTGTTTTTTTGCGTGCCGCCAGCATCTGGCCTTCGGTCAGCACAGCGGTTTTCAGCGTCGGATATTCCATACCCGCAGATAAGCTGCCATCCAAAATACTGACGCGCCCCGGGGCTGGCAATCGATCAGTTACCTTGGCGGAAACGCCATGTTCTTCCAGCATTTCCTGCATGGTTGTCCGGCGCATTTCACCGGAACAGACGACGATAACACGATAGCCCATGTCCTGATAAGCGCGGATGTCCGATGCTGCCGCAGGGATGTTGCCGGAATAGGGCGGGAGCTGCTTGGCTGTGATTTCTGCGATTGCACGCGGGGGACATTCCGGTACGGAGCTGAGAAACGTTTCCAGATACAACATTGGACGAACGTGCAGCTTTTCCATTGCCTGTTCCAGCGTTTCCATATAAACGGCACGTTTGCCATATAGCTGACCGCATTCCAGCAACGCTTCCATGTCCTCCTGAATCCGCAGGGAAAAGACTCTGGCAGCCTCGCGGACAGCACGGAAATCATCGATGAAAATCATAGCGTCTGCTGGGATATAATCCACAGCGCTTGCAAGCTCCGGATAGATATAGGGCAGATATTTGTCTGCCGCCGGAAAAATGCCTTCGTTGCTCAGCCGTTCGGCATCCCGTCGTAGATTGCGGTTCAAGTCCGGATGTTTTTTGGATTTGGAGGCGATCATTTTTTCAATCTGGCTGACCAGGCCGGTGACGCCATTCGGCGCCAATGACGGAAGGGCTTCCATATTGGGCAGACAGACCAGTTTGTCAATCGAACGGGTGCGGCGCTGGGAACCGATGTCGAAATACGACATGGTATCCACCTCCGTACCGAAAAATTCAATACGTACCGGATTTCCTTCCCCAGGTACAAAAATATCCAGAATACCGCCGCGCAACGAGAATTGTCCTTCCCCTTCTACCTGCATACAACGGCGATAGCCTGCCAGCAGAAGCTTTTCGGTCAGCGTATCGGTATCATAGTCCCCATTGAAATCAATGGTAAATGTAGATTGTTGCAGCTGCTCCGGCGGCATGGTTGCCATCAGGAGCGCCGGAATGGTTGTCACAACAGTTTTTTTGCCTGCTGCCAGATCACGCAGGACAGAAAGACGTTTGTGTTCATACTCACGGGATGAGGATTCGATATTATGAAAGACAAATTCACGCGACGGCAGGATTTCTACAGTACGCTCGGAAAAGGCTTCCAGATCACGCGCCATACGGTCACAGGCAAGATCGTCCGGGCAGATGACAACCGCCTGACGATGCAACTGACCTGCCAGTGCGGCGGTAAGATTTGCCTTGTGGATCGGAGATAGACCGGTGACCTCAACCGGTGTTTTTCCGCTTTTGATGCTTTCGATTATGGTATCATATTCTGTTAAATCGGTAATGAGCTGTACAATACGCTCCATATAGAAAATATGCCTCCTTTCTATCATCGCAATTTCATATATACACGCCGAAAGGCCGCATACAATGCGTATGCGGCTTTTGGGACTTTATTCAAAACTTTTGACCGGTAAGCTTACTTTTTAATATAGTCTGCCGGATTCAGACCCTTGCGGGTATAATAATCGGTCAATGCTGCCTGAATGGCTTCCTCAGCCAGTACAGAACAGTGCATCTTGACCGGGGGCAGTCCATCCAGCGCTTCTGCAACGGCCTTGTTGGTCAGCTTGAGCGCTTCTTCAATGGTTTTACCTTTTACCAGCTCAGTTGCCATAGAGCTGGTTGCAACGGCAGCGCCGCAGCCGAAGGTCTTAAACTTGATATCTTCAATCATGCCGTCGTCGTTGATCTTCATATACATCTTCATGATATCGCCGCACTTGGCATTGCCGACTTCACCGACTGCGTTGGCATCCTCAATGATACCGACATTGCGCGGATTGGCGAAATGATCCATTACCTTTTCGCTGTATTCCATGTTTCTAGCTCCTTTGTTTATGATAATTCCGAATAGCAGAATGTTCTGATATGAGGCTCCCTCTGTGAGGAAGGCTGTGATGGCTGATTACTGATCAAACAGCTTCAGCATCGGCTGACCGTTGATTTTTTCATCCCATACCGGAGACATATCACGCAGGGTCTTAACGACATAGGTGATTTTCTCGATGAGGTAATCGACATCCTCTTCGGTATTCTGTTCGCCAAGGGTTACGCGCAGGGAACCGTGTGCAATCTCATGCGGCAGACCGATTGCCATGAGGACATGCGACGGGTCCAGCGAACCGGTTGAGCACGCAGAACCGGTAGAAGCGGCAATACCTGCCATATCCAGGCGCAGTACCAACGATTCACCTTCGATGCATTCGATGACAAAGCTTGCAGTACCCGGCAGACGGTTCACCGGATCACCGGTCAACTGGGTGTACGGGATTTTCAAAACGCCTTCAATCAGGCGGTCACGCAGCTTGGCAACATATGCCATGCTGCTTTCCAGATGTTCATCTGCATAGCGCACAGCTTCGCCCAGTCCGACAATACCGGCAATGTTTTCCGTGCCGCTGCGTTTGCCGCGCTCCTGTCCGCCGCCATGAATCAGCGGCTCCAGCACAATACCCTTGCGGCAGTACAGGGCGCCGACGCCCTTTGGCCCGCGGATCTTGTGACCGGACATGGATAGCATATCAATGCCCATTTCCTTGACATCAATGCGGATGTGTCCCATAGCCTGTACCGCATCGGTATGGAACAGGACATTGTGCTTGTGGCAGACATCAGAAATTCCCTTGAGGTCCTGAATGGTGCCGATTTCATTGTTTGCCGCCATGATGGTAACCAGAGCGGTATTTTCTGTAATTGCAGCATCCAGCTCATCCAGATTGATATGACCCTGTGCATCGACATCGAGATAGGTTACGTCGTAGCCGATGCGCTCCATAAATTCGCAGGTATACAGAACAGCATGATGCTCGAATTTGCTGGTGATGATATGGCGCTTGTTCTTCGGCAGCTTGCCGGAGAAGAACAGGCCCTTGATTGCCAGATTGTCTGCCTCAGAACCGCCAGAGGTGAAAATAATTTCATTCGGCTCGCAATTCAGGCACTTTGCTACCTGTGCACGCGCCTGCTCCATTGCCTTCTTTTCCTCACGGCCCAGTGCATACAGGCTGGATGGATTGCCATAGCCAGTCGTCAAATATGGCAGCATTGCATTGTATACATTCTTGGAAATCGGCGTGGTAGCCGCATTATCCGAATAAACAATACGTTCCATATGGAATATCCTCCTGTCAGATATAAAAAATTCGTATTGGTAAGGCGGTATCAGCTTGCAGATTTTGCTCACTGATTGCCAGTGTTACTCTTGTCTCCTATAATATACACCAATTCGGTATAGTTTTCAACTACCCTAGCAAAATTCTGGGAAATAAATTTAGTGTTTCCAAAGCCTAACAAATTTATTTTACTCTTTTCATTTTTGTAATGCAATAGGGAGAAGGCTTTTTGATGGGGAGAATATCAGGCTTGTTCAGAGGACGAATGCGATCGAACTCCCTCAGGGAGGGAGCCTTATTCCTAACATGACATGGTTTATCCAAAGCCTCCCTCTTCGAGGGAGGGGGACCGCCGCGCAGCGGTGGTGGACCTTGGTGCAGGTTATTCTGAAACAATGATCATGACGAAAACTTGCTTCTATAAAGCAAGTTCGGCATGGTTTCAGAATACCTGTAAGGAGTGCAATGGAAATGGATTTGTTACGTTAGACGAAGACTCTCTCGCTAACGCTCGGCTGCATTCAGAAGCACGAGACCATCAGGGAGGGAGTCTCTTAGAGGAAAAAATACAAACCCCGCTGATCGTGTGACCAGCGGGGAAAATATGTGATTGTATGGCAGATTACTTGACATCTACCCAGACAGCGCCGTTGTCAGCGGATTCTGCGCACGCATTGATCCACTTGATGCCGTCAATGCCATGCTCCAGATCCGGATAGATCAGGTTCTTGAGGGTTTCCTCGTCGCCACGATCCTTGGCATCCATTGCAACAGCGAAGCGCTTGTACAGGTTGGACCAGGAATCGATCAGGCCGGTGTAATGCAGTGCGCCGATACGCTCATCCTCCTGTGCTTCCGGTGCAAGGTAATCCAGGCCACGGTACAGCAGCTGCTCCGGCTGGCCCTGAATCTGGTAATGTACCACGTCCGGACGTGCATCGTTCCATTCGATGGAAGCCTTGGAGCCGACAATGCGGATGTGCTGGGAGGACATGTCGCCTGCGTTGACACAGGAGCACCACATACGGCCGACAGCGCCATCTTCGTAGCGCATCAGAACGTAAGCGTTGTCTTCCAGAGGATAACGGGAGCCTACGAATGCCTGACGGTCACACAGTACCTGCTTTAGCTTCTGATCCGGGCAGATCAGCTGGGACATATAATAGGTATGCGTGGACAGATCGCCCAGTACAAAGGCACGGCCTACCTTGGACGGGTCAACGCGCCACTTCTGGCCTTCGGACTTGACGTCACCTTCCGGATCACAGCCAAAGCCGTGTGCATAGCGCAGGTCAATCATATTGATCTTGCCCAGCATGCCGGAGGTTACCATGGAACGCATCTGCTGGAGCATTTCAAAGCCGGAAAAGCCATAGGTGACACAAACAATCTTGCCCTTTTCCTCAGCCAGCTTTTTGATTTCCTCGCCCTGCTCAGCTTCAAAGAACAGCGGTTTTTCGCAGATAACATGCAGGCCGGCTTCCAGCGCTGCCTTGGTTGCTTCATAATGCAGGAAGTTCGGGGTTGCAATGTCAACAGCTTCAATGCCGTCTTCACGCTTTGCTTCTTCTGCAAACATGGTCTGGTAATCCGGATAGCAACGGTCTTCGTCCATACACAGGCTGCGGCCCAGCTCCTTGCAGCGCTCTGCATCAATGTCGAATGCAGCGGCGGTCAGGATAAACGAAGTGTTGTCGCGCATTGCGCCCAGACGGTGCTTGTAGCCTACCTGAGAGGTCTTGCCGCCGCCTACGATACCCCAACGGAATGGCGCTCTGTCAATCAGCTTTTCTCCAATATACATAATACGTACATCCTTTCTCATACAATCGTACTGTTATACAGTATTTATCGTTACTATTTCTAACAAAATCATTTGTTTTGTGAATGAAAATTTTCTGTCCGGACGAGAAAATTTTCATTCACTTTTGGGGGAAAGCAACAGGAAAATAACATGAATAGAGGAAAAATATTTGTTTTTTCAGCGGTTTTATTTGCTTTCGTTGCTTGTATTATACGGCAGGATTGACAAATCGTAAATAACGGATATAATGGAAAACATCATCAATTTTGCGGAAAGGGATTTTTTTATGTATGAGCTAGGCCCCGGCATTCTTCCCAACTCGATTTGTGTCCCACTGACCGCTACGGCGAAGGCGCAGTCGTATTATTTTTATCCTGTCCTGTGCGGACATTATTATTGTGACAGCCAATATGAAGTCAACCGCACACATTATGATAACCCGCTCCTGATGTTTATCCGGAATGGGAACATGAAGCTGTGGTATGACGGAGCAGAATATCATGCGGAAAAAGGGGATGTTATTCTAATTGATTGTGACCGCCCGCACCGATACACCGCAGAGGGGAATACGGAATTTTTATATCTGCATTTTGACGGCAGCAATTCTCATGATCTGGTACGTATGATTTCTTCGGATTCACCTGTTTTGCGGCGGGAGGAAAATGTTCTGATCGGGCAGCGGGTTTATGATATGGTACGGGACTATAAACGATATGGATTGGGCGGTGAGGCGGAAGCCTCTATGCGTATTTATCAGCTTTTGATCTGGCTTTCCCTTCCGGTGGGAAAGCTGTCGGGCAGCAGCAATCCAATCAATCAGACGGTAGAATATATCAGAGGGCATGTTGGGGAGCCGATTACCTTACATGAACTGGCGGATATGGCGCATTTGAGCGCCTGCCATTACTCCCATGAGTTCAAACGCCAAACCGGCTTTTCACCGATGGAGTATGTCATCAATACCCGACTGGAAAAGGCAAAGATGCTTTTGCTGCAAACAACAATGTCGGTGATGGATATCGCTTATGAGGTAGGCTATGAAAGCGGCGGCAGTCTGAGCAATTTGTTTATTAAAAAGACAGGCTGTTCTCCACGGGAATACCGTAGGAGCAACGGCATTACAACAGGATGATCAAAAGCAGTCTCTCTTCTGGAGGGAGTAAGGATGTAGCTTTGCTGTATCAACTGCAACCGCTGTGCAGAAGACGGATGCAAACAAATTCTGTCCGTCAGTTCTTTATGTGTACACAGTTTGTACACATAAAATTTACGGTTTTGCGATTGTGCTGGCAATACAATGGTGCTATAATGAACAAATGAGACTGGAACGCCGGGGGATGAATGTATTTCAGCGGCGAATCCTAGAATTTTTTGATGAAAAAAAGAACAGGAGAACGAACATGAAGCGATTTATTTCCATGCTGCTGGCTGGATTGCTTTGTGTCAGCATGGCGGCTGGTCTGACCGGCTGCGGCAGCACAAAGGACAATACGCCGGTAGTAGCAACGATTGACGGTGAGGATGTGCAGTCCAGTGAACTGGCAGCTTACATCGTGTATAACCTGATGTATTATGAAAACACTTTTGGCATGGATTTGACCACGATGGCTGGAGATGATATTTTCGGCAGTGTCAAGGAAGGCTGCCTGAATCAGGCAAAGCAGTACCGTGCAATTCAAAAGCTGGCGGAGCAGGAGGGTGTTTCCCTTAGCAAGTCCTCCAAGGAGAAGCTGCAGGAAAACAAGGATTCCAACCGCGAGGCGCTTGGGTCTAAAACCGGAGGCTTTACCCGTTGGCTGAAGTACAGCGTAAAGGGCGATGAGGATCCGTTTGTAACCTATCTGAACAGCTATGGCTATACCGAAGCGCTGTATGATCATAACAATGAAACCATGCAGCTGATGTATGATATCATTGACAAGTATTATGATGATGGCGTCATTACCGAGCAATTCCAGAACACCTATCTGCATGCCAAGTCGATCCTGATTAAGGATACGGATGATGATGGCAATGCACTGGAGGGTGATGCGTTGACCGCTGCTCAGGAAAAGGCACAGAAGCTTTTGGATCAGGTGAAGGCTGACCCGGACAGCTTTGATGAAGTGTGGAAGGAGAATAACGCCGATACCGCGCAGCCGGATAATGGATACTACTTCACCGAGGGCGATATGGTAACGGAATACTATGAAGCAGCCGCTGCAATGGAAGCTGGCACCATCAATGATGAACTGGTATATTATCAGGGCTATGGCTGGTTTATCATCGAAAAGCTGGATCTGGATGATGCGGCGCTGACGGATACTTCCGCTTATCTGAACAATTCCGGCGATGATGATGACAGCACAATCAAGGATGCCATTGGCCAGAAGCTGGTGCAGGATAAGCTGGATGAAATCATGGAGGCGATGGAAGTCGAAACCACAGAAGAATATGATAAAATCACAGCTTATAATGTCAATACCTATCTGCCGTTCAATGCAGATGCATTTGTAGAGGAAGGCTCCGGCTCTGCCGGTTCCGGCGCCGCTGCTGCGCAGACAGGCTCTGCCGCTCCAGCCGGTTCTGCAAATTGATCATACGAAAGGGTCAAGCACATCGGGGAAACCCGGTGTGCTTTTTTGTCGGGGTTATGTGATAGAAGTTTTTACAAAGCTTTTATCATCTGAGAGATCCTTCCATGCAGCTGCGTTTATGTTAATTAAAAAATGTGCAGAAATGCGCTGCGCTTTTCGTTCCAAATTGTGTACAGTGTAGAAAATTGAAAATATATTGTTAAATACGCGTAAATTTCTTGAAATTGACAGGAAAAGGTGCTATCTTGTGAAAAAGATAAAAAGGCTTGTGATTCAGGTCAGGAGGTTTTGGCTGTGAATTTTATTATACATATGAATACGGTGATTATTACGATTATTTCCGCATTATATGTGTATCAGATGTTTTATATGGGGGTTGTATTCATAGGCGAATGGATGCAAAAGCGTCGAAGAAAAAGGCATGCAGAACCGTCGGTCAAACAGCATCGCTATGCAGCTGTCATTTCTGCGAGAAATGAATCGAATGTCATTGGTCAGCTGCTGGATACGATCCATTCTCAAAATTATCCGTCCGAGCTGTTGGATGCTGTTGTGATTGCAGACAATTGTACAGATGATACGGCGCAGGTTGCAAGAGAGCATGGCGCCATTGTATATGAACGATTTAATAAGAAGCAGGTTGGCAAAGGCTATGCGCTCAATTATGCTTTCCAGCATATCGCACAGGACAAGGGCGACAGCTATTACGACGCCTATGTAATTATTGACGCAGATAATCTGCTGGATGAAAATTATTTTTCAGAAATCAATAAGACCTTCTCGAAGGGCTATCGCATTATGACCAGCTATCGCAATTCCAAGAATTTTGGTACCAATTGGATTTCTGCCGGATATTCGTTGTGGTTTTTGCGCGAGGCAAAATTCCTCAACAATGCGCGTATGATGCTGGGGACCAGCTGTGCGGTTTCCGGCACAGGCTTCCTTGTAGCCAGTGAGGTAATCCGGGAACGTGGCGGCTGGAATTACCATCTGTTGACGGAAGATATTGAATTTACAGTTGATACAGTCATCCGTGGCGAGAATATCGGCTATTGTGGCGGCGCGATGCTGTATGATGAACAGCCGACAACCTTTGAACAGTCATGGTCACAGCGAATGCGCTGGGCAAAGGGTTTTTATCAGATTGTTGCCAGCTATGGCAGCAGGCTGAGCGGCGGCATTTTTACCAAGCACCGTATTAAGAAGTTTGCAAGCTATGATTTGACCATGACCGTGATGCCGGCTATGCTGATTACGATTGGCATTCTGGCTTGTGATCTGGTTATGCTGTTGATGGCAGCCTTTGGCTCGACATATATGCCGCATCTTTTACAGCATATGCTCAGCTCGCTGGCGTTCTGGCTGATCGGCTATTACAGCTCTCTGCTCTTTATGGGGGCAGTTACGATGATAACGGAACGCAAAAAAATCCGAAATTGTCCGTTATGGAAGCGCATTCTGTATACCTTTACATTCCCGCTGTTCCAGTTGACCTATTTCCCAATTGCAGTGGCAGCGCTGTTCAAGAAGGTAGAATGGAAGCCAATCCGGCACGAAGTTGCAAAATCGCTGGATGAGGTTCGATAAATACAATCAAAAAAGCTGCTACAGGTTGATGGTGACCGGTAGCAGCTTTTGTTTTCCTGTGGGACGTAGATACCTGAAATAAACACAAGATGTTTCAATTTATTCACATGATATTCACATAAATACCGTAAAATAGAGATAACCAAACAGAAAACAGAGAGGAGCGCCTGATATGTTCACGATATTGATTGCAGATGATGAGGAGCGTATCCGCAGGCTGGTATCGGATTTCCTGCGTCGCGATGGCTACACGGTATTGCAGGCAGCTGATGGCGGGCAGGCAATGGAGCTGATTGACCAGCGGTTGGGTACCATTGATTTGATTATACTCGATGTGATGATGCCGGTTTATGACGGATGGAGTGTCCTGCGTCATATCCGTGCGAAGAATAAGGAAATCCCGGTTATGATGCTGACAGCACGGACGGAAGAGACAGACGAGGTGTTTGGCTTTGATTTGGGGGCAGATGATTATATCACCAAGCCGTTTTCTCCGATTGTCCTGTCTGCACGTGTGCGTGCAATTGAAAAACGCCGTCATCAACGCGACGAAGGCGTCTATCAGTCTGGCGCGCTTTCCATCAATGAAGTACGCCGTGAGGTATGTGTTGACGGAAAGACAGTAGATCTCACACCAAAGGAATATGAGCTGCTGATTTATTTCAAAAACAATCAGAATATTGCGGCTTCCAGAGAAAATATCCTCAATGCCGTTTGGGGGTATGATTACTTCGGTGATCTGCGCACGGTGGATACCCATGTGAAAAAGCTGCGTGCCAAGCTGGGAAACTGTGGCAAAATGATTGAAACCGTGCGCGGTTTCGGCTATCGGTTTGAAGGGGAAAAATCGTGAAGCATCCGAGGCTCGGAAAGCAGCACAGGGGAATCCATTCCCTGCAATTCCGGTTTTTTGCCTGTATTGCTACAGCATCTGCTGTGTTTGTCGCCGTTATGATTTTGCTGAATCTGCTGTTTTTCCAGCAGTATTACCTCCAGCAGAAAAAAGCAAAGCTGACAACCATCTATAAAACCATTAACTCTTTGTATAATGGTGATATCAATATACTTACAGATAAGATACGGGAAATAGAAAATAGCAACAGTATCCGAATCAGCATTGTAGATGAATTTGGATTATCTCTGTATGATACCATTTATCAGCATGATCGCGAGAACAAGTTCAAAAGCGGCATGATGGAGCCGTTTGGCAGTATTTATGTTTACGATGCAGAGGAATTGGAAAAGAAGGGGTATACCTTTTCTCAGTTGAATGAACAAAATGGCAGTACGGTTTATATTGCGCTGATCGGCACGCTGTATACCGGCGATACCATTATGCTGCGTATTCCAACAAATGCACTACAGGAAAATCAATCGGTCAATTTCATGTTTTTGATGTTTTCTGCGCTGGTTGCATTGATTGCCTGTCTGCTTGCCGGATTTTTCCTCGGAAGGAAATTTACCCGTCCGATTACGGAGATGACGGATGTTGCCAATTCGATTGCCAGGCTGGATTTTTCCAAAAAATACAGCGGTGAACATAATGATGAAATCGGAGAGCTGGGCAAAAGTCTGAATCAGATGTCGGATTATCTGGAATCTGCGATTCTGGATATGCAGCAGATGAATGTACAGCTGCAAAAGGAGATTGAAGAAAAACAACGCATTGATGATATGCGCAGGGAATTTATCATCAATATTTCGCATGACCTGAAAACACCGATTGCATTGATCCAGGGCTATGCAGAAGGGCTGCGTGTCGGGATCAATGAATCGGAAGAGGATAAAAATTATTATTGCGATATCATTGTGGATGAAGCAAAGCGCATGAATTATCTGGTGCGCCAGCTGCTGGATTTATCGCGCATTGAGCTGGGCAACACTGTGCCAAGTCTGTCGGATTTTGATGCATATGAGCTGATGGAAGCCGTTGTGGAAAAGACACAGGTGATGTGGCAGGAAAAACAGCTGCATATCGATCTGTCCGGCATAGGAGAGCAGACGCTGCGTGCGGATTATGATATGCTGGAACGTGCCGTTATGAATTATATGACCAATGCGATTGACCATACGCCGGAAGGCGGGAATATTTGGCTGCTGACCGGGGAGGATACCCGTCATATTCTGCTGGCAGTCCGCAATGAGGGCAGTACATTGGCAACGGAGGAAATGGATAAAATCTGGGATAAATTTTATAAGCTGGATAAGGCTCGCACGCGTGTCAGCGGCGGCGGCTCCGGTATTGGTCTGTCTATCGTCCGCGCCATTATGCACGCGCATAACGGCGGCTGCGGGGTGCGCAATGTAGCAGGCGGCGTTGAATTTTACCTTTCTCTGCCAAAGGCAACGTTATCGGAAAATCCGGAAACATGACAGGGTTTCGACAGATTTCCATAAAAATCGGCACATTGCTACTTGGTACATGCCGCGCAGTTATGCTATACTGGTATTGTACAGTAAAATGAAGAAACACATAAAAACCGGTATAAAAGGGCTTTCTCAGAGGAGGGGCGTGGGTTGCTGAATGCAGCCGAGCGTTAGAGAGAGCCCCCGGCTAACGTAACAAAACCATTTACGTTTTACTCCCTTCGTCTTCGCCTATGGCGAATCCACCTCCCTCGAAGAGGGAGGCTCTGGATAAAATACAGATACTTCAGAAAAAGGTTTTCACGTGTTTCATAAATAAAAACATAAAGGAGAATCTCCCCGCATTATGGAATTCCAAAATTTAGGCATTGACGCTGAGCTGCTGCGTGCGCTCGATGATGCCGGATATACTGTTCCAACACCGATTCAGGAGCA
This sequence comes from Eubacteriales bacterium, assembly GCA_030524285.1. Taxonomy (GTDB): domain Bacteria; phylum Bacillota; class Clostridia; order Oscillospirales; family Butyricicoccaceae; genus Butyricicoccus_A. Next base: position 111,138 of record JAUNGQ010000005.1, read on the forward strand.
GGCAATCCCTGCTGCGCTGGCAGGCAAGGATGTGCTGGGCTTGGCGCAGACCGGTACCGGCAAGACTTGTGCCTTTGCGATCCCGATTTTACAGAAATTAAAAAAGGAAGAACGGCTTCCGGGCTTTCCACCGATCCGTTCTTTGATCCTGACACCAACCCGCGAGCTGGCGATTCAGATTTATGACAGTTTTTTGACCTATGCGAAATATACCGATATCCGCTGTGCACTGGTTTATGGCGGCGTATCCCAATATAATCAGACTGAAGCGTTGAGCGCCGGTGTCGATGTGCTCGTGGCAACGCCGGGACGTTTGAATGACCTGTGCGGACAAGGGTATATTGATTTGGAGGATATTGAGCTGTTTGTCCTGGATGAAGCAGATCGTATGCTGGATATGGGCTTTATCGATGATGTCGAGCGCATTATCAAGCGGATGGGTGAACATGAAATGCAGACATTGCTGTTTTCCGCAACCATGCCGAAGTCCGTGCAGTCACTGGTCAAGCGTCTGCTCAAGGAGGACTTTACCCGTGTGGAGGTCAATCCGGTTTCCACAACAGTGGATACCATTGACCAGTCGGTATATTTTGTAGACCGTGAGAATAAGAAAAAGCTGTTATTGTATACCTTGCGTGACCCGGAGCTGGATCGTGCGCTGGTGTTTGTCCGTACCAAGACAGGGGCAGACAAGGTTTCCCATGAGCTGAACCGCTCCCATGTCGGCGCTGGCGCGATACATGGTGATAAATCTCAGATTGACCGCCAAAATGCATTGAATCGCTTTAAAGAGGGCAAGATCCGCGTGCTGGTGGCAACGGATATCGCGGCGCGCGGCCTGGACATCAGTGAGCTGTCGCATGTTATCAATTATGATGTGCCGATAGAACCGGAAAATTATGTGCACCGCATCGGCAGAACCGGACGTGCAGGACATGGCGGTATCGCCATTACGTTCTGCCAGGCGGATGAGGTGCCGTATTTGCGCCGCATTGAGCGGATCATTGACAAGAAAATTGAGGTGCGGGAGGACAACCCGTATCCAATGCAGGAAAAGCCGCATGAGGATAAGCCCGCGCGTGGACGTTCCCGTTCCCGCAGAGGCGGGCGCAGTAGACGCAGCCTGAATAACAATAAGCCGCAGAATACATCGCCTGTGGAGCAAAAGACGGAAGCTGCTGTATCACAGAAGCAGAAAGCGGCAGGGATGGCAAAGAAATCGCATCGTCCAAGACACAGAAGAAGAAAACCGATTGCCAAGCCATCCGCTGAAGCATGAAAAATTGTGGAGTAAAAAATCCACTTCGGACAAAATCAGGATTATCCCGCAGAAACTGTACGGTTTCCTGCGGGATTCTGTTGTTTTTTGGGCAAAAAACAGGCAAAAAGTGATTTGACAGCCGGTAGAAATCCTCCTATTATAGCAGGCAGACAGCTCACAGATTTTATTTCAATCAGGAGGTTTCACCGCTTTGTCAACTTCAACGATTGCACAGGCAAAAATTTCCGCATTACAGCATCCGATTTCAGCGCTGGAGGATCGTCCGTCGCTGTCGGCTGCGGATCTCAAAGCATATTTTGACGGCAATCCGCAGCAGCTGATGCAGGCGCACAATACATTGGTGGATGCATTGTCTTCCCCTGCGGCAGCGGAAAACATTGGTTTTGCGCCTGTCAGCGGTATTACAGGAAGCAACATCCAGTCTGCGCTCGAAAATGTACATCAGCAGTTGAACGATGTTGCACTGAACGCTGTACCGGATGCATCCATTACGACACAAAAGCTGTCCGCTGATATTCAGCAGCAGCTTGCCCTGTTATCCGCCCTCCAGACCTCCGTTGCACAGCTTCAAACTGCTGTGCAGGCCATTCATCCGTTCTGTGCACAGTTCCCACTGATGCTGCTGGTAACTTCAGATCAGTGTGACCCGAACGCCAAGGATGAGCTGGCAACGGCTGCACTTGGGCTGCATTACCGTTCCGGCGTGCATGATCTCGGTATACAGCTCAGCTGGCTCTGCCAGTGGAAGGGGGAAACATTGCCGTCGAGCGACTTCTGCTCCAAGCAGAATTTTTCTGAAATTATCTCCGATCGGACAACCATTGATGAAATTGCAAACCTGCCGGTTGTCTATTCCCTCATCAGTATGTCGGCAGAAGCGTCTCGTTCGTATCGTCTTTCCGTAGAGGCATAAATGATATCTGGTTCTTTCTGGGAGGGAGGGGAAACATGGGTTTACTGTATCAATTGCACCGCTGTGCAGAGGACGAATGCAATCGAACTCCCTCAGTCCGCTTCGCTGACAGCTCCCTCTGGGAGGGAGCCTTTTACCTAACGTAAATGGGTTTGACCAAAGCCTCCCTCGTTTAAGGGAGGTTTTTTTGGCGTGGAGCCCATGTTGTATCATGCTGTTGTCTTGTTTTCGCTGAAAAGTTATGATAAAATAGTTGTAACAATGGGGAACATTTGGCGGTTTGCTGGTGTTTCTGATATTTCTCACAGGGAAGAAAGAGAAAGGAGAAAGCAATGAAGAAAAAATTATTCTTTCTGGTGACACTCATTACGGCATGTCTCGCAATGGGTGCGACAGCGATGGCGACGGAGGTTCTCCAGCCGAGCAGTGGCAATGGCCCTGCGCTTACGATTTCGTCCTATGTATACAAGACAGGTACCGTTACCATTTCCGGTGTTTCCGATCCGGTTACTGTGTACTATGTCCCGGATGGAACCGACATGTCGCTTCCGGAAGGCTATGTGTACGAAGGAGCACAGTTCAATAAGAGCGGCAGTAAATATGTGAAGTACTATGGCAGAATTTTTGAACATACCCCGGGCATGGCGAGCGGCGATTGGCGTGACTATCTCTATTGTGTTACGCCGGTTCAGTATACCGATGAGACAAAGAAAAATTATACCAAATATGACAGCTTCTATTTCTTCCAGTGTGACCGTTCTGCCGACGACAGCCCGTTTGTCGATGTAAAGGACAGCGGTAAGTATTACTTTGTACCAACCGTATGGGCATATGAAACAGGCCGAACCTCCGGTACGGATGCAACCCATTTCTCGCCGAGCAAAACGTGCAGCCGTGCGGAAATGGTTACATTCCTGTGGAATGCTGCAGGCAAGCCGGAGCCGGTTTCCTCTACAATGCCGTTTGTCGATGTTTTTGCCGAGAAGTATTACTATAAGGCAGTGCTGTGGGCATATGAGAACGATATCACGGCAGGTATTGACGCAACGCACTTTGGTCCAAATAACGCTTGTACCCGTTCGCAGGCTGTCGCATTGCTATACCGTACCTACGGCGAATTGGATATCTATGTCAACACGGTAATCAATAACTATCAGCAGATTGATTGGAAGAGCAAACCCAGCCCGTTTACAGATGTTACCTCCGGCAGCTGGTATTATGATGCAGTCCGCTGGGCATATTATAACGATATTACCTCCGGTGTAGGAAACAGAAAGTTTGATCCGAATGGAATATGCACACGCGGTCAGATGATTACATTCTTCTTTAACATCAACCAGAAGAGTTAAGTTTGATTCCATTCTATTTATATTATGAGCAGCCTCCCCAATGCAGGAGGCTGCTTTTTGGCTCCCTCTTTGAGGGAGCTGTCAGCAAAGCTGACTGAGGGAGTTCGCATTCATTCGTATTCCGCACAACAGTTGCAGTTGATATAACAGATTAATAAATTTACTCCCTCCGTCACGGCTTGCGCCGTGCCACCTCCCTCGAAGAGGGAGGCTTGGGTCAAAGCATTTTACATTTCCTCTTTTTGGCTCCCTATCTGACGAAGGGAGTGAAACTTGATTTCCGTGTTTATATACAAGGTTTGATTGCTTTTGCCAAAGAATTATGATACAATCATTGTGATAACACGGAACATTTTGCCGGAGAATGAGAAAGGAACGAAGGAATGAAGAAAAAATTATTGTTTTTGGTCACGATGATTACGGCGTGTCTGGCAATGAGTGCGACGGCGATGGCGGCGCAGGTTCTCCAGCCCAGCAGCGGCGATGGCCCTGCCATCACGATTTCATCTTATGTATATCGGATGGATAGTGTTCGGGTTTCCGGCGTTTCGGAGCCGGTTACCGTGTATGTTGTGCCGGACGGAACAGAAATGTCATTGCCGGAGGGATATTTTTACATAGGAGCACAGCTCAGTAAGACGGGAAGCTATCAATCCTCCTCTGGCGTTTTGGAAAAAGCTCCGCATATGAACAGCGGCAACTGGCGGGATAATATCTATCGCGTTACACCGATTCGATATACCGATGAAAAAAAGCAAAACTATGATTCCTATAGCAGCTTCTATTTTATGCAGTGTGACCGTTCGACTGACGATAGTCCGTTTATCGACGTAAAGGAAAAAAGCAAGTATTATTTCATTCCAACCGTATGGGCCTATGAAACGGGCAGAACCTCTGGTACCGATGAAACGCATTTTTCACCGAGCAGAACGTGCAGCCGCGCGGAAATGATTACATTCCTGTGGAACGCTGCGGGTAAGCCGGAACCGTCCTCCTATAGCATCCCATTTGTTGATGTTTTTACCAGCAACTATTATTACAAGGCTGTGGCATGGGCATATGAGAACAATGTTACAGCGGGTACGGATGCAACACATTTCAGCCCGAAGGATGCATGCACCCGTTCGCAGGCAGTTTCGCTGTTGTACCGCGCTTACGGTGAGCTGGAACTATATGATGGCGGTTCTGTTACAACAACATCCAAGATAGAATGGAAGAATAAATCCTGTCCGTTTAACGATGTTGCTTCCGGAAGCTGGTACTATGATCCGGTTCGCTGGGCATATTATAACGATATTACCTCAGGCGTTGGAAATAAGAAATTTGATCCAAATGGAAGCTGCACACGCGCACAGATGATTACGTTTTTCTTTAATATTGTTGATCGTTAATCGATATGATTCATCAAGAAAACCTCCCGAAAGGGAGGTTTTCGTCATTTCTTTTTCGCTTTGGCAGGCTTTTCCGGCGGCTCTGGGAAGCAGCTCTGTGTGATGGCAGAGGCAAAGGCCGTGAGTGTATCGGTAATATCGGTCAGCGTAAGAAGGAAGGCCATGGCATCGGCCGGGGTATCCAGTCGCAGGTCATTTTCTTCTGCAATGCGCTCGATAGAATCCATCAATTGAGCGCTGATGGCGCTGCGCCGTTCGAGCTGGGTATGAAAGCAGTGGGAAAGCACAGTCTCGTCTCCGCCGCTCTGTGCGACACCGGACAGGATACGTTTGATTTGTGCAATGGTCAATGTATTTTTGAGAGAATATACCGCCAGCATCTGTAAAATATGCTCTCTGGAATATTTCTTTCCCTTGACGGGGGAGATAACACCTGCCTTGCTGTAATTATGGATCATGGTGCGGGTCAAAGGTTCCTTTTCTCCTTCATCTCCCAAATGCATGTTCATGAGGCTGATGATCTGATCCATATATAAATCCAGCTGCGGGATATCCTCCGGACGCAATTCTCTGGTTTTCAGGCTGGCTTCCAGCAGCCTTCTGATATCATTTGACATGCGAATCCCTTCTTTCAATGCACACAGTATACGTCTTTTTGAAGGAAAAAGCAAGAAATTTGCGTATAAAGTCAGTGTTTATTCAAAAAGGCCCCCTCAAAGAGGGAGCCTCAGTCACGGCAGAGCTGTGCTTGCAATGACGTTGAGCAGGAGCTTTATTTTTGCTTCAGACTTTCCAGCTGGTGCAGCGCCGCCTCCCGGATTTCCGGTACAGAGCTTTGGGAAGACAAACGGTAATAATTTTGTGCTGCCTCCAGATCCTCAGGAATCCCGATACCGTAGGCGTAACAATCTGCAAGAAAATGCTGTGCCGATATGCTGCCGCCCTGTGCAGCAGCCTGCAAAAAGCAGAATGCTTTGTCAAAGTCAGCAGGCAAGCCACTGTTGCCAAACAAATAGGCAAATCCTACATATTCAAAGGTATTGATATCGCCATCCTGTAATTTTTTATATAGCATATGCAGAAAAGTATTGTCGGATTGTAAAATATCCTGATCGATCTCTTCTGTTCTGATATAACTATATGGTCCCGAATTCCGGTACTGCATCATTGAATCCCCCATGATACGCGTCCTGCCGGCTGTGTATTTTCCCCCGTGGATGTGTGCCGACACTGTGTTTAACTGGATAATACAATAAAACAGAGCCGTGATTTTGTCAATATAGAAATATACAAAATATTCAAAAAAAATGACATTGTTTTTTTGGAAAAAAAGAACCGTCACCTGTAAAAAATGACGGTTCCCGATCAAATTGTATTTGGAAAAACCGGATAATTGGACAATTTTTTTGGTTTTCCATGCACGAACCTACTTGGTGAAAAAGAGCTTTTTGGCTCCCTCAGAGGGAGTTTTATCGCAGTTGTCCTCTGCACAGCGGTTGCAATTGATACAGTAACGCTACGTTCTTACTCCCTTCGTCTTCGCCTACGGCGAATCCACCTCCCTCAAAGAGGGAGGCCTTATAATAATGAAGTTTTTATTTTATGGAAATTGGAGTTACAGCTAAGGCGCCGTCCTGCATATCAACCAGCAGTTTGGTTCCGGTGGAAAGATCTCCGGCGATAATGGTACGTCCAAGCAGCGTTTCTACATTGCGCTGCAAGAAGCGCTTGAGCGGACGCGCACCGTAAACCGGGTCATAGCCGTTGTCAATGATATATTGCTTGGCAGCATCGGTCAGTTCAACGGACAACTGTTTGTCCTCCAGACGTTTGCCCAGCGCAGCAATCAGCAGGTCAATGATACCGGTAATGTTTTCCTTGGTCAGCGGCTTGTAGAAGACAATTTCATCCAGGCGGTTGAGAAATTCCGGACGGAAGGAGCGGCGCAGCAGTTCATTGACCTGTGCCTTTGCATCTTCGCGGATTTCCCCATCCGTACCAATTCCTTCGAGCAGGGTAGAGGAACCGAGGTTTGAGGTCAGAATCAGGATGGTATTCTTAAAGTCAACCGTGCGTCCCTGTGAGTCGGTAATTCTGCCGTCATCCAGTACCTGCAACAGGACATTGAAGACATCCGGATGGGCTTTTTCAATCTCATCAAACAGGACGACAGAATACGGGTGGCGGCGTACCGCTTCGGTCAGCTGTCCGCCTTCCTCATAGCCGACATATCCGGGAGGTGCACCAATCAGGCGGGATACGGAGAATTTCTCCATATATTCCGACATATCAATGCGCACCATGTTCTTTTCATCATCGAACAGCGTAGCTGCCAGCGTCTTTGCCAGCTCGGTTTTGCCGACACCGGTTGGGCCGAGGAACAGGAACGAACCAATCGGACGATTCGGGTCCTGAATACCGGCGCGCGAACGAAGAATGGCTTCAGAAACGCGCTTGACCGCTTCATCCTGGCCAATCACACGCTCATGCAGCGTATCCTCCAAATGCAGCAGCTTTTCCCGTTCTCCCTCCATCAGGCGGGCAACCGGAATACCGGTCCAGCGTTCAATGATACGTGCAATCTGTTCATCCGTTACACGGTCACGCAGCAGGGTATGCTCGTCCTTGGACTCTGCCTTGGCTTCTTCCTCGGCAAGCTGTTTTTTCAGCTCCGGCAGCTTGCCATATTTCAGCTCAGCTGCCCGATTCAGGTCATATTGTTCCTGTGCACGCTCAATGTCTGCGTTGACCTGCTCGATATCGGCACGCAGCTTCTGTACCTTGCCGATGGCATTCTTTTCATTGTCCCAGCGTGCTTTCATGGAGTTGAATTGTTCGCGCATTTCAGCAAGCTCTTTCTGGATTTCAGCAAGATGCTCCTGCGACAGCTGGTCATCTTCCTTTTTCAACGCAGCTTCTTCAATCTCATGCTGGATGATCTTACGCTGAATAACATCCAGCTCTGTCGGCATCGAATCGATTTCCGTGCGGATCATGGCACATGCTTCATCCACAAGGTCAATGGCCTTATCCGGCAGGAAACGATCTGTAATATAGCGGTTGGACAGCGTTGCGGCTGCAATCAATGCAGAATCCTGAATTTTTACACCATGATAAACCTCATAGCGTTCTTTGAGTCCACGCAGGATGGCAATGGTATCTTCAACCGTAGGCTCGCCAACCAATACAGTCTGGAAACGGCGCTCCAGCGCGGGGTCCTTTTCGATATACTGTCGGTATTCGTTCAGCGTGGTAGCGCCGATACAATGCAGCTCGCCACGGGCAAGCATTGGCTTGAGCAGGTTTCCGGCATCCATGGCACCGTCCGTCTTGCCTGCGCCGACAATGGTATGCAGCTCATCAATGAACAGGATAATGTTGCCTTCGCTCTTTTTGACTTCATTCAGAACAGCTTTCAGACGTTCCTCAAATTCACCGCGATATTTTGCACCGGCAACCAGAGAACCCATGTCCAACGAAAAAATGGTTTTATCCTTTAAGGTGCCCGGGACATCGCCGCGGACAATGCGCTGTGCAAGTCCCTCTGCAATGGCAGTTTTGCCGACGCCCGGTTCACCGATCAGTACCGGGTTATTCTTGGTTTTACGTGACAGGATACGGATAACATTGCGGATTTCATCGTCACGGCCAATGACAGGGTCCATTTGCTTCTGGCGGGCGCGTTCTACCAGATCCGTACCATATTTTTTCAGTGCATCATAGGTATCCTCCGGGGAATCCGTGGTGACACGCTGGTTGCCACGAACCGTGGACAATGCCTGTAAGAACTTGTTGCGTTCAATGCCAAAGGTATGGAACAGATCACGGACTGTACCGCCAGCGGTATCGATCAGGGCAAGGAACAAATGCTCAACGGATACAAAATCATCCTTCATCTGTTCGGCTGTCTGTTCCGCCTGATTCAATGTCTTTTGTAAATCACCGGTGACGTACATGCGGCTGGCGTCGCGTCCGCCGGAGATACGCGGCAGCTTTTCCACGGCCTGCAACGTCTGATTCTGTAACGAAGAAGCGTCAATTCCCATTTTGGTCATTAACTGGGAAATCAAACCGCCATCCTGACGCAGCAGGGCAAGCAGCAGATGCTCCTGTCCCATCTCGGCATTGCCGTATTCATTGTATAGTGACTGCGCATCCTGAATGGCTTCCAGCGACTTCTGTGTGAATTTCTGTGCATTCATGCAAATAACCTCCTTTTTGGGGAAGACGGCGGGCTGGTTGTGTGCTGCCGTCAAGGATTTCTTTTCGATTGCATTATAAGTCCGTAAAGTGCGAAATACAAGGGAAAAGTTGTTACGAATCTGTTAATTTTAGCACTCGATAAAAGAGAGTGCTAAAACAAGATGCGTATGTAGGCCAGGATGTCGAAAAATACAGACCAGGCTCCCTCAGAGGAGAAAGGCTTTGAAGCAACCTGTACATATGGATCAGTTTATCGACAAACGAAAGAACCGCCGAAGCGGTTCTCAGTCTGTCGATAAACTCATCTGCATATACAAAAATAAAAAGGTTGTTCAAGAGCCTCCCTCTTCGAGGGAGGTGGATTCGCCGCAGGCGAAGACGGAGGGAGTTGAATAGAAAATCTTGTCATATCAACTGCAACCGCTGTGCAGAGGGCAACTGCGATAAAACTCCCTCAGTCAGCTTCGCTGACAGCTCCCTCAAAGAGGGAGCCTAGTCTGTATTGTTTCGACAAGCTAAGAACCGCCGAAGCGGTTCTTTTCTTATGTTTCAAGTTATTCCATCACCAGAATCGTGCCCGAAAGAGGCGCCAGCTGGATATGCCCGTTGATCGTACCTGCATTGACAACGCCGCTGCCGGAGAAGCGGGTATCGTCGGTATTGATTAACTCTTTCCAGTCTCCTCCGAGCGCCGGATTGTAGATATCCTCACGGTATAAGCCGAAATTCATGACGCAGGCAATCGTCTGGTTTCCGTCTGCGGAGCGGCGGGCAAAGGCAAATACCGTAGGCGGATAATTGGGTGTATCCAACCAGCGGAATGCGCGCGGATCATATTCCGTATCATATAGCGCACGGTAGCTTCCGCCAACTTCTTGCAGCGCACAGCAGAAGCGATTGAAGGCATCGTGTACCGGATAGGTCATCAGATTCCAGCCAAGCTCCTTCTTTTCATCCCATTCGCGAAATTCTGCCAGTTCATTGCCCATAAAATTGAGCACCTTACCCGGATGCGCACACATGTATAGATACAATAGACGTACCTGACTGAATTTCTGCTCGTAATTGCCCCACATTTTATCCACAATGGTATGTTTGCCATGCACTACCTCATCATGGGACAGCGGCAGGATAAACAGATCATCATAAAAATACGCCATGGAGAACATCAGCTTATTGCGAGCGTTATAACGGTCATTGGGATGCAGGCCCATATATTCGAGCGTATCATTCATCCAGCCCAGATCCCATTTGTAATCAAAGCCCAAGCCGCCATACTGTGGCGGGGCCGTTACCTTGCGGTAGTTGGAGGAATCCTCTGCAATCAGCATCACCTGCGGATAGGTCTGCTGCAAATAGAAATTGGTATTGCGCAGGAACCATGTGCCTGGTGCGTTGTCATTGAATTGTCCCGGTTCGCCATTTTTATAAATGAGCTGGGAAACTGCATCATAGCGAAGGCCGTCAATATGATAATACTGAATCCAGAAATCGAGGGAGGATTTCATAAAGGATAACGTATGCGGTTTGGTATAATCAAACAGGACGGTACCCCATTCGGTATACCGCTCTGCCGGATTGGAGGATTCATATACAAAGCCGCCGTCAAACTGGTGCAGACCGAAAAAGTCGGTTACAAAATGCAGCGGAACGACATCCAGAATGACACCGATATTCGCCTGATGGCAACGGTCAATGAATTCCATCAGGCCATATGGGTTACCATACCGGCTGGTAGCGGAAAAATATCCGGTTGCCTGATAGCCCCATGAGCCGTCAAATGGATGCTCTGTCAGAGGCATCAGCTCAATATGGGAAAAATGATGCTTTTTTACATAGGGAATCAGTGTGTCTGCCAGCTCGGAATAGGTTGGCATACGTCCGAATTCCTGTTCTTCTTCTGTCGGTGCAGTATCCTTGTCCTCCTGTATGCGGCGCCATGAACCAGCGTGTACCTCATAAATGCTCATAGGGCGGGTATAATTTTTAAAGACCTTCCTGCGGTATTCCATCCATGCGTGATCCTGCCATGCATAGCCGTCAATGTTCCAGACACGGGATGCATTGCCCGGACGCAGCTCGGAATAAAAGGCAAACGGGTCAGCGCGGTCAATCTGTTTGCCCTCTGCAGTCGTGGTGCGATATTTATACAGCGCTCCCTGCGGTATATGATCGCAGAAAATCGTCCAGACACCATCGGGACGGCGATCCATCTGCCAGCCTGCCCAGTTGTTAAACTCGCCTGTCAGTTCCATATTTGCAGCATACGGTGCGTAGACGCGAAATTCGATGCCGTCTTTATCATATTTATGGACAGGATGCGCACCAAAGACTTCATATGCTTTTGCACTTTGTCCGGTTAAAAACTCTTGAATTGCTTGATCTATATTCATGCCGGCCTCCTGATGTTCTAAAATATGTATATCCAATTATAGCATTCCCGTATCCTCCACGCAATGACAAAAAAGCCGTATCATGCGGAAAATATAGTATCTTTTCGTTTTTTTAAACTTTTTTCACTGCAATAGATGGATTTTCGTGCATTTTATTTATGTAGACGAATATTAAACAGAATGAGAGAAAAGAATGAAAAAGTAATATGGAAAATTAGCAGTGACAAACCCGTGCTTGTGCGGTATAATAAAGCTGTATTACTATTTGCTGATTATTTTATTGGGAGATGATTACATATTGTGAAAAGAATCAGGAGACTGGGCTGTGCCATACTGGCGGGCGTTTTACTGTGCGGCGCATTGGCATTTGCATTACCGGATCGTGATAAGGAGGTGCGGGATGCACCGATCCGCACGGTTACACTGGAAGCGGAAAAGCCGGGAACAGTTGACATGAAAATTGGCGAGCAAGTACAGATTGTTCTGTCAGGTATGGCAGAAGAGGCTGCGGATGCCAACGGCAGCGGGGATACAACAAAAACTGAATCCGGAGATGGCTCCGGCTGGACGCAGTCCGGAAAAGGCATATGGTATTCGGAGCACGAAGACATTGCCTCTGTAGATGAAAATGGCAGAATTACAGCAAAGGCAGAGGGAAAGACGATCATTTATATGTCTGTTCCGCAGGGCGTTGTATCCTGTGAAGTGATTGTCACAGGCTATGCAATGACCGGAATGGAGCTGTTTGCACAATCGGAGATGCGTGTCGGGGAAAGTCAGACCATACAGGCGGAAATCACACCGAAAGAGGCTGCGGATACAAAGCTGGAATGGTCCTCTGACAATACAGATATTTTAACTGTCAATCAGGATGGTGTTGTGACAGCGGTGAGCACCGGTAAGGCTACGATTACAGCAAAGGCAGAAAACGGGATGACGGCTGATATGGCGATCGCGGTTACCGGCTATGTGATCGAAAGCATTTCCGTGGAACCATCCGCGCTGACCATGTATGTTGGGGACAGCAAAGAGGTCACGGTAACGACAAAGCCGGAGGGCAGTGATCCGGGAAAGCTGACATGGGAATCGAGCAATACCAGCGTTGCATATTACAAGGATGGAAAAATGGAAGCAAAAGCTGCCGGCGAGGCAGTTATCACGGTGACCAATGCGGATGGTATGAAAGCGGAATGCACGGTGACAGTAAAGGATGCCAGGCTTTCGTTGAATTATACTACATATGATAAGCTGAAAATTGGTGAAACGGTTACACTCAAGGCGACGGTCACACCGGAGGGGCTTGCTGTTGCATGGTCTTCCGACAATCCGGTTGTAGCAACGGTTGACAAGGACGGCAAGGTAACAGGCAGGAAAACGGGTACGGCTGATATTATTGCCAGAGCAGGCGGATTGCAGGCAATGTGCAAGGTAACGGTAGTGAACGCATCTGTTGACACGACAAAGCCGTCCAATATAACCAGGCCTTCCGGTAATATTGGAGCAACAGGCATCACCAATGGTATCACCAATGGGACACCGTATCATTTTACAAATTCCATTGGAAACGGCGGCGTCTTGTATATTCCGGGCGCCATTACCCAGCTCAACGCATTATATACGATGCCGGCCAATATTCCATCGGCGGTTTATCTGACGGTAGACAGTGCGTTGGATGTGAATACGGAAAGCATTTTGAATCAGCTTTCTGCCAGCGGTATGCATGCTACCTTCTTTGTACCGATCAATGATCTGTATCAGGCAGATGATATGCTGCGTCATATTGCAGGCAGTGGCAACAGCATTGGCTTCCTGTTGACACCGGAACAGGCAGCAGGAAATGTTCAGGAGCTGTTGGAAAATGCCAATCAACAGATATCTGTGATTACCGGTACGCCAACCCGTCTGGTACGCATTGCAGGCGGCAGCAGTGGGAATATCACCTCAGAGACTGCGGCGGCATTGATTGCTGCCGGCTATCGCGTGTGGGATTGGAATACTGCTGCACGGGAGGATACGATGACGGCAGATAGCTGTTATCAGGCTGTAGCCGGAGCCATGAACACCACGGGCGAAGTTACGATTCAGTTCGGCGGCGGTGCGAATACAGCTTCTGTCATGCAGCAGCTGTTGCCGTATATGAAGTACTGTGGTATCTCGGCAGAAAGAATCAATGCGGCAGATACTGCGGTGTGCAATACTGCTGTTGGATAATCGGATAGCAAAGCCGCATGATGGAGTATTTCTGTCATGCGGTTTTTTTGTGGAAAGCTTTTCGACAGCACAAAAAACTGGTATACTATAGTATAATAAAGAAAAGATTGAACTGGCATTGCACCAAGGCTCCCTCAGACGAGGGAGTTGTCAGCGAAGCTGACTGCGGGAGGGATAGCATAGTTTCAAATCTGTAGAAAAGTTGCAATTGATATGAATGCTGTACTGTTCAACTCCCTCCGTCATTTGCTTACGCAAATGCCACCTCCCTCCTCTGAGGGAGGCTTTCTGATGAGTTTTTTACTGGTTTGACTGAAATATAGAGAAGAAAGAGGAGGGATAAAGCAATGGAAACGGGAAAGCTGTTGACAGATCGTGTGGCAGATGAAATTGTCAAAACGATCATAGGGAAGGAACTCAAGCCGGGCGATAAGCTGCCGAATGAATTTGAATTGGCTTCTAAGCTGGGTGTTGGCAGAAGCACGGTGCGTGAGGCAATCAAAACATTGGTCAGCCGCCGTGTTGTGGAGATCCGTCGCGGCGCCGGAACCTTTGTCTCTGCACGCAGCGGTGTGAGTGAAGACCCGCTTGGCTTACAGTTTTTGGACGATAAGGTTCGCGTGGCAACCGATCTGTTGGAGCTGCGTTTTGTTGTTGAGCCACGTTTGGCTACACTTGCCGCTGCAAGGAGTACGCCACAGCAGCTGGAGGAGCTAATGAAGCTCTGTGATGCCTGCGAAAAGAAAATGCTGGCAGGTGAGGATTTTTATGAAGAAAACACCGCCTTCCATGCGGCGATTGCCAGAGCTTCCGGCAATATTGTGGTGCCCAATCTGGCTGTTATTTTGTGCGGCCCTCCGTCCATGCTGTCTGGTATGCCCTCCAGACAGGCGTGTGAGGAAATGGCACGCACCAATCGGGAAATTCTGACAGCAATAGCGGCACATGACGGTATGGCAGCGTATGATGCCATGCTGCTGCATCTGGCGCAGTGCCGCCGTAGTATTGCAGAACAATCACTACAATAATAGAGGAGTTATACGATCATGTTAACAGTGCGTTTGATGACAGCGCAGGATGAAGGATATGTTATGCCGCTCGTGGAGCAGTTTTACAGCTCCGCAGCCGTTGACCATGCTGTACCGACAGAAATTTTACAGCAGACCTTCCGACAGGCCGTATCGGACCATTCTTTGTTGGAAGGTTTTGTCCTTCAGATGGACGGTAAAAACGTGGGGTATGCGTATATTACCCATATGTATGCGGCAGAAGCCGGCCCTTGTATTATGATTGAAGAACTGGTGATCGAGTCAGATGCCAGAGGCAAGGGGCTGGGACATGCCTTTTTTGACTGGCTGTTTGCAGCGTATCCCAATGCGGCGCGTTTTCGGTTGGAGGTAACAAAGGGAAATCCACGTGCGCGTGCGTTATATGAAGAGCTTGGATTTGTACAGCTCGGTTATGATCAGATGATTTATGGGCGATAATATTTCATATGTCAGGAGGAATCCAGAATGGATCTTATGCAAATAGAACAGCAGTCTGCCATTGCGGTTGCTGAGGTATTGGAACAGGCAAAACTGAAAATGGGTGATGTATTCATTATCGGCTGTTCTACCAGTGAGGTAGGCGGTGAGAAAATCGGCTCTGCATCTTCCATGGACATTGCAGGCGCTATTTTCCGCGGCGTACAACCGGTTCTGCGTGCAAGAGGCGTTTTTCTTGCCGCACAGTGCTGTGAGCATTTAAACCGCGCTATTATTCTGGAACGCGAAGCAGCAACACTGTATCACTATGAACCGGTTAATGTTCTTCCGCAGCCGAAGGCAGGCGGTTCGTTTGCAACGACGTGCTGGCAGAATTTTATGGAGCCGGTTGCCGTGGAGCATATTCGTGCCAATGCCGGTATGGATATCGGCGGTACATTGATTGGTATGCATTTGAAGGAAGTCGTTGTCCCGGTTCGTATCAGCCAGAAAACAATCGGTGAAGCAAATCTGATCTGCGCCAGAACGCGTTTGAAGTTTATCGGCGGCGTGCGGACGCAGTATCAGGAGGATAAGCTGTAACACAGTCGCACTGTCATATCAACTGCAACGGCTGTGCAGAAGGCGAAGGGAGTGAACCTGTAAGTGGTTTTGTTACGTTGGCCGGGGGCTCGCTCTCGCTAACGCTCGGCTGCATTCAGCAGCACGCGACCCTCGGGGAGAAATCCTTTTTAACAGTACAAAAGCCGCTCCCAAGCATAGGAGCGGCTTTTTCGGAATCTGCCGTGTGCCAGTTTTCTCACACGGTACGGCACCGGACGAATCTATGGGGGATGATAGGATGATACATACATACATATCCGCCCGGTGCGTCCGTGCGAGGAAAACAAAAACTGCTATGCAGGGCCATGACAACAGTCACGGAAACGCCCATACATTGCAGTAGTTATTGCAGACAGCAGTCTGTATATCCTGAATGCGCACGGAGCCGCTGCATGTCTCAACAGAGATACAGGTTCTTCCATTGGGATAGATGCAAAATCGCAATCAAAAAGGTGGGAATCCTTTTGAAAATGCTTGTAACCAACGGAAAAATAGCCTATAATAAGTATGCGGTGCGGATCATCCGCTGTGTATGGTGCTGTGTTCACCTGCGCAGGCTGAGGGAAGCTTTCTCCTTCCCTTAGCTGCCGCATTTTTTTGTTTCCTCATGTCTATTATACATAATATGACAGTGAATTGCAAATTTTTTTGAGCAGTTGATGATATAAATATAAATTTACGTAAAAAAAGCGTGCCGCGATCATGTACGGCACGCTTTTTGTTGTAGAATACCACCTGCTATGCAGGTGGTTGAAAAAAGCTTATAGCTATGCACA
>JAUNGQ010000022.1 GCA_030524285.1 Eubacteriales bacterium
AAAAGGCCCTTATAGGGCCTGTGCAAGCCACCCGCTATGCGGGTGGTCTTGACTCGCTTTTTCCCACCATTCATTTGCTCCATTCAACCACTTGACGGAAAAAATAAGACAAATTCCTCATTCCCTGCTATACTAAACGCAACAAAAACGCATGCGAAACCAGTAAAACTTCAAAGGAGGGATTATATGAAATTTACACTTGAACCCACGGAGAATGATGAGCTGGAAATCGTCATACGCGGCGATCTCAATGATCCGCAGATACCCCGGATTATCGCTGCACTGAATGCGGCAAAGGTGATTTCCCGCCTGTTCCTGTACCGGGACGAAAAAGAATATCTTTGTCCGGTTGCCGATATTATCTATTTTGAAGCGCTGCACGGCAAAATCTACGCCCATACTGCACGGGGCAGTATGGAAACCCGCTATAAGCTATATGAGCTTGCAGACATGCTGCACAGCAGCGGCTTTATCCAAATTAACAAAGGTATTATCGTCAATATCCATGAGGTGATATCTGTCGAACCGGAATTTTCAGGCAATTATACCGCCGTGCTGAACGATCACAAAACACGGCTGACCATTTCCCGCAAATACTTCAAAATATTCCGCGAATATGTTGTAAAGGAGCTGTAATCGATGAAATTGAACGCAACACAAAATAAAATACAAACCATTTTCCTGTATATGATGGTTGGCATTGCCTTTGGTGCCATTGCGATCACCGTTGCATTGGTCATCAATGTTGGGATGACGGATGTTACCAAGCAGATCATTGTCTGGCTGACTGCCGCAGCAATTCTCGGACTTTTTTCCACAGTTTATGAGCTTGATGGTTTTACTCATCTCACAGCTACCCTGATTCATGCACCAGTTACCTGTATAATTGCTCTGGTTTGCGGCTGGATTCTGAATTACGGTGACGGTTCATTCTCCCTCCTGCTTCTGCGTATGCTGCCCTCCATTGTGGTTATATATGTAATGATCCACCTCATCCTGTTCCTGTTTCGTCGTGCTACCCTGAAAACAATCAACAACCATCTGAAAAAATAATTTTCACTGGACAGACACCTCTTTCCGTTCTGCTGCTTATACTGCCAACAGAGGTGAGGCATATGATCTGCTGCTGGAAAACCTTTGGGCTGGTGGCAGCAGCCTTCGGACTTGGCATACTGCTTGCAACGATGCTTCCCGCCTGTATCCTTGTCCCGGTATCTGCATTTGTGCTGATTGTGATCGGCATTACCATTCATCTGAACTGACGAAAGGAGACTTCCTTGTGAAAATCGTTGTTATCAAGCCCCGTCTGTTTGCCGGCGTCCTGCGCAGTATCTTTGGTATTAAAAAAATCCAAAATGTATCGTAATGTTACATCAAAAAAGGCTGGCCCATGTGGTCAGCCTTTTTGCACTTTTATTGTTTGATAGAATCATCTTCCCCATTTTTCAAGAGAAATTCATACAGCTGGTCAAAATCCTGAATCACAAGATCTGCCTGTGCGCCGGCACGGACCAAGCTGTCATTCTCCGGATTGATCAGAATAATATAACCGATATCTGCTGCACGGGCAGACTGTGTGCCTGCAACAGCATCCTCAATAACAATACATTTTTCCGGCGGGATACCCAAAGCGTTTGCCGCATAGCAGTAAATATCCGGCGCCGGCTTACCCGGGAATTTTTTATCGCTGCATATAACCGCTTCCCTGCGGAACCAGTTTTCCAGCTGTAGATGTGCAAAATAAAAATCAACGCTTTGCGGATTAGAAGAGGTTGCAATGGTGAATGGAATATGGTTCTCCTTCAAATAATCCAGTATTTTGGGGATTCCCGCCGCCAGCTGAAATTCTTCCGGATGTGTCAGGCAGTATTCCTTATAATTTCTTCTTTTTTGTTCAATTAAGGCCTTTTTCTGCTCTGCATTGACCTGATTCCCCCAAAAATATTCTACTGTTTCATGACTGGTACGCCCATTGGTGCAGCGCAGAAATTCTTCCTGATCAATTCCGTGACCAAGGGTTTCCTTTGCCAGCGTATCCCATGCGTGATATTGAATTTGTGTATCAAACAGCATTGTGCCGTTAAAATCGAATATAACAGCAAACTCCTGCATTGCACCACATCCTCTCATGTTACATTATACTACAATTCCCGCCAACTGGCAATCTTATTTTTCCGGCATATCTGTCAGCCCTGTGCCATAGAACTATAACAACACCGTTTTCCGGCAATGGATTTTATATACTTAGGAGGAAGTTTTATGGAGCTAACCAAAAATACGATCACACTGAGCCGATTGGTTCTGGACGCATGGAATAATTATGAAGAAACCACAGATGCTATCGTTCCGGACACATTTCCGGATATTGTGCGGATTGCAGCTGTCTATGGCAATGCGCAGCTAAAGGATGATGCGCCACAATCCGGACGTGTTTTAATTTCCGGTAGTGTGCGTATGACTGTGTTGTATGTGCCGGAAGGCGGCGGGCTACGGCGTTTGGATATTCCAATTAGCTTTGCACATATCGAAGAGGCCGCCGGAATCAATGAGGACAGCCAGCTGTTTGTCTCCTGCCGTGTTGTGGCGGCCGATGCCCACGTGATGAATTCACGCAAGCTTTCCGTTACGGCAACACTTTCCATCTCCTGCCGCGTGTTTGCATCGGATACGCTATCCCTGACCAGTGGCTTCGCGCAGGACGACGGACAACTCGAACAGCTTACCTCAACACATACAGTTACTGTCCCGGTTGCTGTCCACCGCCGGGAATTTACACTGATGGAGGATGTCAATCTCCCGGACTTTTCCCGCTATACCAGCATTGCCGCCTCGCGTGCGGATCTCCGCCTTTCAGACTGCCGCCTGATGAATGGAAAAGCTGTCCTCAAGGGAGATGCAGCGCTGCATCTGCTGGCAGAGACAACCGATGGTACACTGGAAAATACAGACTGCGTTGTACCATTTACGCAGATTTTTGAAGTCGAAGGTATGGCAGACAACCAACAGATTTGCGTCACCTTTTCCCTGCGCCATCTGGATGCCGAGCTGCGTGACGACGGCTTAATCGGTGTCGGTATCGGGGCCAGCGTGCTGCTTACCGCCTTTGAAACCCACACGCTGCAATTGGTATCCGATGTCTATCATTTGGAACATACCGTGCATGTGGAAACCCAGCCGGTCACGCTGCCTTCCAGCCATCCACTCGCAGAGCTGGGCTGTGAAGCCTCTGAAACCATACCTGTCGGCATGAAAATTGCACAGATTGCTGATGTTTCCGCAGTTTTGGATACGCTCAGCAACGAACAGTCGCACAGCGTACTGCGCATGATGGTCTGCATTGTATATCGTGCCGACGACGGTGAATATTATTCCATTCATCGTGCTGTCCATATGCCGTTGAGCCTACCGGATGATACCCACCAGGTACGTTTAAACGGTATGCAGTGCCGTGCTTCTGCAACCATCAGCGGTGAAGATTCCGTTGTGCTTTCCCTGAGCGGGCGGTGCAGCCTGTTATGTGATGAGCCATTGCAACTGAATGATTTGTCTGCACTGACCATTGATGAAAATACAGTCCAGTCAGCCGCTCCGGTGTCTGTCATCCTGCGTTATGTCGATGCAGAGGAACGTCTGTGGGACATTGCCAAATGCTATCGTACAACTGTAGAAGCAATCCGACAGGCAAACCAGCTCAGTACCGATCATTTCAGCGCCCATTCACAAATGCTGCTGATACCGGTTCAGTAATAACAGGAAACGGAACACATGGAGGTGCATATGGAACAACAAAAGCTGTATGAAGATATCAGCCGCCGTACTGGCGGTACGATTTATATCGGTGTCGTCGGACCAGTCCGCACCGGGAAATCGACTCTGATTAAGCGGTTCATGGAAACGCTGGTGCTTCCCGGCATCGAAAATGTCTACCGCAGAGAACGCGCAAAGGATGAGCTTCCACAGTCCGGCTCTGGCAGAACCATTATGACGGCAGAGCCGAAATTTGTACCGGAGGAAGCGGCAGAGATTGCACTGGACGGAGATGGTATTTGCAAAGTGCGTCTGGTGGATTGCGTCGGCTATCTGATTGACGGTGCATTGGGTCATACAGAGGAAGATACGCCACGCATGGTATCCACACCATGGAGTGATCAGCCGATCCCCATGGCAGAGGCCGCTGAGCTCGGCACCCGCAAGGTCATCACCGATCACTCTACCATTGGCCTTGTTGTGACGACAGATGGTACTGTTACCGATTTCCCGCGGGAAAATTATCTGGAAGCCGAGGATCGTGTCATTCGTGAGCTGCAAAGCCTGCACAAGCCGTTTCTTGTTCTGGTCAATTCCATGCAGCCGCAGGGAGCGGAGGCGCAACAGATTTGCCGACAGATTTCCGATACCTATGATGTCACGGCTCTTGCAGCAGACTGTCTCAACATGGATGCGGAGCAGATGGGAACGATCCTCAAATCCGTATTATATGAATTTCCCGTCCGTGAAGTTGGCATTATCCTGCCCCCATGGGTTGGTACACTTCCTGCCGGGCACAAAGTCAAGGAAGCTGTTTACAGCGGCATCCGCAGCCAGGCAAACCATATTGGACGTATGCGCGATATGCAATCGTGTGCAGATGCATTGGCACAGACAGAATATGTTTCTGGCGCACAGGTACAGTCTATGGATCTTGGCACTGGCTCCGTCCGGTTGGAAATGCGTATTCCGCAGGAAATCTTTTATCAGATTGCCGGAGAGCAATCGGGCCTGACGATCCGCGGAGAAGCAGACCTGATTCCGCTGCTCACCCGCCTTGCCAAAATTCAGAAAGAATATGAACGCTTTGATGGCGCTTTGACACAAGTGCGACAAACCGGTTATGGCATTGTTATGCCAACCATTGATGAGCTGACACTGGATGAACCGGAAATTGTCAAGCAAGGCGGACGATATGGTGTGAAGATAACAGCTTCCGCTCCGTCCATCCACATGATTCGGGCTGATATTCAGACGGAAATTTCCCCGATTGTTGGTTCAGAAAAACAGTCGGAAGATCTTGTACAGTATCTGATGTCGGAATTTGACGGTGAACCAGAGCGTATCTGGCAGACCAATATTTTCGGCAAATCGCTGAACGAGCTGGTCAGCGAGGGCATGAACACAAAGCTGACACGTATGCCGGATGATGCTCGCAGCAAGCTACAGGAGACACTGGAGCGCATCATCAACGAAGGCTCTGGCGGTTTGATTTGCATTATTCTTTAAAAATGAACGGGCGGCAGCGTATAAAGCAAGTACGCTGCCGATCTTTTACCCTAAAAGAATGCTAAAATGCAATAATATAATTATAAAGTATGATATTCTACTTATATTATTTCAAAAATACTTATTTTTGCTTAATTCTAATATTTTCAGGCTTTTTAGAGAAAAAATTGTACAAAAAACAAAAACAAAATTCTGCAATAACGATTGACTTTTTCCGTGCAGAAAGGTATACTTATTTCATACTAACAAGGGCGTTACAGATATTATTCTGCAACGCCCTTTTGCATTTCCCCGCCATAGTGGGAATCCATTTATCAATCCAGAGCATGAGCAGCAGATTGCTTTCACGCCTCCTTTTCCGCTGAATTGTCACACGCAGCAGAAAGTTTTGTATTACAAAAAGCAAACTCTATTCCTCTATACATATCTTCAATCATCTTCACATTTTCACGTGGAAACAGTTTGCAAGCTCAGCTCTTGATGTAAAAAAACAGCGCAGATCACATGATCTGCGCTTTTCTATTGTCTTATTTCGCCGTGCTTCCTGCCGGCATGGAATGTACCAATACATACTGCCGCAACTTTTCCGGACTGACAATACGTACAGTTTTTTCCTGATGGTCAACCAGCTGCAGATGCTCCAACTCCGCCAGTGATCGGTACAACGTTGCCCGGCTGATGTTCAGGCGGCGTGCCAGACCGGCAAATCCATCTACCAGCCGGATACTCCCCTGTTTTTCATTCCGCAGCAAATACAATCCAAGGGCTACGCTTGGAGTTTCTGCTGTAAAATGATGCAGCCGACAGGTTGTAAGCTGCAATATATCCGAAAGAATTGTCATATAGTTCTGCGCTATGCGCGGATTTTCACGAAATACCGGAATCAACAGACTTTTGTTTACAAAAATAACGACACAATTGGAGCGTGCACGGAGTTGGTTCGGTAAGATCGGACGAATGTCGGAAAACATGGATTCCAGCTCAAAAAAATCACCTGTTCCTAATGTAAAATACAACACACCATTGGCGTTGCAGAAATCCAAGCTTCCCTCCACAACAAGTGCAAGCGCCGGATTATGACGCACGGCCGATAACGTCTGTCCCTTTAAAACACTGATCGGATTCAGGGACTGTGCCAGGGTGCGGAAGCTTCTACTATCACAACCGGAAAACAGAGCAGATTCTAAAAAACGTTTTTCCTGTTTTGGATTCAATGCCATTTTATCTACTCCCTTTCCGCCAATTTTCTCTCCCTCTTTATAAAAATTATATCTCTATTTCGCCACATCGTCAACCAAATTTTTACAATTTTGGATATTAACTGACAAAAATCTCATACATATGCTGTATGAGCAGCTATCCCTTCCACAAGGCTGCAAGTTATTGATTTGACAACAAAATATTCTGTCCTATTATCAAATCAAAAACTCCTAATTGGAGGTGAACGAATATGCCAGAACAAAATCAAGCCTGCGTCTGCCATGAGCTTGAGGAACTGACAGCAATCGCCCGGCAGCATACGGTTCAGATTGCCAAGCATGAAGAACGTCTCAGCCGCGGTAACATTGAATTTGCTGTTATTTCTACCAAATTGAATATTATTATGGCAATTTTAGCAGCTGTAGGTATCGCAGTCTGTGGCGCCGTCATATCTATAATATTGTAGGGAGGTGATCGAATGAGTACCCCAACCCGGACCATTGGCGCAGATACCATTGCGCGTACGATTATTCTGTTGCTTGCACTCATCAATCAAATTCTGGCAATTGCCGGACATGCAACCATTTCCTTCACGGACAATGACATATATCAAATTGTTTCTGTCTGCTGGACAGTCGCAGCGTCCCTCACTGCATGGTGGAAAAACAACAGCTTTACGTGCCTTGCCTGTGAAGCGGATGAATGGATGAAAAAACAGCTGGAGCAGAAAAAGGCAACCACAGAGAAAAAGGAGTGAGCAAAAATCAGTTACAAAGTCAAATTCCAGACCGAAACGCAGTATAAATCCATCGCTTATGGTCAGGGGACAATTTATTCCTCTGCCTGCGGACCTGCCAGCCTTTGCAATGCGCTTTATGCGCTTGGCATTGCAGATATCAGCATTCCAACCATGTGTAAGCTTGCAGTCTCCTGCGGGGCGCGCGTTGACGGCGGTACGTTAATGGCGCCTCTGCTGCAGGCTGCTGCACCGAAATATCATTTCCAATATACCACTACCAGCAAAAATGTAGAGCTTTTAAGGCATTTGAACGCAGGTGGTGTTGCAATCCTGCATGTTGGAACTGCTTATCCGTTGTTTTCTACCAGTGGACATTTTATAACTGCTGTAGCCGCGTCCGGGCAAACCATCACCGTACTGGACAGCTACTGGTATAACGGGAAATATACGGCATCCTCCATCCGCCGAAATTATGCCCATGTTGTAGAAAAGGGCGTTGTGAAAACCAGCCTGACGCAATGCGGCAAGGCCACGATTGACCGCAGCCCCAGCTATTATCTGATTTCCCGTGAAATTGTAACCGATCAAACCACAACGCCATCCGATCCAAAAGAAGCAGAGGAGGACAACATGAAATATTATAAAAACCTGGAAGATATTCCATCCTATTACCGTGAGGCTGTAAAAAAGCTTGTAGAGCAGGGCGCAATCAAGGGCACCGGCGATAGCCTGAACCTAAGCGAAGACCTGTGCCGCGCATTTACCATTCTGGATAACGCCGGACTGATTCCGGATTGACACAACATTCCCTAGAACAGGCAAAACGAAAGACCAGCGGCAAAATGTCACTGGTCTTTTGACTGTATACAAAATTTCACGCCGAGATAGATCACGAAAAAGCTTGCAACCAACCAAAGCCTCCCTCCTCGAGGGAGGTGGATTCGCCGCAGGCGAAGACGGAGGGAG
>JAUNGQ010000012.1 GCA_030524285.1 Eubacteriales bacterium
TTTTTTATGAATATATCCTATTTTTCTATTTTATCATAACTGTTTCAAAATGTCTGCTTTTTGCAACAGAATGCTTTAGATATTCTATCATGGGAAATGATGTAATAAGGGGTTTGATCGTATGGATATATATCATGAATATAATTATATTTGACAACAGCTATTTTCAAAAATTGCATAATAGAAGAACATGTTATAGGCGTTTTTTTCGGATAATGATTATTTCCATAGCTGCGCTTATTTTTTTCAGTATATCTGTCAAAGCAGCGTACACGATAAACGGTGCTGAAATTTCATGTGATAGTGTTACCATCTCAGAACCAAATGGAAATTGGGAATATGCCAATGATATGTATAACACTATCTGGGGGATGCAATTGGAAACCTCTTTTGAGGGAAATCAAGACACTGGGAACAATTTATTGAAGAAATTAAGTGATGAAGAACGTCTGTTTACTGCGGAACATGCGGAGATTTTCATTAAGTCGGCGGTTCCGGGGGCTGTAATTCATCTCACCAATTTGCTCAGTACAGATGCCGGGTTTGAATCAGATCGTTTGCAGTCTGATGATATCTATGGACATAATATCATCATTGCAGCAATCTATGACAATGGTTTCGTTGCATTTGAAACAATCTCTTCCAGTTCTCAAGAGCGATTTTATACATGGGAGGAATTCTATGATACATGGAGCGGGCTGGAAAACAGCGCTGCTAATCATTACACTTTCTTTCAGTATATAAAATGGCCGTCAGCACCTATCCTCAATCTGGGAGGAAAAGGCGAAACAATACAGGAATGGAGTAGGTTTTTGTTCCTTCTTTTGATCGGTGCGTTGCTGTTTGTCGCAGGCGGCGTGTTATTGCGATTTGTCATTCGTTATATCCCCATACCAAAAAAAGAGGATAGACCGGGTGAAAAAGCACTTGTTACATTCATCGGTTTGTTTCCCATATTGGCAGGAGGATTTTTTACATGGAGCAGCGGGATTGCCATATTGTATTTGGCACTGCTTCTCTTTTATATTGTTTTACGAAAAAGGAAACTGGTTATTAACTGCAACGAACCGTTGATTCTTGCAGGAATGATTCTGATAGCCTATGCAGTCACATGTCTGTGGGCAGTTGATCGCGGACAGTCGCCATTCGGTATTGTAAAGTTTTTACCAATGTTCTTGTTTGTTTTGGTTCTACAGCAATTTCCAAAAGGAAGCAGGAAACATTTATTGAGCACAATTCCATGGTCAGCTGCTGGTATGCTGCTGCTATCAGGTATGCTTTGTATGCTGCCTGCTTGCCGTTCTATGTTTATTATAGATGGACGCTTTGCCGGCTTTTTTCAGTATCCGAATGCATGGGCATTGTATCTGCTGGCAGCCTTGATTATCGTTAGCTATATGCCGAAACAGAGGTTTTCTGTCATAAAACCTTTTCTGGCTGTGATTCTTTGTGCGGGAATTATTCTTTCGGGAAGCCGTACCGTATTTGTACTTACCGCAGTTGCCGTTGTACTGCGTGCGGCTGCTTTTGTGAATAACAAGCAAAGAGCGGGATTGCTTTCCGGCCTCGGCGTCGCGATCGCCGTGGTGTTGGTGGCGGCATGGATACTGCCGGACACGATGGTAGGAAGATATTTGCGGATTTCACTCTCCTCCAGTACATTGCTTGGGCGATTACTCTATTATCAGGATGCATTGCCGGTCATACTCCGTCATCCATTTGGACTGGGATATCTGGGATATTATTACAGTCAGGGAAGCTTTCAGCATGGTGTTTATTCAGCGATGTATGTTCACAATGAATTGCTTCAGTTGTTTTTGGATATCGGCTGGATTCCGGCGCTTGTTGCCGCAGTGGTCCTGCTTCGACAGTTGTTAAACCGAAAGCTTGGTAGCGAACAACGCCTGCTGCTGTTTGTTATTCTGGCACACAGTATGCTGGATTTTGATTTGCAGTTTTTGGCAGTTTGGTTCCTGCTGCTTACTGCTATGGAACCAGGTTGCAGCCTTTTGAAAAAAGAATTTACCAATAAAATAGGCTTGTATGGTATACCTGTCCCAATTTGTATGTTTGTTTGTGCAGTGGGGACAGCCTTGGGAACAGCCAGCTTTCTGGAGGAATATCTGTCTCCGGAACTTACACTTGCGTATTATCCCAATGATGTACCAGCTCTGATGCAACAGCTCACCTCCACAAGGGAGCTGGATCAAATGAACAGCGTTGCGGATAGGATTATCGCGCTTGATTCATACGTTTCCATCGCACATAGTGCGAAGGCACACATGAGCTTTAGCTATGGAAATATCGAGAAAATGATACAAGAAAAGCAGTTGGCAATTGACCATGCAAAATACGCTGAGGAAGAATATCAGGATTATTTCGATAAGCTGACAATCACCATCAGCCTTTATCACAGGCAGGGGGATACCGAAGGTGAACAATACTGTATTGAGCGTTTAAAGGATATTCCGCAGCAAATGCAGGCTGTTTTGGAGCAAACCAATCCGCTTGCATGGCGCATTTCGGATACGCCGCAGCTTACACTGACCAACGAACAGTTGAGTTATCTCGACAGTTTGGAATAGAAGGAAAGGGGGAGTTTCTGTATCAAGCTTGACAAAAACACAATTTGAAAAGGAGTGTATACAATGAAAACAAGGAAACGTTGGGCAATGCTGTTGTCTCTGGTAATGGCATTTTCCATGCTGCCGGCACAGGCGGTGGCGGCGGACGTAGAAACCGAGCAGACGCTCACCGTCTTGGACAAAGGCGATTTGCCGGAATACGAGAGCTATGACGCGCAAACGGTTTCTTCGGAAAAAGCCGCACAAGCGGGAAACCTGACATGGGAGCTGAATGACGGCGTGCTTGTCATCAGCGGCAACGGAGAAATGACGGAAACGCCGTGGAAGGATCGGTGGAATGATATCAAAAGCGTTCAGATTCAGCAGGGCGTGACAAGTATTGCCGATAGGGCATTCTGTAATTGTACCAGCCTGACCAGTGTCACAATCCCGAATAGTGTGACAGAAATCAGCAGTTCGGCATTCGATAACTGTATCAGTCTGACCAGTGTCACAATCCCGAATAGTGTCACGACAATTGGGTATGAAGCATTTCGTGGTACGCCGTGGCTGGAAGCACAGGGGGATTTTCCGGTCGTCAATGGTATCTTACTAACATATCAGGGCAGCGATGCAACTGTAATCGTGCCGGATAGTGTCACGACAATTGGAGATTGTGCATTCGAGTACTGCGACAGCCTGACCAGTGTCACAATCCCGAATAGTGTAACAAAAATCGGAAGTGGGGCATTCGATGGTTGCACCAGCCTGACCAGTGTCACAATCCCGAATAGTGTAACAGAAATCGGAAGTGGGGCATTCGATGGTTGCACCAACCTGACCAATGTCACAATCCCGAATAATGTATCCTACATTGCATATGGAACATTTAAAGGTTGCAGTGGTCTGATGCGTGTAACGATTCCGAGCAGTGTAAAGCGCATCGGCGGCGCTGCGTTTGCATTTTGTGATGATCTGACAGAAATCTATTTTGCCGGCGATGCTCCGGAGATGGTTAGTGAAGATAGTGGTTGGGGTTCATTCCTTGGTGTTACTGCCGTTGCTTACTATCCGAAGGGCGCTTCCGGTTGGGACGAAGCAATTGCAAAGGAGTATGGCGGAACGCTGACATGGATGGAATATGACCCGTCAGACCCAAAGCCGGTTGATCCTACTACACCGGTTTCCAATATCTTTACGGACATCACACCGAATGCCTGGTATACCAAAGCCGTACAATATGTCTATGACAAAGGCATCATGAAGGGAATGGGCGACGCCACCTTTGCACCGAGCGCATCAATGACGCGCGCCATGGTAGCACAGATTATGTATGCGCAGGCCGGTTCTCCTAAGGTTTCCGGCGACATGCCATTTACCGATGTTCCAGCTGGTAAGTGGTATTATGATGCGATCCTGTGGGCAAACCAGAACGGTGTTGTCGCCGGTATGGGCGATGGAACCTTTGCACCGAACAGCAACATCACCCGTCAGGAGTATGCTGCAATCCTGTATCGCTATGAGAAATCTCCGGCAGTTTCCGGTTCGTTGAATTTCCCAGATGCAGACACGGTTTCCAGTTGGGCAAAGGATGCTGTCCTCTGGGCGAACCAGAACGGTATCATCAGTGGCACAGCCAACAATGGCGTAACGCTGCTTGACCCGAAGGGTACGGCAACTCGCGCACAGAGCGCTGTGATTCTTATGGGATATCTGGAAAAGTAAATGGATTCATATAAAAGGCGGGTGTGCTCCGGCACACCCGTTTTTAACGATTTTCTGGATACAATTCTGAAAATGAATGCAGATGAATGACAATATGTGGATGCTTTAGTATACTAAAAATAACATAGCTGCTCTGGCAACACAGAAAAGGAGGACATACAATATGAAATGGACAAAGCGACTGGGAAGTGCCCTGCTTGCAGGCGCGATGGCAGTGACAGTACTGTCAAGCGGCGCATTGGCGGGAGGCGGTCCGGAAGGATATGATTTTAATGATGATTTTGACCAGCATATACCAGCATATTCATCGGATTATGTACTCGTAAAGGAAACAACATATGATGATGATGGTATCACTTCTTATGCAGTTTATGAGAACAATCAGGCCGGAAAGATTGTAAAAAAGACGGCATATTATGGAGTGGGGAAAGATTATACTCAGACGCAAACAACAACCTATACTTATGGTGCAGACGGTAAAATTTCCGAAATGAAAATCAGTGAAGAAAGCGGCTTAAGAGATACTATATATACGAGAGATTCTGCAGGAAACATCATTCGAGAAAAGGTTACAGACTTTTATGTTGATGGAACCTCTTATGAAGAGATATATACTTACAAATATGATCAGCATAATCAGATTATCGAGAAAACCATAACATTTTTGGATGATGAAACCAGACAGGAAGTCTCTGTAACTGAGGAACGGAAGAATAGCTACGATGCAAAGGGGAACCTGACAAAAACGGAGATTTATTATAGCGAGGAAAATGGAGAACAATATCTGGAAAAATGGTATACATATGAATATGATGCCAACAATCGTCTCATTCAACGTACAGACCATTATGATAATGGTGAACGTATTGTTTCGGAGGTGAATCAAAAGTACACCTACGACAGTAATGGCAATGAGGTAAGCCATATATATTATGATCAGCGCGTAGTTTATGAATACCAAAAGGTAGAAAAAGCTACTCCGGTTTATGAAATCTTTCATGACATTTCGGCTGGCGCATGGTATACTGAAGCTGTACAATATGTTTATGACAATGGAATCATGAAGGGGATGGGTGACAGCACTTTTGCACCAAGTGTATCGATGACCCGTGCCATGGTAGCACAGATTATGTATGCGCAGGCAGGTTCTCCGGCAGTTTCCGGCGATATGCCGTTCCGTGATGTATCATCTAGCAAGTGGTATTATAATGCAATCCTGTGGGCAAACCAGAACGGCGTTGTAGCCGGCATGGGCGATGGAACTTTTGCACCGAATAGCAACATCACCCGCGAGCAGTATGCGGCAATTCTCTATCGCTATGAGAAATCTCCGGCAGTTTCCGGCTCGTTGAATTTCCCAGATGCAAGCTCTGTTTCCAGTTGGGCAATAACGGCCGTACTGTGGGCTAATCAGAACGGTATCATCAACGGTACAGTTGATAATGGAGTAACAAAGCTTGACCCGAAGGGCACGGCAACTCGCGCACAGAGCGCTGTGATTCTTATGGGATATCTGGAAAAGTAAAAATGTTGCGTGAAAAATGATCAATAAAGCTGGAGAATTTAAAAATAGAATTATAAGGGTCTAGAAGCGTAACTGATGATTATTTCAAAAGATGGTTAGGAAATGAGCGATGTAAGGTGCAATCACTTTCTTAATCATCGAGCAAAAGGGTCAAAGTCCAGTCAGCTCTTTGACCACAGCTTTGACCCTTATTTTTACCCATTACAGATTTTGTTTATACAAACCATATGGACTTAATGTGTGAGTTTGTTCCAGATACCGAACAAAACGGATATTATATGGCGGTATATCACGAATAAAAGTGTAAATTTGGAATTCAAATCCCTCCTTCTCCGCCAAAGCAAAGCACCGATTCCGTAATGGTTTCGGTGTTTTTGTTTTTGTACCATACCGGATCATAAGAAATCAAACGATCTATGCTCCGTGCATCGCCTGTTTGTTCCCAATACGTAGTATAATATGATAAGTCTACGGTTTGATTTTACAATACCGGTATTTTTAGAAGTTCACATACTGTCAATGCAAAAGGAGGTTCATGAAACAATTATATGAATGAAAAACAGAAGGCGGCTGCCGGATATTTATATGATGCAAATTATGATGAAAGCTTATTGCAGGAGCGAAATGTTTGCAAGGATTTATGCTTTGATTTCAATGCCTGCAAACCATCGGATACGGAGGCGCAGCAGAGGATAATCCGAAAGATCATCGGCAAAATAGACGGCGCGTTTACGATCACAGCGCCGTTTTGGTGTGATTACGGCTATAATATCTCCATTGGAGAGAATTTTTACACCAATCACAACTGCGTTATTTTAGACGCCGCAAAGGTGACATTTGGGGATAATGTCTTTATTGCACCGAACTGCTGTTTCTCTACAGCAGGCCATCCATTGGATATGGAACAGAGAAACAGGGGACTGGAAATTGCACTGCCGATTACGGTAGGAAATCATGTCTGGTTCGGTGCGGGCGTTACCGTTCTGCCGGGCGTTACGATCGGTGATAATACCGTTATTGGCGCGGGAAGCGTTGTCAATAAGGATATTCCTTCGGGGGTAATTGCAGTTGGAAATCCGTGCAGAGTATTGCGTGCAATTACGGAAGAGGATAAGAAAAAATATCCAGTGTTTGAAGAATAAACAGTGATTTTACAGTATTGAGCAGGCAAAAAAAGTAAGGGTCAAAACCACGATCATGTTTTGATTGCGGCTTTGACCCTTATTCCTTCTTTTATTATGATATGAAAGTCATCCCGGAAGCGTCGTATGAACAGGCAAAGCTTCTGGGATTTTATCTGGTTGTCAAGAGTTAATGGTTACCCAAAATCATCTGTACCGCACCGTAAATACCGGCGTCATTGCCAAGCTCAGCCAGTACAAATTTTGTCTCTGTTGTTGAAGGGAAAGCATATTCCTCAAAATGCCTGCGGATACCATCCGTCAAAATCTGTCCGGCACGCGCTACGCCGCCGCCAATGACAACAACTTCCGGATCGCACACACAGCACACAATAGACAGGGCCTTTCCAAGCATCCGTGTCATGGTATCGACAATCTGTAACGCTGCAGCATCACCGGCTTTTGCACAGTCAATGACATCCTTGCAGGTCAGAGGCGTATACTGTCGCATAGCAGAGGAAACCGTTTCATCTGCCAGCAGCCGCTTGGCACGGTTTACCACACCGGTTGCAGAGGAATACCGCTCCAAGCAGCCAGATTTGCCACAACCACAGATATCGTCATCCGGTTCGGCAACCTTCATATGTCCGATTTCACCGCCTGCACCATGCACACCGGCAACCAGCTTGCCATCGACAATAATACCGCCGCCAACACCGGTTCCCAATGTAACCAAAACAAGGTTTTTGCAGCCCTTGCCGCCGCCATTGCTCATTTCTCCGAGGGCGGCTGCATTGGCATCATTGACAACGCGGACTGGCAGCTTACATAAATCGGATAACTGCCGGGCAACTTCACCGCCCCATTGGTCAAGATTGACACAGGGCATGACATAGCTGCCACGCAGCACGGCGCCGGGGACGCCAATACCGATACCTGCAACGTCTTCTACGGGGATGCTTTTTTCCTCCAGCTTGCCCAGAAGTGTCTGTGCAATATCCGGCAGGAGGTTCTCACTGTGATTTTTTGTTCTGGTCGGAATTTCCCATTTTTCTACCAGAGCGCCATCAGACAGGAACAGGCCAAGTTTTACGCTTGTACCACCCAAATCCACACCAAATGCATACGATTTCATAGATCAACCTCTTTTCAAAAGTGATACTTCATTTTTACCCTGTGGCAGGGAAATCATTCTTATGTTTAGTATAGCGCAAAGGCCGGAAGTGCGTCAATATACCCCTGCGCGTGTTTTCACAAAATCAAGAACACATACAAAATTTGCGAGCGCAAAATAAATGAATTTTTTCGCAAAAATAATGAATAAATTTGCAATTTTACGTCAATTAATATAATAAAAGCGCCTTAAAAAGCAAGAATGATAAATTTTGTAACAAAACAGCCTATTTCCATACTGGCCCGAATCGACTATAATTTGTTCAACAGCAGAACAGTATGAAAAACAAAACATGCTGTTTTGGAAAGACAGAAAGGCAGTTTAGTCATGCCGCGGCGAACCGTCTTTTTGCTTTTGTTAATTGTAAAAAATTAATCTGTACACACAACAGAAAGAGAGGAACTTTTAGGATGAAACTGAAAAAAACAATGGCTATGTTGATGGCTGGCGTAATGTGCGCAGGTGCACTGGCCGGCTGTGGAAGCTCTTCCGGCGGTAATGGCTCTGCCGCTTCTGATAACGGCAAGCTGAAGGATTTGACCTTTGTTATCGCAGCTCGTGACGAATTTATGTCTTCTATCGAGGCTGCTATGAAGGTAGAAGCTGAACCGCTCGGCTATAACATTGTTACACAGGATGCGCAGAACGACTCTGCTAAGCAGATTCAGTACATTGAGACTGCAGTAAACGGTGGCGCTGAGGCAGTTATCTGTCTGCCGGTTGACGCTGACGGCACGCAGTCCCTGATCGATGCTGCCGGCGAGGCAAAGCTGATCTTTGTAAACCGTCCTCCTACGAATATGGGAGAGCTTGCTGCTGAGAACGTTGGTTATGTAGGTTCTGATGAAGATACCTCCGGCTATTTCCAGGGCGAGTATTTGGCACAGTATTTCAAGGACCAGGGTAAGACCGAGATCAAGTACTTTATGATTCAGGGTACACTGGGTCAGGTTTCCACTACCAAGCGTTCTGCTGGCGTTCTGAAGGCACTGGAGGACAACGGTATCACGGCTACCGAAGCTTCTGCACCGGTAGTTGCTGACTATGACCGTCCGACAGCACAGGAAATGATTCAGCCGCTGCTGACTTCCGGTAAGGAATTCGACTGCATCATCGCAAACAACGATGCAATGGCACTGGGTGCAATTGAAGCTTGTAAGGATGCCGGTGTAGATATCGACTTCCCGATTGTTGGCATCGACTGCACAGCAGATGGTGCGCAGGCTATCACCGAAGGTACGCTGGCAATGACCGTATTCCAGAACCCGGTAGGTCAGGGCAAGGGCTCTGTTATCGCAGCTATGAATATGATCGCTGGTGATCCGATCAGCACTGGCATGGAAGACCTCGGCGCAATGGATGATTCCGGTGAAGATTACAGCGACCACGTATTCTGGGTACCGTTTGAGCCTGTAACCACAGACAACGTAGCAGATTACATGTAATTTTACATGGTCTAATATTGGATAATCAGTTTATCATGATCTCTTTTTATAGTTGACTTTTCTCTTCAATTTTTTTGATATTAACAGCCGTTCGCTTGGGATTTTAGAATAGCTGTTGTATGCGGCAGGAACAGCCGTTGTCAGCCCCCACTGGCAGCGGCTGTTCTATTTTTTATGCATAAAATATAAAAGTAAGCCTCTCTTGAAGAGACAGGGATATGTATCCGATTAGAACTTTTCGATGTCATAGCCTGTAATGATATTGCCGCTCTGGTGCTGGCTGCGGAAGGTTTTGGGTGTGCATCCGACTTTGCGGGTAAAAACATTGATGAAGCTGCTGGCAGAGCCATAACCAACTTCGTAGGCAATTTCTGCAACCGATTTGCGCGAATGCGTCAGCATCCGTTCCGCCTTCTCCAGACGGGTGTTGATAATATATTCCGATGGAGAATAGCCGGTTTGCTTTTTAAATAAATGCGATAAATAGTACGGGCTGAAGTTGGTCAGCTGAGACAGGCTTTCCAATGTGATTGGTTCACCGACATTCGCCAGAATGTACTGGATTGCCTGACTGATTGGGGAGTCCTCCTCAATCGGTGGGACAGCGGACAGTGAAAGTCTATATAAAAGCTGCGTAATCCATGTATGCACCTGAAATGGGGGCTGAATCGTGCCTTTTTCATGAATCAAAGCGGTATCATATAACTCCTTGCCGATCTCCATATTGTTTTCCTGCCGGAAAATCGGGCCGCCGTTCAGATCAATCAGATAGTCCGTCAGTTCATGGGAATTTGCACCGTCGAAGTGAATATAGACAAATTCAAGATCATCATGTGCGCGGTAGTAATGCGGATTTTTGCAGTTGAGCAGCAGGATATCGCCCTTGTGGATGGTAAAAGACTTCTCACTGTAGTGGACATCCATTTCACCGTTGCGGACAAACAGCAGCAGAGATTCGGGATAGCTCTGGCGATCCATGTAATATTGGCTTGTACAGAAATAGTGACCGCACCACGTCATGTAGATCAGATTATCTCGTGCAAATTCCGATGGCTGAAAAGTAGAGCAATGGGACTGCGGAAGGATACCGGGATCAACGCTTTTCATAATTGGATACCTCGATTTCTTTTTTTCTTATAAAGCAATTTTGATGAATTTCAAAGCAATCATGCGTATTTACGATTTTATATTTATAGACTATACTATATCCAGAAAGAACACAAGGAACAAAAATACCAAATAAAAACTGAAATAATTGGTGAATATGCTTATAATTTAGCGGGATTTTGCGAAAAGGTCTGAAAAAAGCAAAATTGAGAATCTTTTTAATTTGGTAAAAGCGTCTGCAACAGGACGATTTTATAAAGTAATGTATGAGATACAGGAAAACAAAACAACAAACAACAATTACGTGTAAAAAAAGGAAAGGACGTAACAATTATGTACATTGGCGAAAAGAATTTTGACAGAGAACCATTCCGTTGGGGTATCGTAGGCGGCGGCTCTACCAGTGGCGTAGGCTACAAGCATCGTCTGGGCGCAATGCGCGACAACACCTCCTTCGTACTGAAGGCTGCTGCATTTGACGTTGATTTCGAGCGCGGCAAGCAGTTCGGCCTGAATCTGTGCATGGACGAGGATCGTCTGTACCCGGATTACAAGACCATGTTTGAAGAAGAGGCTAAGCGCGAGGACGGTATCGAGGCTGTTGACGTAGCTACCCCGAACTTCCTGCATTACGAAGTAACCAAGGCTGCTCTGGAAGCTGGCCTGCATGTTATCTGCGAGAAGCCGCTGTTCTTTGAAGTAGAGCAGGGCGAAGAAATCAAGAAGCTGGCTGAGGAAAAGGGCAAGATCGTTTGCGTAACCTACGGCTTCTCCGGTTTTGAACTGCTGCAGCAGATGCGCGCTATGATCAAGAATGGCGATATCGGCAAGGTTAACATGATCGATCTGCGTTACGCACACGGTTTTGGCTGTGATGCAGAGGCTGACGTAAAGGCTGAAGGCCAGAAGTGGCGTGTTGATCCGGCTAAGGTTGGCCGTTCCTTCGTACTGGGCGATCTGTCTACCCATACATACTACATGTCTGAGCTGATCTGCCCGGATGAGAAGCTGAAGCAGGTTCTGTGTGACCGTCAGGCATTCGTAGGCTCCCGTTATCCGCTGGAAGACAACGCTTACGTTCTGATGCGTTACGAGAGCGGCGCTGTAGGCCGTATGTGGGCTTCCGCAGTTAACGCTGGCGATCATTCTTCTCAGCATATCCGCATCGTTGGCTCCAAGGCTTCCCTGGAGTGGAACGACATGCATCCGGACGAGCTGCACTATCAGGTACAGGGCCAGCCGGAACAGATTCTGTATCGTTCTATGGATTACCTTGCACCGGAAGCACTGGAAGACGAGCGTCTGGGCGCACTGCATTACACTGGTCTGATCGATTCCTGGTCCAACCTGTACAAGCGCTTCGCAATTGCTATGGACGCGAAGGATCGCGGTGACGAAGAGACTCTGAAGAACCTGGTATATCCGGATCTGGAGCACGGCATCGAAGGCATCAAGTGGATCAACGCTTGTGCTGAGTCCGCTGACAAGGGCGCTGTTTGGGTAGACGTAAAGTAATTTATCTGCTTACATCTTAAAATAATTCTCATACAACAAAGCGTTTGCGGCGTCGTGGATACTTGCCGCAAACCTCCGTGCGGAGCACGGTTCGCTGCGCGAAGTGCTTTGCATAACCGCTACGGCGGAAAAACTTGTTTGCCGGAGTGTCAAATGCGCTCCGGCAAACCCCTAATATTTGGAGGATATTTATATTATGAAACTTTCTATCTGCACCGACGTATTCGGCAAGATTCCTTTTACTGAAATGCTCGATAAGGTTGTAGCATACGGCCTGGACGCAATTGAAATGACTGCAGGCGGCTGGGGCGGCTGCAACTTCATTGAATGTGCTGAGGATTACATCAATGACGATGCAAAGCGCGAAGCATTCCTGGCTGAGATCGAGAAGCGCGGTCTGGCTATTTCCGCTCTGAACTGCTCCGGTAACCCGCTGATCGACACCCCGATGGGCCATGCACATTCCAAGACCATGCGTGATACCATGGTACTGGCTGGCAAGATGGGTGTTGACACTGTTGTCACCATGTCTGGTCTGCCGGCAGGCGCACCGGGCGATAAGACCCCGAACTGGTTCGTATCTACCGTATCTTGGCCGGAGTACGACGGCTTCAACTACATGATCGAGGGCGTAAAGTATCAGTGGGAAGTAGCTGCAGAGTGGTGGAAGGAAACCTGCCGCATTGCGAAGGAAGCAGGCGTGAAGAAGATTGCGATCGAGGAGTTCCCGGGCGCACTGGTTCACAACGTTCGCACCTTCAACAAGCTGTGTGAAGTAGTTGGCGAGGATTCCGATGTACTCGGTCTGAACCTTGACCCGTCCCACCTGATGATTCAGGGCGCTGAGC
Source organism: Eubacteriales bacterium (assembly GCA_030524285.1). GTDB lineage: Bacteria > Bacillota > Clostridia > Oscillospirales > Butyricicoccaceae > Butyricicoccus_A. The sequence continues at coordinate 13,025 of JAUNGQ010000012.1, forward strand.
CGATTGCAGCAGCACGCGCACTGGGCGACAAGATCTTCTATGTACATGGCAAGGACGCTCGTCCGGAGCAGTACAATGTTGATGTTGACGGCCTGCTGGAGAATCTGCCGGTTGACTGCTCCAAGGATCGTACCTGGAACTATGTAGCAGTTGGCTGCGGTCGTGATCTGAAGTGGTGGAAGGAATTCTTCTCTGTATGCCATATGATGGGTTATGACGGTTATGTATCTCTGGAGATGGAAGACCTGACCATGAGCGTTGAGGCTGGTCTGGAGACTTCTATTGATGCACTGAAGGCTACCATCAGCAAGTAATTTTACGTAATATTCTTTCTTTTTCTAAATTTGATTCTCATTGATCTGAGGCCGGAACTGGAATTTCCAGTTCCGGCTTTTCGTCTGTCGATAAACTCATCTGTACATACAAAAAAGAAAAAGGCTGTTCAAGAGACTCCCTCGCAGGGGAAGCCCAGTCTGTATTTTTTCGACAAGCTGCCATTATATATAATGCACAAATGCTTTCTTTTGCAACATAGATGAATGAAAGCAAATTTGACCTGTGTTAAACGGTTGAAACAGGACTTTATCTTGCGGAGATAAAAAGAAAAGATACAAGCAATAAAATGCGTATTTTACATAAAAATATCTATAATAGTTCAAATAAAAGGAAATAATTGATCGAAACACAAAATAAATTGATGGATTTTGTGGTTTGCGTTCTCGTGCACGCACGTACAAAATTTAACAATAATTTTACAACAAAATTGAGCAATTTTCGCGCAAGGATAGTGATTGTTTATATCGCAATAGGTGCTATAATGTAGCCATAAGGAGGAGAGAGTGAGGCGGTTTGAAATCATCGTATCAAACCATAAAATGGGAGTATGAGAACAACATAGATGTTTTATCACGAAAACATGTAGAAGATATGGAAAAGGAAGTGTAAGAAACTTATGGCTTTTACATTTATTACCTTCGTCGGCTTTACCATTCTGGTTGCAGTCATTTCTTACTTGAAGACAAAGGGCGATGACCAGACAACAGCAGACGGATACTTTCTGGCAGGCCGCGGACTTCCGGGCTTTGTCATTGCAGGCTCGCTGCTGCTGACCAACCTGTCTGCAGAGCAGCTCGTTGGTACCAACGGCCAGACCTGGTTTGTTGGCATGAGCCCGATGGCGTTCGAGATCGTTGCTGCACCGTGCTGTATTGTACTGGCGCTGTGGGCAGCTCCGCGTTATCTTAAGAGCGGTATCACCACCATTCCGGAGCTGATCGGTTTGCGCTTTGGACGCAGCACCAAGCTTTGGTTCTCTATCGCATATATTATTCTGTATCTGGTAGTCCAGATTCCGGTTATTCTGTATTCCGGTTCCCTGGTATTTGAGAACATTTTCCATGTATCAGATATGTTTGGACTTTCTACCTTTGGTGCGGTTGTTATCCTTTGCATCCTGATTAGCGTAGTCGGTTCCATTTACGCTATTTTCGGTGGTCTGAAGGCAGTTGCCGTATCGGATACCGTAAACGGCGTTGGCCTGCTGATCGGCGGTTTTATGATCCCGTTCTTCGCACTGCATGTACTGGGCAATGCTTCCGGTCATGACGGCATCGCAATCATTGACGGCTTCAAGTACCTCGTACAGAACTATCCGGAAAAGCTGAACTCCATCGGCAGACTGAACGCAGAGGCTCCGGAAGTTCCGTGGATTACGGTATTCACCGGCCTGATCTTCCTCGGCTTACAGTCCTGGTGCACGCATCAGTCCTTCATCCAGCGCGTACTTGCTGCTGAGAACCTGAAGGAAGCGCAGAAGGGCGCTCTGTACTGTGCATTCCTGAAGATCATCGGCTTTATGTACCTCGCTCTGCCGGGCGTTATCGCATACGCTCTGTTCGAGATCGAAGGCAATCAGGTTACGATGATGGACGCTGCATATCCGCAGCTGGTTACCGAGGTTATCCCGGCGCCGCTGATGGGCTTCTTCGCAGCCGTTATGTTCGGCGCAATCCTGTCCTCCTTCAACTCTGTACTGAACTCCGTTAACACCATGTTTACCATGGATATTTATAAGGAATACATCAACCGGGACGCTGACGAAGAAAAGCTGGTTAAGGTTGGCAAGAATATCGGTATTGTCTTTGCGGTTGCTACCACAATTGTAGGACCGATGGTATACTTCTTCCCAGCTGGTCTGAAGACCTTCCTTGATTCCTTTGTTATGCTGATTGGTCTTCCGGTTCTGTCTGCTGTATTTGGCGGCTTCTTCTTCAAGTATCTGCCGCAGTACGCAGCAAAGCTGATCATGGTATTCCACATTGTTTGCTACGGCGGCTTCCTGCTGCTGGCGCCGAGCTACTCGTTGTTTGGCGCTGGCGATGGCACCATCCACTACCTGTATGCAATCCTCATCCTGTGGCCGATTGAGCTGTTGATCATGGCTTTCCTGAACAACAGAAACAAGAAGGCGCATCCGGAGCTGCAGGCTTGGGAGCAGGAGGATGTTCATGCCGTTGACCTGACCCCGTGGAAGTATGGCAAGGTTTGTGCAGTTGCCATTGTCATCTGCTGCATCATTGTCTACGCAGCATTCTCTCCGCTCGGGTTCGGAGCATAAGAAAGCATTCTCTTTATTGTAGAGTTTATCCTACATACATGATTATTTCTTAGACAAAATCATTTTGATTTTGATCTACTCTCTCCACAACACTCCAAATCAGGAGGGTCCGCCGGAATTCAGGAGCCGGCGGACTTTTCTGCGTTTTATGGTATTTGGCGCATGAAATTGCGTATTTTTATCTGTTTTTCGGCATTTTTTCAAAAAAACGCGCTTACACAGCAGACCCAAAAGTGGTATAATAATAACAGAAAAGAATGTAAAATGCGGTGGATTGCGTGCTTTTCCGCCGCTGGATGTTGAAACAGGAGGAATGCAGCGATGTACCAGATTGGTGATTTTGTCATGTATGGCAACACCGGTGTCTGCCGTGTAGAGGGAATTGGACATCCGGATGCTGTTTCGGACAAGGATACGTTATATTATAAGCTGTCTCCGGTATATGATACAGAGGTTATTTATACTCCTGTCGATACCAAAGCTTTTATGCGCCCGGTGATGTCCAAATCAGATGCGGAAGCGCTGATTGACCGCATCCCAAGCATCCCTGAAAATGTCTGCGACAGCCGTGATATGAAGATGTTGAGTGAAAAATATCGTGCCTGCCTGAGCACCCATCAGAATGATGATCTGGTTCGTCTGATTAAAAGCGTATATCAGAAGAACCTGCGTTCCATACAGGCTGGACGCCATATGGGGCAGACAGATCAGCAGTATATGAAGCGGGCGGAAAAGATGCTGTATGGCGAGCTATCCATTGCACTGGAAATGGAATATGACCAGATTCAGCCGTATATCAAGAGACGTGTGGACGAAAAAGAAGCATAACAGATTTTTATCAATCAATAAAAATTCCGCAGAAGCGTGCAGCCTCTGCGGAATTTCTTTGTCTGTGGTATTGTTACAGCGCCATCATGCGTGCCAGTTTAGACAGCGGCTGTGGTTCGAGGTCAAATGTATGCTGTAGCTTGATTGCCAGCGTATCGAAATCGGCTTCACTACCGTTTTTCAGCTCCAGCTCCATTTCACAGATTGGGCCGACACGACCATGCCGGGTGAATTTGCCATAGTCAAATGCCAGCTCACATACGCAGTTCTGATATTCCAGCAGGAAGCTAAACCGCGTAAATATCGTGCGACCAAGCTGAATCAGGTTAGCTTTCAGCAGGCTGTCGCAAATTTCCTTCGGCGCACCGGCAGACGGGAGATTCCGGATACCGGTACGGATGTCAGCCGCACTGCATTCATATTCTTCCCGTGCTTTCATTGCACCGTCAAAGCTCTCCTGTGCCGCAAGCTTGAGGCATACAACGCTGGATTGATTTTCCCTGCGCAAGCGCAGGCCGCCATGGGCTTTGGCAATCTGTCCGTCAGCCGTATCATAATAAACAGCTTCCATTTCCAGACGGTTTTCTTCCAGTATCAACGGGGAGACCGTACTGCTGTCTGCAATTCGGTCAAAATCAGCGGGTTCCCGGATAGACCACTTGAATTCGCGTTCCATAAACGTTTCCTTTCCTGTCAAAACAGCGATCAGCGGATGTGGCCTTCGCCATAGATGATGTACTTGTTGGAGGTCAGCTCCTTCAGCCCCATCGGTCCGCGGGCATGCAGCTTCTGGGTGGAAATACCGATTTCCGCACCGAAGCCGAATTCTCCGCCGTCTGTGAAACGGGTGGAAGCGTTGACATAGACGGCGGCAGCATCCACGGAATCCAGGAAACGCTGTGCATGGAAGTAATCGCGCGTGACAATGCACTCGGAATGTCCGGTGTTATAGTGATTGATGTGTGCGATTGCCGCGTCGGTGGAATCGACGATTTTGCAGGAAATTTCATAGTCCAGATATTCCGTGCCGTAGTCCTCGTCAGTAGCAGGTACAATGCTGTCACCAAGGATCGCGCGGGTTTCCGGACAGCCGTGCCAGATGACATTGTGCTGATCCAGACGCTCCTTTGCCTTTGGCAGGAACTGTGCGGCAATATCGCGGTGTACCAGCAGACTTTCCGCCGCATTGCACACGGAAATACGCTGACATTTTGCATTTTCCAAAATATCCAGCGCCATATCAATATCTGCGCTGGCATCGATATAGACATGGCAATTGCCGACGCCGGTTTCGATCACCGGAACCGTTGCATTGTGTACAACAGCCTGAATCAGTCTGCCGCTGCCGCGCGGGATGAGGACATCGATCAGTCCGTTTGCCTGCATCATGACATTGGCGCCCTCGTGGGTGATATCTTCAACCAGATTCAGGATATCGGGGGACAATCCGCAGGAGGCAACGGCATCCCGCATGATCTGCATCAGGCACATGTTGGAATGAAACGCTTCCTTGCCGCCGCGCAGGACACAGGCGGAGCCTGCCTTGAAGCACAGGGCGGCGGCATCGACGGTAACATTCGGGCGTGCTTCATAAATAATACCGATGACGCCCATCGGGACGCGCTTTTTGCCGATTTTCAGACCATTTGGCGTCACCTTCATTTCGGTTACTTCGCCAACCGGGTCCGGCAGCGCGGCAACCTGACGACAACCGTCTGCAACACCGTCGATACGGTCATCGCCCAATGTCAGACGGTCAATCAGCCCGTCATTCAGCCCGTTATTGCGTCCTGCTGCAATGTCGAGCTGGTTTGCCTGCTTGATTTCTTCCCGATGTGCTTGCAATGCATCGGCAATCGCAAGCAGTGCAGCATTTTTCTCTTTGGTACCGAGTGTGCCGATTTCATGCTTAGCTGCGGCAGCACGTTTGCAGGTATCAAGTACAGTATTCATCATGTCGGTCCTTTCAGCTCCTCGGAGCGTAATCCGGTGGCAGGAACAGCGTACCGGAAAGCCGTCCGTCTGCCAGTTCATATAATGTTTCCGGCTTTGCGCCATTGATGACAAACATAGGAATGTTCTGCTCCATGCACAGCTCGGCAGCCTTTAATTTGGTGGCCATGCCGCCCGTGCCGTTTTCCGTACCGGCGCCGCCTGCAATTGCACGCAGCTCATCGGTAATTTCATGGACAACCGGAATCAGGCGCGCTTCCGGGTTTTCGCGTGGATTATCGTCAAACAGACCGTCCATATCGGTGAAGATGACCAAAAGGTCTGCACGGGAAACGCGGGCAACCACAGCCGCAAGGCTGTCATTGTCGCCAAATTCAATTTCCTCAACCGCGACGGTGTCGTTTTCATTGACAATGGGCAGTGCATTGGTTTCCAGCAGCGCATCAAATGTGTTATGTACATTATGGCGGCGGGTTTCATCCTCTGTATCCTCGGTGGTAAGCAGGATCTGGGCGGTGCTGATGCCGTATTCGGCGAAAATTTTGTCATACACATGCATCAGCTCACACTGGCCTACGGCTGCCGCCGCCTGCTTCATACGCAGTGTTTTGGGGCGTTCTGCAAGGCGAAGCTTGGAAGCGCCGACACCGATGGCGCCGGAGGATACCAGCATCATTTCATAGCCGCGGTTGTGCAGGTCAGCAATGCAGCGCACCAGACGCTCGATACCGCGGATGTTTAGCTTGCCGGTCGGATAGGTGAGTGTCGAGGTGCCGACTTTGACCACGATGCGGCGCACCTGACTCAGATTCATCATAGCGAGGGTTCTCCTTTTTTACTCCATGAGAAATGGAGCGGATTTCATTTTCACATTTTACCACACCATTTTAGCACGAATTGCAGGAGGATACAATTGCATCTGGATAAAAACAAGCGAAAATAAAAAGGCTTATTCCTAAAAAAACTTATATTCCATCAACCATTGCGCCAACAAACTGTTAACAAAACTGCATAGTCTGTGCTATAATACACCTGTATGAAGAAATTCGCCCGCAGAATGTGCTGCGAGAGCGGACAACTGGAGGCAGGGATGCTATGAAAAACAGAGTTGAAGTCGTCATTGCCGGCAACCGGTTTACCATGACCGGCGATCGGGATGAGGAATATATGCAGAAGATTGCGGATATGGTTGACCAGAAGGTTTGCGAAATCAGAAGCAACGGTGCAAACATGTTACAGGCAGTGCTGCTGGCTGCATGTGACATCGCAGATAACCATGTGCAGGCTGTGCTGGGCGCGGACAATATGCGCAAACAGATTTCCAGCTATCTGGATGAAAATAAGGATTTGACCAGGGAGCTGGCAGATGCCCGCGACGAAATCCGTGATTTGCAGAACAGTGTGCATGAAAAGGAAAAGGAAATGACCGAGGTGAATCGCTTCAAGGACCGCATTTCCGAGCTGGAGTCGCTGGTGGCAGCAAATGAAGCGGACAAGGTACGCATCAACGAGCTGGAAAGCAAGCTGAGCGAAGCGGAGAAGCGGATACAGAGTACTTCGGTGGAGGTGGATGCACGTACCCGCCGCGTCAGTGAGCTGGAGCAGCAGCTGGCGGAGGCGAATGCACGCCATGACAACGATCTGGAACAGGCGGAACGTATGGGACGCGAACTGCGCGAGCTGCGCGAAAAGGTGGTAGACTGCGATAAGAAGCAGCGCCGGATTGAAGAACTGGAAAAGGAGCTGGCTTCTACCGAACGACAGCTCAATGAAGTGCGCTCCCGTCTGTCCAGACTGCTCAAGTGATGCAGAGGGCTTTGCCGGAGCTGCTTGCGCCTGCCGGTTCTATGGAGGCAGTGCATGCTGCTGTACAGAATGGCGCAGATGCGGTCTACCTCGGCTTTGGCACATTCAATGCACGCCGTGGTGCGAAGAATTTCACCGCAGAGGAAATGCGGGAAGCATTGTTATATTGCCGTCTGCGCGGTGTGAAAACCAATGTGACGGTCAATACACTGGTGGCAGACCGTGAAATCCCGACGCTGCTCGACGATGTCCGTCTGCTGCTGGAAGCAGGGGCGGATGCTCTGATTGTACAGGATTTGGGCGCGGCACGCTGTATTCATGAACGCTTTCCGGATGCCGTTCTTCATGCATCGACACAGCTGACGGTGCATTCGTTGGAAGGGGCAAGGGCGGCAAAAAAGCTGGGCTTTTCCCGCGTGGTTTTGTCCCGTGAGCTGCCGCTGGAGGAAATCCGGTATATTACGGCAAACGCCGGCATAGAAACCGAGGTATTTGTTCACGGTGCGCTGTGTATGTGCTATTCCGGACAGTGCGGGCTTTCTGCCGTTATCGGACGCAGAAGCGGAAACCGCGGCCTGTGTGCACAACCCTGTCGCCTGCCATATGGCGGAAAAAACAGTTATCCCATGAGCTTGAAGGATCTCTGCCTGTTACCGCGCCTGCGTGCGCTGTGTGAGGCGGGCGTGTCCTCGCTCAAAATCGAAGGACGTATGAAGCGTCCGGAATATGTTGCCATTGTGACAAAGATCTATGCGGCAGTCCTGCGTGAGGACCGAGCGCCGACAAAGGAGGAAATGGACACACTGGCAAAGGTCTTTTCCCGTGATGGCTTTACGCAGGGCTATCTGGATGGCAAGCCTGGCCCGTCTATGTTTGGAACGCGTCCGGCTGTGCCTGAGAGCGGCTTGAAGCCATTGTACGATGCCGCTTCCCGTACCTTTGCGGAGGGACAGGAGTGCGGCAGTGTTCCGGTGGAGCTGACGTTTACAGCGCTGGAACATATGCCGATGGAACTCATTGCCAGTGACGGCGAGCATTGCGTTCATGTGGCAGGAGACATCACGGAGCTTGCCCAAAAACGCGAAACCACTGTGGAAGATATTGAAAAATCCCTGCGCAAGACAGGCGGAACCGTCTTTACGGTGCAGGAAATCCATATCAATCTGGATAGCGGGCTGCGCATTGCGGCAAAGCAGCTCAATGACCTGCGTCGGCAGGCGTTGGGCGCGTTGGAACAGGAGCGAAGAACGGTTCCGACTGTCCGGGAAAATACGGTCCAGACTGCGATTGTACCGCAAGACACCGGCTTTCTGGGCTATACGGTACAGGTGCGGGAGCTGGCGCAGCTGACCGATGCGCTGGCACGGCTGCCGATACAAACCTATTATGTACCAGTAAACGAGGTGGCGCGCCATGCAGAGCGGGCAAAGCGGCTAATAGAGCATGGCTGTACATTGGTTCCCGTACTGCCCCGTATTATCTGGGACAGGGAACAAGAGAATGTATGTCAGCAGTTGGAGTATTGCCGCGATATGGGCTGTCAGGCAGCGTTGTGCGGTAATATCGGACAAATTGCACTGGTACAGCAGCTTGGACTGACGGCATATGGCGATTTCGGGCTGAATGCGTTCAATGCGGCGTCGCTGGAAACCCTGCGTCAGATGGGCGTTGCGCGTCAGACCATATCGTATGAGCTGCGTCTGCCGCAGATTCGGGATATGAAAAAGCCGATGGAAACCGAGCTGATTGTCTGCGGGCGGTTGCCGCTGATGCTGACCGAAAACTGTATGATGGCGGGGAAAAAAGGCGGCTGCAAACGGGATGGAAATGGGATGTGTTCCAAAGGGGCATATTACCTGACAGACCGGAAGGGTACAAAATTCCCGGTTTTCCGCGAAGAACACTGCCGCAACAGTCTGTATAATTCTCAGCCCCTGTATTTGGAGCCAAAGGAATACAGCAGGCTTGGCATCACGTATGCACGTTTCCTGTTCACCGATGAAAGTCCGGCGCAGGCGGCGCGTATTGCGCAGGCTGTATGTGCTGGCAGACAGCCTGATTTTGGTATGGCGCCGACACGCGGGCTATACCGCAGAGGAGTGGAATAAAAATCAGTATGATAACGATACAATTTCGGCGTATGGCAACGCCGCAGGGCCGCTTGCCTGCACTGCCGGAACATGCAACAGGAGGCTCCGCGGGAGCAGACCTGCACGCCAATATCGACGAGGCGGTGATACTGGAACCGATGGCACGCGCCGTGATCCCAACCGGGCTGGCGATGGAACTGCCGGATGCGGGCTATGGCGCCTTTGTCTTTGCACGCAGCGGTTTGGGAATCCGGCATGGCATTACGCTGTCCAATGGCGTCGGCGTAATTGACAGCGATTACCGCGGGGAAATTTCCGTCGGATTGGTCAATTTATCGGATACAGTCTATACCATCCAGCCAGGGGAGCGCATTGCACAGCTGTGCATCCTTCCTGTGGCACAGTTTACGGCAGTGGAGGCGGAGGAGCTGACACAGACCGGACGCGGAAGCGGCGGCTTCGGCTCAACCGGACGATAAGGAGGACATATAAGTATGCTACAATTCCGGCATCAACCGGTTATATTGGCTTCCCAGTCACCGAGACGGCGGGAGCTGTTGGCACGCATCATACCTGCATTTACCGTCAGTCCGGCAGATGTCGATGAAAGCCTGTCACCGGACTGTACGCCAAAGCAGAATGTCAGGCAGCTGGCACAACGCAAGGCGAGAGCGATTGCCAAACAGGCGGACGCTGATGCATTGGTAATTGCCGCGGATACCATTGTTGTCTGTGATGATATCATTCTCGGCAAACCGGAAAATCAGGCGGATGCAGTACGGATGCTGCATATGCTGTCTGGCAGAACGCATCAGGTGATGACCGCTGTGTGTGTCAAAACGGCGGAAAAGGAGCTGTCTGCGGTATCTGTCACCGATGTCACCTTCCGTACCCTGCGGAAGGGAGAAGCAGAGGCATATGCCGCCAGTGGCGAACCGATGGACAAGGCAGGCGCCTATGGCATTCAGGGTGCAGGCGCATTGTTTATTTCCGGCATCCATGGGGATTATTACGGCGTCATGGGACTGCCGATTTGTATGCTGTATGAGCTACTGCATGAAATATGCGGTGGAAAAAACGCGGAGACGCAGAAAGGTTGATTGGACTTGCGCAAAATCTGGAAAAAAATTGTCCATAAAAGATGGTTCCCTGCTGCGGCGCTTGCGGTTATTGTTTGTCTCGTATTGGCGGTGTTTACGGGGGTCACGGGACAGGACAGCATTGTGTCCCGCGTATTGGGCAATGCCCTGCTTCCGGCAGAGCGTGCCATTACGCATGCTGCGGTAAAGACAGCGGATACGTATAATAAATATTTCAATTATGACGAGCTGGCAGCGGAAAATGAAGAGCTGAAGCAGCAGGTGGCAGATCTGACCGCTCAGCTGGAGAAAGCACAGTCCGCGCTCAGTGAAAATGCGGAGCTGAAGGAAATGCTGGGTGTTGCCGAGCGCAATACGGAATTCAGCTATGAGGCGGCGGAGGTAGTCGGACGCACGCTGGATGAATGGTCCACGGTTCTGACGATTGATGCAGGAAGTGCGGAAGGGCTGGAGAAATACGACTGTGTTGTAACAGCAAAGGGTATGGTTGGCTATATCAGTGAGCTGTCCGAGCATTCCGCACAGGTGACAACGGTGATCGACAGCAATATGTCCGCAGGCGCCCTGATGACCCGTACTGGCGTCATCGGCGTTGCGGAGGGCAATTACCAGCTCATGAGCAATGGAAAGCTGAAGGTCAGCTATTTGAGCAAAGATGCCGATGTTGTTGTCGGTGATACGGTACAGACCTCCGGCGCCGGCGGGCTGTTCCCGAAGGGGCTGGCGATTGGTACCGTGGAAAGTATACAGACGGAGAGCGACGGCATGTCCAATTATGCGGTCATTACCCCGCTGGTTGATATCTCCTCACTGACCAATGTATATATCATTACAGAAATCAAAACAACCAGTGAATAAGGAGGGAAGGCATGAAACAACGTAACCTGTCCTCCATACTACATACCATTCTGTGTATCGTCCTGCTGGTGTTGGCATTTGTTTTGCAGAGCAGTCTCGGTGTACGATTTGCTGTTTTTGGTGTACACATTGATCTGCTACCGCTCATTGTGGCGGCAGCAGGCGCTGTGATAGGCTCAGGCGCCGGATTTGTGTGCGGCTTTGCCGCAGGGCTGCTGTATGACGTATCTGGCGGCAGCAGTATTGAGGGACTGTATCCTTTGTATTATATGCTCTGCGGTATCCTGTGCGGCATTGCGGGGGAACAGAATCAGAACCATCCGGTGCGTACAGGCGTGCTTGGTTCCGTATGCAGTATTCTGGCGCTGGCAGCGCTGCGCTATCTGTTCTATTTCCAGTTCAGCGATATGGGCATTTTGAATTTTATCGGGGATATTGTCGGACAACTGCTGCTTGCAGTGATTCTCAGCCCGGTTGTGGCGGTGGCAGTGCGCAGAATGAGCGGCAGGAAAAAAGCTTCCGATTCCTATGGACAGCTGATGGAGGGAGACAGCAATGGATCTTCATAAGAAAAAACTGCTTCGCCGTCTGTATGTCCTGACAGGCGGCGGGTTGGTGTGCGGTCTGATTGTGGCGGCAAACCTGTTTTCCTTACAGGTGATCCATGGTGATGAATATGCAGACCGTTCCAATCAGTTATATACCTATACCAGTCCGATCGCGGCTTCGCGCGGAGATATCCTTGACCGGAGCGGCGAGACGCTGGTGACCAATACAACCGTATATAAGCTGCAAATCACCTATGCTTTCTGGGAGAAGGACGGGCAGAATGCACGTATTTTAAAGCTGGTGGATATGATCAGCGAGGATGAAGGGGCGCAGGTGAATGACACTCTGCCGATTTCCACTGGCGGAAACGGTTCCTTTGCTTATACCAAGGACGAGGATTCCTCTGATTTCACCAGCTTGCAGAAATTCTGTGAAAATGAAGGCTGGGGTACAGAACTGAGCGCACAGGAAGTCATGGACAGCCTGCGTGCCAATTATGAAATTGACAATGAATACAGTCCGGCAGAGGCACGGAAAATTGTCGGTATCCGCTATCAGATGGATCAGGAACAGTTCTCCATGTATAATGCCTTTAATTTTGCGACGGATATTTCCATGGATCTGGTGGCGAAAATCAGCGAACAGCATGAAGAATATGCGGGCGTTGAGGTAAAAACATCCGCGGAACGCCAGATTGAAACAGAATATGCAGCCAATATCCTCGGCTATATCGGACCGATTTTTGCAGAGGACTGGGACGAATATAAAGAAAAAGGCTATTCCATGAATGCGCAGGTGGGTAAGACCGGCGCGGAGCAGGCATTTGAAGAATACCTGCATGGCACGGACGGCAAACGCGCCATCCAGACGGATTCCCGCGGCAATGTTGTCAGCGAGGAGGAAACAGCGGAAGCACAGTCGGGCAACAATGTTGTGTTGACGCTGGATATCGATTTACAGAAAGTAGCGGAAGAATCGCTTGCGAGGCGGTGTCAGAGCATCAGCTCGGCAGGCGGCGGCGCAGTGGCTGTTGTTGATGTCAAAAACGGTGAGATCCTTGCGCTGGCAAACTATCCTACCTATAACCTTGCAACCTTCAATCGGGATTATGAGGAGCTGGCAGCAGATAAACTGTCCCCGCTGCTCAACCGTTCGATTGCAGGTATCTATGCGCCAGGCTCTACCTTTAAGCCGTGCACGGCGGTAGCAGGCCTGGAAACCGGCGCCATTGATGCTGACACCCGTATTTATGACGAGGGCGTTTATACATATTTCAAAGGCTATCATCCACGATGCTGGGTTTATTCCTCCACGGGCAGAGGCCATGGTTGGGAGGATGTCACCGCTGCGCTGGAGGATTCCTGCAACTACTTCTTCTTTGAGACAGGACGTCTGGTTGGCGGCGAAAAGCTGGAGGAATATGCAAAGAAATTCGGCCTTGGCGAATACACTGGTCTGGAGCTTTCCGGCGAGCGGAAAGGCATTGTAGCAGGCCCGACGGAGCGTGCTGCGGCGCAGGAAAAAAATCCGTCCCTGCGTGATTGGTCCGGCGGCGATGTCATTCAGGCAGCCATCGGACAGGGCGATAATGCATTTACCCCGTTGCAGCTGGCAAATTATTGTGCGGCGATTGCCTCAAATGGTACGCAGTATGAAGCGCATCTGCTGCGTTCGGTCAAAACCTATGACTATTCTGAGACGGTTTACAGCAAGGACGCGGCAGTACTCAATCAGATTGATGCGGCTGACAGCACATGGGAGCTGGTTCAGGAAGGTATGGCAAAGGTAACCGGCGAGGACGGTACCGCCGCTTCGGTTTTCCAGAACTATTCCATCAAGGTAGCAGGTAAGTCCGGTACGGCACAGGTTACCGGCACAGAGCTGGATAACGGTATCTTTATTTCATATGCACCATTCGATGATCCCCAGATTGCGGTTTGCGTTGTCATTGAGGGCGGCGATTCCGGTAACAATGTAGCGCCAGTCGTACGTGATATTTATGATGCATATTTCTATTCCAATGACACCGAGGATGATATGACGGAGGATACCGGCAATTACGATGTCATTGCATAAGCCGATAAAAAGCTTTCAGGCTCCCTCAGAGGAGGAAGCTTTATGGAAACACGGCAGTTGACATGTTTTCGTTTTTGCGTTCAAAATATGTAACATTTGTAACGAATGTGAAAAAAGATAACAGAAACCCTTGTGCAAATCGTTAATTTGGTATATAATTTTTTTAACTGGCGGGAGGAGTTATGACAAAAATCATTATCATTGCATCCGGCAAGGGCGGCACTGGAAAGACCTCTCTGGCAGCAGGCGTAGGCGTTGCGCTGGCAAAGCGGGATCGCAAGGTTCTTGTGATCGATGGTGATTCCGGCCTTCGCAATCTGGATATCGTGCTCGGCATGAGCGATAGAGTGGTATTCAGCTTCGCAGATGTAGCATCGGGTATGATTCCGCTGATGGAAGCGGCGGCAAAGCATCCTTCCATCCAAACGCTTTTCCTGCTCACAGCGCCGGCAGAGCCGTTGCAATCCGGCGCTTTGACCGAGGATGGGATACGGCTGCTGGCACGACAGGCGGATGACGCCGGATTTGATTACATCCTGCTTGATGGCCCTGCGGGGCTGGCAGAAGAATTTCGTGCGTTTGCAGCAGTGGCAGATGAAGCTGTCATCGTCACCTGCGGCGGAAGCGGAAGCCTGCGCGGCGCGGAACGCATGGCGCGGTTTTTGGAGGATGCGGGTGTTCCGAATGTACGCCTGATTGTCAACCGGATTCGGCGCAGGCTGATTCGGCGCGGCGCCATCGGCACGGTAGATGATGCCATGGATGCCACAGGCCTGTGCCTGCTGGGCATTGTGCCGGAGGATGAAGAGGTTTCAATCGCTGCGGGAAACGGCAGACCGGTTTCCTCAGATAAGGTAAGAAGCGCTTGCGCTGCGTATCGGAATGTCGCGCTGCGTCTGGAGGGGGAAGAGATTCCCCTGATGCGTTTATAATATTCTGCAACGAATCGTGGAGAAGAAATAGAAAATGGGAACCACATGGAGAAGGAAGGTGTCTGAGTTTTGAATATCGCATTGATTGCTCACGACAAGAGGAAAGAGCTGATGATTCAGTTCTGTATGGCATATTGTGGCATTCTGTCCAAGCACAGCCTGTGTGCTACCGGCACAACCGGCAAGCTGGTATCAGATGCTACCGGATTGGAGATTGAAAAGTACCTTGCAGGTATGCAGGGTGGCGAGCAGCAGATCAGCGCACGTGTTTCGTATAACGAAATCGATATGGTGCTGTTCTTCCGGGACCCGAATTCCAACAGTGAATACGAGCCGGATCTGCATTCTCTGATCCGTCTGTGTGATATGCACAACATTCCGATTGCCACCAATGTAGCAACGGCGGAAATGCTGGTACTCGGTCTGGATCGCGGCGATCTGGATTGGCGTGATATTGTCAACCCAAAGTCGAAGCGGTAAGATAGAAAACAAAATATTCAGGCGGTTATCCCAGACCGCCTGTTTTTCGTCGCATAAATTTGTTCGCGACAGAAACACAGGGCGGGCGTTTTCGGCCTGCCGGAAAGGAACAACCATTTATGGCAGAACTCATCAAAGCCCCGAAGGGCACCAAGGATATCGTACCATCCGAGGTATATAAATGGCATTATGTAGAAGGCGTGCTGCGCACGATTGCGATGCAGTATGGATTTGAGGAAATTCGTTTCCCGAATTTTGAGCATACCGAACTGTTCAATCGCGGTATCGGTGACACCACAGACGTGGTACAGAAGGAAATGTATACCTTTACCGACAAGGGCGGACGCTCTGTTACGCTGCGTCCGGAGGGTACGGCATCCACCGTGCGTGCATATCTGGAAAATTCCCTGTATGCAAAGGGTCTGCCGTTCAAGGGCTATTATATTGTACCGAACTATCGGTATGAGAACGTACAGAAGGGCCGCCTGCGTGAGCACCACCAGTTCGGCGTAGAGGTATTTGGCGCACCGACTCCGGCTACCGATGCTGAAATTATTTCTCTGGCAGATACCGCACTCAAGCGTCTCGGCATCAACGAGGTCAAGGTACACATCAATTCCATCGGCTGCCCGAATTGCCGTCCGAAATATTATGATATGCTGACCGGTTATCTGAACCAGCACAAGGATTGTCTGTGTGAGGATTGTCTGGGCCGTTTGGATCGCAATCCGATGCGTATTCTGGACTGCAAGCAGGAAAAATGTAAAAAGGTAGCAGAAAATGCTCCGGTTGCACTGGATTACCTGTGTGATGACTGCCGTGACCATTTTGAAAAGGTCAAGGCGTATCTGGATGATATGGGTATTGCGTATGAAATTGACACCGGTATTGTCCGTGGTTTGGATTACTACACAAAGACCGTGTTTGAATTTGTTTCAAGCAATATCGGCGCACAGGGAACCATCTGCGGCGGCGGACGCTATGACGGCCTGATTTCCCAGCTGGGCGGTCAGTCGACACCGGGCATGGGCTTTGGCTGTGGTCTGGAGCGTCTGATTATGGTGATGGAAGCTGTCGGCGCACCGTTCCCGGAGCCGCCAAAGACAGATATCTATATCGCACCGCTGGGTGAGCTGGCAGACCGTCCGGTGCAGAAGCTGGTCTATGATCTGCGTCAGCTGGGTGTTGCAGCAGAGCGTGATCTGGTTGGACGCGGACTGCGTGCGCAGATGAAGCATGCAGATCGTATCGGTGCGCGTTTCTCCGCTGTCATTGGCGATGGAGAACTGGACAATCAGGTACTCCGCGTGAAGAATATGGAAACCGGTGAGCAGACCGAAACTGAGCTGACAGCAGAGGCAATCGCCGCTGTGGTTATGGCGTGAAAGAAAAGGCTCCCTCTGAGAGGGAGCTGTCAGCGAAGCTGACTCAGGGAGTTTGAAAGATAAAATCGTATCACAGCATGTTACTCGAGTAAGACATGTTCCCGTTTCAACTCCCTCCGGCATCGCCGTAGGCGATACCACCTCCCTCTCAGAGGGAGGCTTTGGTGTGATAGTATCACGGATTTTCCGCGATCACATACCATTATCCTTGAAATTATAATGGGAACGCAACCTACTGCGTTCCGGGGAGGTTTTTATGAATACATCCATTGAGGGCATGAAGCGTACCGCATGGTGCGGCGAGCTGCGTGCAGCGGATGCAGAAAAGGAAGTTATTGTCAATGGCTGGTGCGAGCGTACCCGTGACAATGGCGGCGTGTTGTTCCTGCTACTGCGTGACCGTACCGGTACCGTACAGTGCACGTTTGATAAGTCTGTGAATGCAGATCTGTTTGACATTGCATTCGGTGTCCGTACCGAATATGTACTGGCGATCAAGGGCAAGGTTGTCCGTCGTGACGAGCGTGCAATCAACAGCAAGATGCCGACAGGCGAGATCGAAATTGCAGTTACCGATATCCGTATCCTGTCCAAGTCTGAGACAACGCCGTTTGAGATTTCCGACAACAAGGAAGTCAATGACCAGCTCCGTCTGAAATATCGCTATCTTGATCTGCGCCGTCCGTCCATGCAGCGCAATCTGGCGCTGCGTCATCGTGTAACACAGGTTGCACGCAATTACTTTGACGAGCAGGGCTTTTTGGAAATCGAGACGCCGATGCTACAGAAGTCTACGCCGGAGGGCGCCCGTGACTATCTGGTTCCGTCCCGTGTGCATCCGGGCAAGTTCTATGCACTACCGCAGTCTCCACAGCAGTATAAGCAGCTGCTGATGCTGTCCGGTGTTGACCGCTATATGCAGATTACCCGTTGCTTCCGTGATGAAGACCTGCGTGCAGACCGTCAGCCGGAGTTTACTCAGATTGACTTGGAAATGTCTTTTGTTGAGCAGGATGATGTGATTGCAGTCAATGAAGGATTTTTACAGCGCGTCTTCAAGGAAGTGCTGGATGTTGATATTCAGTTGCCGCTGCCGCGTATGAAGTGGAAGGATGCCATGGACAAGTATGGCTCCGATAAGCCGGATCTGCGTTTTGGCTATGAAATCGTTGATATTTCCGATATTGCAAAGGATTGCTCGTTCAAGGTATTCAATGGTGCAGTTGCAGACGGCGGTACGGTACGACTGATCAACATCAACGGCGCTGCGGACAAGTTCCCGCGCAAGGAAATTGACAAGCTTCAGGACTTTGTCAAGACCTATCGTGCAAAGGGTCTGGCATGGATGAAGCTGGCATCTGACGGCAAGATGACTTCTTCGTTTGCCAAGTTCCTGACAGAGGACGAGGTTGCAGCAATCAAGGAAAAAGCAGGAGCAAAGGATGGCGATATCCTGTTTGTTGTTGCGGATTCCGATTGGCAGACTGCTGTTGTTGCACTCGGTGCGCTGCGCTGTGAGCTGGCAAAGCGTCTCGGCATCATTGATCCGAATGATTACAAGCTGTTGTGGGTTGTTGAATTTCCGCAGTTTGAGTACAGCGAAGAGGAAAACCGTTACGTTGCGATGCACCATCCGTTCACCGCGCCAATGGATGAGGACCTCGACATTCTGGAGAGCGATCCGGCAAAGGTACGTGCAAAGGCATATGATATCATTCTCAATGGCTGCGAGCTGGGCGGCGGCTCCATTCGTATCCATTCTACCGAGACACAGGCACGGATGTTCCGCGCACTGGGCTTCTCGGATGAGGATGCACAGGAGCGGTTTGGTCATCTATTGACAGCATTCAAGTATGGCGCGCCTCCGCATGGTGGTCTGGCATATGGTCTTGACCGCCTGTGTATGCTGCTGGCTGGCTTGGATTCCATCCGCGATGTCATTGCATTCCCGAAGGTACAGAACGCCTCCGAGCTGATGACGGCGTGCCCGTCTGTGGTTGACCAGAAACAGCTGGACGAGCTGCATCTGGCACTGGCCGTAGAAGAAGAACAGGAATAATCAAAACAGCAAAAAGCCTTCTCCGGAAGTGACCGGGGAAGGCTTTTGATCGGATGCTGTAACCAAACTGTTGCTGAATTGTTCACGCATTGTTCATTTCATTCCAATGTGCGCCGTGCTATAATGGAAAACGTGGAAATGATACACACCGCTGCGTAGTGGCGGCTGGTATCAAAGCAGACGAATAGTGGAGGAAAAATGAACGTGCCGAATGAAACGAAAAAAGATTTTTGCTGTTTGATCATCAGCGGCTTTGGTGCAGGCAGTCAGGCCGGCATTATCCTGCGGGATCATATGTGTGATAGCGGCATCGATACATTCCTGACCACGCCTTCCGGAAAAGAAACGCTGCGGATGGATAAGGATCACTGGATTCATGGCATCCGTATGGAATATCTGTCATTGCGCAAGCAATATCAGCGGATTGCCGTCATTGGATTGTCACTTGGCGGTATGCTGCAATTACATTTGCTGGATTTAAAGCCGGCAGCCTTGATTTTTGTCAACACACCGTCAGCATCTGTACACAGCAGCCGTGTATGGAACCATATTTTTCAGGCTGATTTACAGGCGCGGATACATGGAATCCGTGCAATAGCGGGAAAACATCAGTTAAAGCAATTGGTAGAAAAGACGCGTGGCTGTAATGTACAGAGCGTACGCTGCCCTGCGCTGGTGTTACAGACGATGGATGATAAAATCTGTGATCCGTCCCATGCGGATAAGCTGTTTAAGCTGTTGCATATGACAGATAAAAATATCCGGTTTTATCCGGAGGGCGGGCATGATGTATTGGCCAGTCATACTGTACTTGCTGTATGTAGTGATATTTTCCAGTTCTGTTCCCGTGTACGTGGGCAGGAGCACAGAATGCAGTCGGGCGCAGGAGAAAACGAACCGCCGGCTAACGAAGCGTAACCGCGAATACCTACAGAAGTCTTCCTCTTCAGAGGAAGGCTTTTTTTATACATCTGGTTCATTGGACAGCATGTGCAGCTGCGCTTCCTCCGAGCTGATGCGGAAAAATTCCTCCATTGCGCGGGTAATATGCCTTTTACGGCGGAAATAGAAATAAACCTTACGGCGGGTGATGTCCTCATCCAAACGGAAATAATATAATGCATGTGATGGGGGCGTGTGCTGTAAAATGGTATCACTGATCAGCACAGCGCCTAATCCGCTGCATGCAATTTGATATGAGGTTGTCAGCTGATCAAGCTCCAGCCGGATATCTGGATGGAAACGATATCGTTTACACAGTTTTTCAAAACGGTAGCGGGTATCATTGCCGGTACGCAGTGTGAGAAACGGGATATCAGCAAATGCGGATAACGGTACACAGGGGACAGAGGACAAGCCTGGCACACAATCGGGATGATGTATATCCAACTGATAGCGTTCCAGCTTATGATCCGGTAATAATGCTTTGGGAACAACCAACAGCAGGTTTTCGGTAAACAGATACTTTTTGTCATAAGCATCGTCAGTCAGATCGTAATTTTCCAGAACGATATCCAAAGCGCCGGCATCCAGGGATTTTAATAATTCATCGGTATTGCCCTCGCTCATGGAAACCTGTACGCCGGGATGCCGCTTGGAAAAGGAAAAAATATAATTGGGCAGCAGGAAAGAGGCAAATACACTGTTGGCGCCGATGGAGAGCGAACCGACAGCCAGACTTTCTGTCTGATTCAGATATTGTAAAAATCGATTTTCCGTGTCCATAATCTGTTCCGCACAGCTGATATATTCCCGGCCAATGCCGGTAAGCCGGATTGGGGAACACGAACGGTCAAAAATCGGGCTTCCAATGCGTTTTTCCACCTTTTTAACCATGGCGCTTAGCGCAGGCTGGGAAATAAACAGCCGTTCCGCCGCGCGGGAAAAGCTCATTTCCTTGTATACTGCGTAAACATATTCCATATTACGGAACATGAACAAACCCTCCTTGTAATCGGAACAATTGATATTATACAGTATAACATAAGCATTTGATTATAACAAATATAAAATATTGATATTTGATATATGTGATTTGTTCGTTTATAATAAAGCCAACGATATGAATCACCAGATGGAACGAAAAAATACATGGATAAGATGTATTTTTATCTGGGATTGATATTGTGTGGAACCGACATGCTGGAGAAAGAATTGCGAAAAGTCGGTTTTTCCTCCCGAAAGGAAAAATATTTGTTACATATCCAGCCTGTAGTAGAGAGCAGACTGGAGAATACGGATAGCGTGCGTTGGAAAGCATGCTATCGGTATGGGTTACACATCATTCAGGACATGGTCTGTACCCTGCCCGTCAGCCTGACTCCCTTCGGCTGACGGCAGGAGCAGGACACCTGGGTGATTTTTTCTTTTTTTGAAAATTGATTCCCATGTATTTTAACATTCCATTATTTGCAGATCATGCAAATGTGTGGTATGATACAATAAATATGTGCAGCATGGAAGCCGTAGCGATCCTGTCGGCGGCTTTTCGTGAAATAAAAAGGAGCGACATAAGCATATGAAAAAAATTCTCATGTTGACCACTGGCGGCACGATTGCAGGCGAACATACCGAAACCGGTCTGGTTCCGGTTTATTCCGGTGAACAGCTTGTTTCCATGGTTCCGGAAATGCGGGAGCTGTGTGAACTGGAATGCAAGGATATTATGCAGCTCGATGGCACCAATGTACAGCCGGAGGACTGGATTACCATGGCGGAAGCTGTCTATGATGCACAGGAGGATTATGACGGCGTGATTATCACCCATGGAACAGATACTATGGCATATTCTGCCTGCGCAGTCAGTCTTATGGTGCAGAACCTGAGAAAGCCTGTTATTTTTACCGGCTCCCAGATTGCTTTGATTGACGAGCATTCCGATGGCAAACGAAATTTGATCGATGCTGTACATGCAGCGATGTCTGGTGTCCCGGGCGTATATGTTGTATTTTGCGGCAGAATGATTCAGGGTATTCGTTCTCAGAAGATGTTTACCCGTGAACTGGATGCATTTCATAGCATCAATGCAGAAGATGCAGGATATATTCAGGATGGCAAGGTGATCCTGAATAAGGAAATCCCAATGCCGAGAGAAGCTTTGATTCTGGATACCAAACTGGAGCCGAAGGTAGTGCAGCTCAAGCTGCTGCCGGGTATTGAGCCAAAGCAGCTGGAATCCATGCTGGGTATGGGCTATTATGGTATTATTCTGGAGGCATTCGGCTGCGGCGGCATTCCGAATCAGCAGCGTAATCTGCTGCCGTGCCTGAAGCGGGCAAAGCAGTTTGGCGTTGCTGTTTTGATTGCAACCCAGTGCAAATATGGCTATGTTGATCTGACCGTGTATGATGTCAATGTGCAGGCAGCACGCGAGGGCGCACTTTCTGTATATGATATGAGCATTGAGGCTGCAGCTGTTAAGCTGATGTGGGTTCTGGGTCATACCAAGGATTTGGATGAAGTGCGTAAGATGATGGAAACCTGCTACGTCGGTGAGTTTACGGAAAAGAAGTAAGCGCTGGAAAGGAACAAAGGACACCCGGAAAATGGGTGTCCTTTCTTGATAATATTACTTTCCTGACAAGGCTCCCTCAAAGAGGGAGGCTTTTTGTTTTACAGATTACGGATGAGGTTTGCCATCTCAATGCCGGAGCATGCAACGTCATATCCCTTGTTGCCTGCCTTGGTGCCGGCACGCTCAATCGCCTGCTCAATGGAATCGGTGGTAACGACGCCGAACAGTACCGGAATGCCGGAGGACAGGGAAACCTGTGCCACGCCCTTTGCACACTCGTTGCAAACGAGGTCATAATGGGATGTGGAACCGCGGATAACAGCGCCAAGGCAAAGAACCATGTCATACTTGCCGGAATTTGCCATCTTCTGGGCAATCAGCGGGATTTCAAATGCGCCCGGAACCCATGCAATTTCGATATCATCGGACGCAACGCCATGACGTACCAGTGCATCCTGTGCGCCGGAAACCAGCTTGCCGACGATAAATTCATTGAAACGGGCAGCAACAATGCCAACCTTCAGACCAGTACCTACTACATTTCCTTCTAACAGTTTCATAATGGATTTTCCTCCTGTATTTTCACGTGATACATGAACTTATTTGTATTCTGTCATATGATCCATGCGTTCCTGCTTGGTTTTCAGATAGAATGCATCTACCGGATTGGCAGCAATTTGAATCGGAACACGTTCTACAATTTCCAGACCATAGCCGGACAGACCATGAATCTTGGTTGGGTTATTGGTCATCAGGCGAAGCTGATGCACGCCGAGCGCAACCAGAATCTGTGCGCCCATGCCGTATTCACGCAGATCGGGTGCAAAACCAAGCTTGATGTTGGCGTCAACGGTGTCATAGCCCTGCTCTTGCAGCTCATAGGCACGCAGCTTGTTAATCAGACCAATGCCGCGTCCCTCCTGCCGCAGATACAGCAGCATACCGCGGCCTTCCTTTGCAATCGCTGTGAGTGCTGCGGCAAGCTGTTCGCCACAGTCGCAGCGTGCGGAACCGAAGGTATCACCGGTCAGGCACTCGGAATGCACACGGCAGAGCACCGGCTTGCCATCTGCAATATCACCCATCGTCAGGGCAACATGATGCTCGCCGGACAGCTTGTTGACAAAGCCGTGAATTTTGAAATGACCGTATTTCGTCGGCATATCTGCGCAGGCAACCTCTTTAACCAGAGATTCTTCCTTGTCGCGCATACGGTAGGCGATCAGGTCTGCAATGGAAATCATAACAAGATTGTGTTCCTTTGCAAATTCGATCAGTTCCGTGGTACGCATCATGGTACCATCCTCGCGCATGATCTCACAGCACAGGCCAACCGGTGCAAGTCCTGCCAGACGGCACAGATCAACGGTAGCTTCGGTATGACCGGAACGGATCAGGACACCGCCTTCGCGTGCACGAAGCGGGAACATATGACCCGGGCGGCGGAAATCCTCCGGTTTCGCCTCCGGATTGACCGTCATCATTGCAGTGAGCGAACGTTCCACCGCAGAGATACCGGTGGTAGTCTTGATATGATCGATGGAAACCGTGAATGCAGTTTCATGGTTATCGGTGTTCTTTTCCACCATTGCTGACAGGCCGAGCTTGTCGCAGTAATCACCGCTCATCGGCATACAGATCAGGCCCTTGGCGTAGGTAGCCATGAAGTTTACATTTTCTGTGGTTGCGAACTGTGCGGCGCAAATGATATCGCCTTCATTTTCGCGGTCCGGGTCATCGGTTACAAGAATATTCTTGCCTGCCCGCAGCGCGTCCAGCGCCTCCTCGATGGTTGCAAAATCAGCCATGATAGTATGAATCCTCCAATCAGATAAACCCGTGACCGGCGAGAAAATCAACGGTCAGACCGCCGGAAGTTTCAGTTTGCATTTCCTCCGGCGCGGGCTTCATAAGCTTTTCAATATATTTTCCGACGATGTCGCATTCCAGATTCACGACATAGCCGGGTTTTCGTGTGAGCAAGGTGGTTTCCTGTCCGGTATGGGGGATAATGGAAACCTTAAAACAGGTATCGTCGACATATGCGACGGTCAGGCTGATACCATCGATGGTAATCGAGCCTTTTTCTACAATATAGCGCAGGATATTCGGCGCTGCGGAAACCGTCACCCAGACCGCGTTGCCCTCCGGGGACAGGTCTGTGATCGTACCGGTTCCATCCACGTGTCCGGCGACAATATGACCGCCGAAGCGTCCGTCTGCTGCCATCGCACGTTCCAGATTGACGCGGGATTTCGGGCGCAGGGCACCGAGATTGGTACGGCGCATGGTTTCCGGCATGACATCGCCTTCAAAGCCATCGCCAGTCAGCCGGACAACCGTCAGACATACGCCGTTGACTGCGATCGAATCGCCCAGCTTGGTACCACCCAGAACCGTTTTGGCATGGATACCGAGCACGGTACTGGTTGCCGTCTGGCGCAGGCCGGTAATTTCACCGACTTCTTCAACAATTCCGGTAAACATGAATTCAGTCCTTTCGGATACGGCCTTCCATCAGGAGATCATCTCCAAGCCGTGTGATTGTAAGATTTTCCAGTGTCAGTGCATCTGCCATTTTTGCAATGCCGATACCGCCAACCGGACCGTGTGCATCTGCGCCGCCAATCAGCTTGGGGGCGATATATGCCTGTACTGCATGGACAAGCCCAAGGCGAAGCGCTTCACCGTTTAAGGTTCCGCCGCCCTCCAACAGTACGCTGTCGATCTGTTCCTTGCCGAGATATGCCATCATCGCCTTTAAATCGACGTGTGTGCCAGATTCATCCGGCATGGGAATGACATGAACACCGGCGTTTTCGAGTGCGGTTTTCCGGGCAACATCTGCATGAGCACAGAAAATCCATGTTGGAATATCCTTTGCCGTACGGACAAGCTGACTGTCCAGCGGCGTGCGCAGATTACTGTCACAGATCAGACGAAGTGGATCAACACCGGATTCAATCCGGCAGTTGAGCATTGGGTCATCTGCCAAAACGGTACCGATACCCACCAGAATGGAGCTTAACTGTTTACGGGTGTGATGTACATGCTCGCGTGCAGCCTCTCCGGTGATCCATCTGGAATCGCCGGTATAAGCGGCGATTTTGCCATCCAGCGTCATAGCGTATTTCATGACAACGTACGGTGTTCTGGTGGTAATATAGTGGAAAAATACCTCGTTGAGTGCATGGCATTCCTCTTCGAGCACACCGGAAACACATTCGATACCGGCATCCCGCAGAATCTGCAAACCCTTGCCTGCAACCAGTGGATTTGGGTCCAGACAGGCTACGACGACACGTCGGATTTTATGCTCTAAAATCGCTTCGGTGCACGGTGGTGTACGGCCCCAGTGGCAGCATGGCTCCAGTGTGACATAAATGGTTGCGCCGGTGCAGTCTTCTGTACAATGCAGGAAGGCATTGCGTTCTGCGTGCAGCCCGCCGATGCGTTCATGCCAGCCCTCGCCAATGATGCGGTCATCCTTGACGATGACAGCGCCAACCATGGGATTGGGGGAAACATGTCCGGCACCGCGCTTTGCCAGCTCCAGTGCACGGCGCATGTAGTTTTGATCGGTTGTTTTCCTATCCGTCATTTCATATCAGCTCCAAAGCAACAAATTTCCGGTTCCGCAGAGCATTTTGCATAGCGCACTGTAGTGCAAACGTAAAAAAACCCTGTTTTCAACATAAAACAGGGCGCATAAAAAATGCCTGTTTGCGGTGTACGCGAAACAGGGCACGGAAAAGGGGAGACATTGTAACATGCCTCGATTGCGTCTTCTTCCATCCAGACTGTGACTGTCGGCTCCGGAATTTCACCGAATCAGCCGCGGGAATCAATTCCAGCGGGTCGCGGGCTGTACCGCCGGTAGGGAGTTCCACCCTGCCCTGAAGAACAATGTTATTTTCTTGACAAAAAAAAGTATACTACATTTGTATATGAATTGCAATACCTTCGTCAAATGTTACAAAAAAAACTGAAAAACGCCCGGAGCTGCGACTCCGGGGTTTTCTCCACCTATACGTGATACATAATGGATGATCACTGCTTTTTTCATTGAATAGTATAATGAAAAGGTATTTCAAATACAAGAAAACGCGTTATCTTTTATCAAAAATTTCGTTCCTTTCCGCGCATACGCAGCCACAGCTTGCGTCCGAAATCCACAGGAATGACCGTGGCTGCCAGTACAACAGCGGCAGCAAGATCAAACAGAGGCAAGGGCGTTGTACGGAACAGTGCGCCGCCGAAATAAATCAAAGCCAATTGTACCACCGCAACTACAGCCATGATGCACACAAACAAAGGATTTTTCCAGATATATGCCAATAAATTCAGGCGATGGGTACGGGCATTGAAGGCATTGAAAATACCGCAGAAAATGAACAATGCAAAAAATGCAGTTAGAAACCGCAGCGGTTCTGCCGCATAGCAGAAAAAACGGCGCACAGGCGCAGCCCATAGAAACAGGATACATAATATAATGGTATAGACACCGGTAAAGGCAATCTGTCCTTTCATATAACTGTTTAAAACCGGCTCTTCCCGGCATTTGGGTTCTTCCTGCATATATTCCTTCAAAGGCGGTTCTCCGGAAAAAGCAAGTCCGGCAAGCGTATCCATAATCAGGTTAATCCAAAGCATTTGCATGACTGTAACTGGTGTATCAATACCAATCAAAGGACCGGCGATGGAAACGCCAACCGCACAGACATTCATGGTTAACTGGAAAACAAGGAACTTTCGGATGCTTTTAAAAATCGTCCGTCCATACAGGACTGCACGGGCAATTGAAGCTAAATTATCGTCTGTGATGACAATGTCACCGGCTTCTTTGGCAACCGCAGTACCACTGCCCATGGCGAAACCAATATCTGCAAGCTTCAATGCCGGGGCATCATTGACACCGTCTCCGGTCATACCGGCAACCAGTCCAAGTCGTTGTGCGGCCTGTACCAGACGTACCTTATCGGATGGAAGGGCGCGTGCAACAACAGAAAGCTGTGGCAGACATTGCTCCAGCTCGCGATCGGACCATGCAGCTAATTGTTTGCTGTCTGCAATGATATCCTGCTTGCCAGATATCAGACCGCACCGCTTTGCCACAGCACGGGCGGTATCGGGATGATCGCCTGTCAGCATAATCGTGCGGATTCCGGCGGATTTTAATTGATGGACAGCCTGCGGGGTTTCTCTGCGTACCGGATCGCGCAATACAATCAAAGCTGTCAGCGTCAAACCCGTAGGGATATGCTCCGCTGTCACAGCACGGTCTGTAATCGCCATAGCAATGACACGTCCGCCCTCCGCAGCCTGCTCCTGCAATATCCTCCGTGGAATGTCTTTTGAAAGTGAATGAATTCTGCCATCCGGTGTAAGAAATTGTGTACAATACGGAAGCAGGATTTCCGGGGCGCCTCGTACCAGAGTCAATGCACGCGAAGGAAGACGTACCGCAGCATATTTCCGGCGGGAATCAAACGGGATCTTTTCACCGATGGGAAGGGTAGACTCTGTTGCCGCCATTGGCAGGATGGCATATAACAAAGCGCGGTCCGTTGCATTTCCGCCGGTGACATTGCCTGCGGATATCATACCACCGGAATTGTACCGACAGTCTGCATAAACCTGCTGAAATAATGCCGGCGCACTGTTTTGGAAAGAAGACATACTGTCAAACCGTGTTCCGTCGCCGGTAAAAATCAGCTCGGCTGTCATACGTCCGCAGGTCAGCGTGCCGGTTTTGTCCGTGAATAAAATATTCATACTGCCGGCAGTTTCAATACCGGTGAGCCGACGAACCAGTACATGGTCCCGCATCATACGCACCATATTTGAGGACAACACAACGGTAATCATCATGGGCAGACCCTCTGGTACGGCTACGACGAGAACCGTCACAGCAAGGGTGACAGCGTGCAGGATATGCTGTAAAATCGCAGCAATGCCCTGGGATAGTCCATTTTGTACAAACAGGGAGAGAAACAGATCGGAAGCTGCTACAAGAATAGCAGCTGCTATACCGAGTCGGCTAATGCTTCCGGCAAGCGCATCCAGCCGTACATGTAACGGACTTTCCCGCGTATCCTCCTGTAATTGCTTTGCCATACTGCCATACATGGTGTTACTGCCAACAGCTGTGACTTCCATCAGGCCTTCTCCGGAGACAATGACGCTGCCGCGGAGCAGGGACGATTGTTCGGAATCCGGTGTTTTATGGATTTCCCGGCTTTCACCTGTCAGAGCAGCCTGGTCAACCTCCAGTGCGCCTTCCCGTAAGAAGCCGTCGGCAGGAACCGATTCGCCTGCTTGCAGCAGAACAAGATCACCGCATACAACATCATCCGATGGAATGCTGGAAACCATACCGCCGTCACGGCGGACACGGCAGGTCACAGCAGAAGCTTCCGCTTGCATGCGCTGGAACGCGGCATCGCTGCCATATTCAGATAAAGCGGAAACAAAGGTTGCCAAAAAAACAGCAACAGCAATACCCGCAGTTTCAAACCATGGCGCACCGCGGAGCATAAAAACAATGTTAATACACAGTGCAATGAGCAAAATACGGATAATGGGATCAGAAAAGCCTTCTAAAAACCGGGAAAGCAGTGGATTACCCGATTGTTTTTCCAGACCATTGGAGCCGTGCTGCTGTCGGGACAGCTGTACCTCTCCTGAACTGAGTCCGCCGCTTCCGGTCATAGACATCCCCCTCTCATTTGCTACAGCTTATGCAGACAGGCAGGGGAGGTATGACAGCAAAAGTGGATGACAGATTTTTAATTGCATAAAAAAAATCGGAACAAGCTTTGCTTGTTCCGATTTGGTGCAGATGGAGGGACTTGAACCCTCACGCCCTTGCGAGCACTAGCACCTGAAGCTAGCGCGTCTGCCATTCCGCCACATCTGCGTTTGCGCCTCTTCATTTTTACACGGTAGAGACATACCGAGGTGGGGCACACAGCCTGATCCACGTTGGTGCAGATGGAGGGACTTGAACCCTCACGTCCTTGCGAACACTAGCACCTGAAGCTAGCGCGTCTGCCATTCCGCCACATCTGCATATTGGTGCGACTGGCCGGACTTGAACCGGCACGGTTGCCCACACGCCCCTCAAACGTGCGCGTCTGCCTATTCCGCCACAGTCGCATGTTGAGTTGTTATGAGCAACTGAGGGAGAAATGATTTCTCATCATTTCCTGTCGCATCTCTCAGCGACAATTGATATTATACATCGGCAGGCAAAGTATGTCAACTATTTTTTCAATTTTTTCGCGTAAAAAAATGTTGAGAAAAATAAAAATAATAATCATTATCACTTGACAAAACAATAAGAACTCGCTATACTATAACCATGGAACGAAGAGTGAATACGGAGGTGGATCATGCGGATCACGCACGAAGCGGATTATGCAATCCGAATTATGTATTGTCTGGCGAAGTGTGATGAAAAGCTCAGCGCGAAGCAGATTGCAGATGACAGCGGTGTTCCATCCCGGTTCGCATTGAAGATCCTGCGCCGGTTAACGCAGGCAGAGCTCACGGCATCCTATAAAGGTGTCTGCGGCGGCTATAAAATCGCAAGACCGGCGGAAGAAATTTCCCTTGGGGAAATTATTGAAGTGATTGATGGGCCGATTGAAATCAACCACTGCCTCAGCAGTGAATTTGATTGCAGCCATGTGCAGCAGAAAAATGAATGCACATTTCATCGGCTGTTCGGTGCAATCAATCAGGATATACGTAGTAAACTGTACGATTTGCCGCTGGCACAGTTTGTACCAAAGGCAGACACGTAAAAAATTAATTTAGACAAGGAGAATATTACTATGGCTAAGTTTGTATGTACCGTATGTGGTTATGTTTTTGAAGGCGACGCAGCTCCGGAAAAATGTCCAACCTGCAATGCTCCGGCAAAGATGTTTAAGGAAATGAGTGGCGAGATCACACTGGCTGCTGAGCATGAGTATGGCGTTTACGAGAAGACCGTTGCAAATAACGATAACGTTTCCGCAGAGGATAAGGAGTACATCCTGGAACAGTTGAAGGCGAACTTCAATGGCGAGTGTACTGAGGTTGGTATGTATCTGTGCATGGCACGCATCGCACATCGTGAAGGCTATCCGGAAATCGGTCTGTACTGGGAGAAGGCTGCTTACGAAGAAGCTGAACATGCATCCAAGTTCGCAGAGCTGCTGGGCGAGACTCTGGAGCCGAACATGAAGGCTACCACCAAGGACAACCTGGCATGGCGTGTTGACTGTGAGTTCGGCGCAACGCAGGGCAAGTTTGATCTGGCTAAGTGCGCAAAGAAGAACGGCCTGGATGCAATCCATGACACCGTTCATGAGATGGCTCGCGACGAGGCTCGTCATGGCCGTGCACTGAAGGGCCTGCTGGATCGTTATTTCGGCTAAGAGGTGACGAATATGGATTTGAATGAAACCGTATGCTTCTGCGGTGATGTCACTGTAGGTGATATCAAGGCCGCTGTCGAAGCTGGAAATACCACGCTTGAGGCTGTTCAGGAGGCTACCGGTGCAAGTACCCATTGCGGCGGCTGTGTAGATAAGGTAGAGGAACTGATTAAGCAGTTCAAGTAATATCGCTGGAACGTTCGGGCTGAACCGTTGTTCGGCTAATTCCATCCGACATATTCTGAGAGGGAAGGGAGAAATCCTTTCCCTCTTTTTTCGCTGCTATCGAAAATGAAGCAACAGCCCCGAAATTCGCTGCAAAGTGGCGTTTTCGGGGCTGTGTTTTTCTGTTATATCTGTTTCTTCGTCACAGGAATCCATACCTCATACTGTGCATTTTGCGGGTCCGGGTTGATATAAACCTCAATGTCAGGCGCATTTGCATACTCATAGCCCGAAGTCGGGAGCCATTCGGTTACAATCCGCTGTTCCAGCTCTTGAATCGACAGGTTGGTTCCTGCGCCGGAGAAAATTGCCCAAGTAGATGCGGGAATAGTATATTCCTCCAATACGTCGGTTTCCTTTGTGCTTGCAACCGCGATAAAATAGTTCCATTGTTCCGCGTCGTTGCAGGCACTCACACCCAAAAGTCCCATGGGCTGTGAATCCATCAGCTCTGCCAGTTTTTGTATCGTGCCATTGCTGGCAGCATTCTGCCACATGTTGGGAACGATGGAGAAATTTTTCTCAATCTCCTGATGGAGCGGGGCGGAGATACCAATAATACGAAACGTGTCCTTTGTTTCAATACGATACTTCATTTCGGCGGCGCCTTTTACAGAAATCGTAAATGTAATAGGGGGAAAAGATTTTACCAGTATACCTTCCCCACGAACGGCAGATGGGGCGATACCGTGAACACTCTGAAAGGCTCTGTTGAATGCGGTTGGGGAACGATAGCCATATTTTTCTGCAATATCGATAATTTTTTTCTGTCCACCCTGCAAATCTACCGCTGCTAGAGACATTTTTCTCCTGCGGATGTATTCTGACAACGTCATACCTGCCATATAAGTGAACATCCTTTGGAAATGATATGTAGAACAACAGGCAATTTGAGCAAGCTGATCGTAGTTTATTTCATTTGTCAGATGCTCCTCAATATAGTGCATACTTTGATTTAATCTGTCAACCCATTCCATTTGAATACCTCCCTGACCGCATAGAAAACTTATATATATTATGATAAAACATTTTTCAAACAATTTCCTCTCCATATTTGCACAAAAAAGAGAGGTTTTGTGGCAGACGGAAATGCGTATTATAAATTCTGTTTGCAATGGACCAGATCACGCTGTTATGGTATATTTCCGGTACTGAGTTTTTTGAAATTGATTGCTACCATCGACAGGCAAAGTATGCAGGCAAGAGAATCGGCAATCGGTGCAGCATACAGTACACCGTTAATGCCAAAGAACAGCGGTAGGAGCAGAAGCAACGGAATTAGGAAAAAGCCCTGTCTGGATAGGGAAATGATAATGCCCTGATGTACGTTGCCCGTTCCGGTAAAATAATTGACCGTGATTGGCTGGATATTGTATATACATACCATCATCATATAAATACGCATATATTGTTCGGCAAACTGGAAATACAACGCTTCACCGCTGCCAAAAATTTTGACAATCTGCGTCGGAAACAGCTGGAAGGCCGCAAATACAAACAATCCGATGATCAATGCTGTAGTAACTGCCTTTTTATAGGCTTCCTTTACGCGGTTATAATTTTTGGCACCCATATTAAAGCCCCAGATTGGTTGACAGCCCTGCGCCAAACCGACGCCAAATGCAATCAGGATGCTGTTTAATTTCGCAACAACACCGGAAACTGCCAATGGAATATCACTGCCATAAATGGATTGTGCGCCGTATTTGGTCAAAACATTGTTCAGCGTAATATTCACCAGCATCATAATCATATGGTTGATGAAATTGGAGGTGCCGAGCTTTACAATGTCGGTCAGGTATCTCCAACGGATTCCCAGCATGTTGGGATGGATACGGAAGGATTTGAATCGGGGGAAATAGGCGATACACAATATAAAAGAAATGATCTGACCAATCACGGTTGCAATGGCAGCGCCCTGAATGCCCCACTGGAATACAAATAGAAACAGCCAGTCCAGAAAGACATTGAGCAATGCGCCGCTTACCGTACAAAACATGGAATATGCCGGGCTGCCGTCTGCACGGATTAAGTTGCTGCCTGCATTGCCCATCAGAAGAAATGGAAGGCCGATCGCTGTAATGCTCAAATAGCGCAGCGCATATGGAAAAACAGCTTCCGTTGCGCCGCATACCAGCAGAATCTGGCGCTTGAAAATCAGGATAAAACTAAGAATCAGAACGCCAAATATAACCATCAGTGTCAATCCGGTCCCCAGATATTTTTTAGCTTCTTCTTGCCGCTTTGCTCCCATATGAAGGTTAAAATTAGCGGCAGTTCCGATGCCTACCATCTGTGCGAACGCCATCGTAAGCGTTACAACCGGAAAGGCCACGTTGGTTGCCGCATTACCGAGCATTCCGACAACATTACCGATAAAAATCTGATCTGTAATATTATAAGCCGCCATAACCAGCATACTGATTATAGATGGAATGGCGAATTTTACAATCAATCCCATGACCGGGGCATAACCAAGCGGATTCTCTCCGGCGGGGACTTCTCTGTTTACTGGTCTCATTTTTTTGCCTCTTTTCCAGCAGATTGTTTTATTTTTGAAAAATTCTGTTCGATTTTTATAAGCGCTTGCGACACGATGTCGGCTTCCTCTGGTGTAATTCCTTCGATAATCTGATTATTTAGACATAAAAGCTGTTTCCGCACTTCCGGACCAAGCGTCAGTGTTTTTTCAGTTGGATAAATACGGTTCTGCCGTCTGTCCTGTTCGTCCTGCCGCCGCGTTAAAAAGCCTTTCTGCTCGAGTGATTTTACAGCTCTGGCAGTTGCTGCCTTGTCTACACCAACCAGTGTAGTCAATTCTTCCTGCGTGATACCTCTGTGATGCTGAATTGCCATAAAAAACGGCTGTTCTGCCACAGTAAGGTCATATGGGCTGACGATCTCTCCAATGCATCCCTGACTTTTTCGGGAGAGAAGCGTAATCATACTTGTGATCGGTCTGTGCATTATTTGTTCTCCATTTTCCTGTTCGTTGATAGATCAACTACTTATAGCGTATCATAACATACAATCGTTGATTCGTCAACTATTTGGAACGGCTAAAACAAAAAAGCCAAAAACCCTGTTCAAGCAGAGTTTTCGGCCAATGTATGGCGTCCCTGAGAGGATTCGAACCTCCGGCCTACCGCTTAGGAGTTCTCTGTGAACTGTGGTAACTGGTAGTTCGATTATCCTTTTAGG